>NZ_CP160403.1:3121428-3433571 GCF_040782645.1 Streptomyces sp. HUAS ZL42
CGCGCGGCCGTTCGATGGAGTCCCGAATAGCCCTGGTTGACCGGATCGAGGAGGTCCCGGAGGCGTTGAAACGTCTCGGCGGTTAATGAGACGGCAAAGCAAGCGGCCTCTATGGGCATCCGCATTGACACTACTTATGGAACACTTATAAACCTGTGAGTCTCCTGGGGTTGGTGAGATTCCATCACCTGGGCTCCGTCACCTCGGCGTTGGCTCATCCCCCCCTCAACCCCCCGCAACTGTAGAACCCGTGAAGGGCAAACGTGTCCATAACTCGTCGCACCGCACGTCGTTCCGTGCGCATCCTCGGTGTCGCCGCCGCCTCGACCGCGCTCGCGCTCAGCGCCTCCGGCAGCGCGCTCGCCTGCAACATCAATGAGTTCTCCGCCGAAGCCAAGTGCGACGGCACGAACGGTGTCATCACCGTCACCGACGTGGACCCCACAGGCACCACCGCCATCGTCTCCGTGTTCCTGGAGAACAACGGCGCCGACGTGCGCAAGGTCGGCCAGCAGGAGGTCAAGGGCTCGAAGGAAGGTGTCACCATCACCTTCGCCGAGGACTGGGAGCCGAACGCGGTCTACCGCGTCCACGTCAAGGCCGGGAACCAGGTCGACGCGGACATCAAGCCCAACCTGACCACGCCGGCCACGGCCTGCAAGACCGAGACCACGCCGTCTCCGTCGCCGTCGGAGTCCGCCTCGACCCCGGCCGAGAGCGCGACCCCGACCCCGTCGGCCTCGGAGAGCAGCACCTCCCCCGCGGGCACCCCGAGCAACGCTCCGTCGCCCGCGGCCGGTGACTCCAACCTCGCCGAGACCGGTGCCAACTCCAACACCGGTCTGATCGCCGGCATCGCGGCCGCCCTGGTCGCCGTCGGTGGTGGCGCGGTGTTCTTCGGCATGCGCCGTCGCGGGGCGAGCAGCGACCGCTGACGCCGCCGTACGCACGCACGCACGCACCTGTGGCCCGTCCCCGCACCGGGGGCGGGCCACTCGCACATCGGTCGAAGGTCGCCCGCTCCAGCCGGAACTCCAGCAGGCCCCGCTCGCCGAGGACCTCCAACCGCCGGTTGTCGAGCGGCAGTCGCGGTCTCGGCGAGCCGAGCCCCCCGCCGGCCAGGCACGCGGGCAGGTCAGTCCAGCACCACGATTTCGGCGGCGTCGAACTCCACCCCGACCGCGGCCCCCACCTCCGGCGCCACCCGCAGCGCGCACGCCGCCTCCAATCGCGGCGCGTCCGCGGGCTGCAGGTGTACGGCGACATGGGTGCCCTTGAAGGTGCGGGCGGCGACCGTGCAGCGTAGCCCCTCGTCCGCCGGCACGAGCCGTACACCCGCGGGCCGTACCAGTAGCGTGCGCGTGCCCTGCGGGGCACCGTCGGGCACGGGGACCTTGCCCCAGGGCGTGTCCGCCGCCTCCCCGGCGACCGTCGCCGGTACCACGTTGTCGAAACCGAGGAAGCGGGCCACGAACGCGTCGGCCGGCCGCTGCCACACCTCGAGCGGCGTACCGGACTGGGCGATCCGCCCGTCCCGCATCACCACGACCCGGTCGGCGAGCGCGAAGGCCTCGCCCTGGTCGTGGGTGACCGCGAGCACGGTGGTGCCCAGCTGCCCGAACAGCTCCCGCAGTTCGACCACGAGGCGCTCCCGCAGCGACCGGTCGAGCTGTCCGAGCGGCTCGTCCAGCATCAGCAGCCGCGGTCGGGGCGCGAGAGCCCGGGCGAGCGCCACCCGCTGCTGTTCACCACCGGACAGCGCGGCCACGGCCCGGCGGGCTGCGCCCGGCAGCCCGACGAGTTCCAGCAACTCCCGTACCCGGGTGTCCTGCTGGGAGCGCGACGCCCCGTGCATCCGCAGCCCGAACGCGACGTTGCCCCCTGCATCACGCTGCGGGAACAGCTGATGATCCTGGAACATCAGCCCGACCCCCCGCCGGTGCGCGGGCACGCCCGCCTGGTCGCGCCCGTCGAGCAACACCCGTCCTGCATCAAGGGGTTGCAGCCCGGCCACCGCCCGCAGCAGCGTCGACTTGCCGCTGCCGCTGGGCCCGAGCACACACACGACCTCGTGCTCGGCGACGGCGAGATCGACCGTGTCGAGCACGGCCCGCCCGCCGAATCGGACGGTCGCGCCCTCCAGGCTCAGCAGCATCAGAACTCCCCCGTCCGGTCTGCGACCCGCAGACGATCCAACACCAGCAGGGCCACGGCGCACACCACCATCAGGATCGTGGAAAGGGCCATCGCCTGGCCGTAGTTGAGCTCACCGGCCCGCCCGAGGAGCCGGGCCACCGCAACGGGCAGCGTGGGGTTGTCGGGCCGCGCGATGAACACGGTCGCCCCGAACTCCCCCAGCGACACGGCGAAGGCGAACCCGGCCGCGACGAGCAGCGCCCGCCGCACCATCGGCAGATCGACCTCCCGCCACACCCGCCAGGGCGACGCCCCGAGCACCGCCGCGGCCTCCCGCAGCCGTACGTCCACGGCCCGCAGCACCGGCAGCATCGTCCGTACGACGAACGGGACGCCCACCAGCGCCTGCGCGAGGGGCACCAGGATCCAGGAGCTACGCAGGTCCAGCGGCGGCTCGTCGAGCGCGATCAGGAACCCGAAGCCGACCGTCACCGCGGAGACGCCGAGCGGCAGCATCAGCAGCGCGTCGAAGCCGCGCACGAGCCGGCCCGCGTCCCGCCGGGTGAGGGCCGCGGCCGCCAGACCGCCGATGAGGACCGCGATGGCGGTGGCGGCGACGGCGTACTCCAGCGAATTGCCGATCGCGTCGATCGGCGGGACGAGGAACGTGCCCCCGTCGGACGACGTCAGCGCCCGGTAGTAGCCGAAGCCGGGCCCGTCCAGCGACCGCTGCACCAGGACGGCGAGCGGCAGCAGCACAAGGACGACGACGGTGGCGAGGACACCGGCCAGCAGTGCCCACTGCCCGGCCCCGCGCGGCCGTCGCGCCGTGACGGACGCGTCCACCAGCCGCAGCGCGGTCTCCCGCCGCCGTACGGTCCATGCGTGCACGGCGAGGATCGTGCCGACCGCCACGAACTGGACGATCGTGAGGACGGCTGCGGTGGCCAGGTCGAAGATCTCCGACGTCTGCCGGTAGATCTCCACCTCGAGCGTGGAGAAGGTCGGCCCGCCGAGGATCTGCACCACGCCGAAGGAGGTGAAGGTGAACAGGAAGACCATCAGGGCCGCGGCGGCCACGGCGGGCGCGAGCGCCGGCAGGGTGACCTTCCGCCAGGCTTTGAGGGACGACGCGCCGAGCATCCGCGCGGCCTCCTCCTGCCGCGGGTCGAGCTGCGCCCACAGGCCGCCCACCGTGCGTACGACGACCGCGTAGTTGAAGAAGACGTGGGCCAGCAGGATCGCCCACACGGTGGTGTCGAGCCGTACACCCCACCACTCGTCGAGCAGCCCGCCGCGCCCGACGAGCGCCAGGAACGCCGTACCGACGACGACCGTCGGCAGGACGAACGGGACGGTCACCACGGCCCGCAGGGGCTGTTTGCCCGGGAAGTCGAAGCGGGCGAAGACGTACGCGCCGGGCAGCGCGATCAGCAGCGTGAGTCCGGTCGAGGCGAGCGCCTGCCAGGTGGTGAACCACAGGACGTGCCGGATGTCGGGCTGCGCGACCACGTCCCACAGCCGCCCCAACTGCCATGCCCCGTCGGCCTTCAGGCCGCGCGCGACGATCGCGGCGACGGGGTAGGCGAAGAAGACGCCGAAGAACGCGACGGGCAGGGCCATGAGCCCGAGCCGCGCCGCGCTCCCGGGACGTCGCCTCTTCGAGACGGCTACTTCAGTACGAGTGAGGTCCACGACTTGACCCACTGGTCACGGTCGGCGGCGATCTTCGACGGGTCCATGGTCTCGGGGTCCTCGGCGGGTGGCCCGTACTGGGTGAACTCGGCGGGCACGGCCGCACCCTTGACCACGGGGTAGACGAACATGTTGAGCGGCATGTCCTCCTGGAACCTCTTCGTGATCAGGAAGTCGATCAGCGCCTTGCCGCCCTTGCTGTTCTTCGCGTTGCTCAGCAGGCCGGCGAACTCGACCTGCCGGAAGCAGGTGGCGGTGGCGACCCCGGTCGGCGCGGTCGTCGGCTTCGGGTCGCCGTAGATCACCTCGGCGGGCGGCGAGGAGGCGTACGAGACGACGAGCGGCCGGTCGGCCTTCGCCTTCTTGCCGCCGGCGGAGCCGGAGAACTCCTCGTTGTAGGCCTGCTCCCAGCCGTCGACGACCTTCACGCCGTTGGCCTTGAGCTTCTTCCAGTAGTCCTGCCACCCGTCGTCGCCGTACTTCGCGGCGGTGCCGAGCAGGAAGCCCAGGCCGGGCGAGGAGGTGGCGGCGTTCTCGGTGACGAGGAGGTTCTTGTACTCGGGCTCGACCAGGTCGTCGAACGAGGCCGGCGGGGTCAGCTTGTGGTCGGCGAAGTACTTCTTGTCGTAGTTGACGCAGATGTCGCCGTAGTCGATGGGGGTGACCCGGTGCTTGTCCTCGTCGAGCTGGTACTGCTCGTCGACCTGTTCGAGCCCCTTCGCCTCGTACGACTGGAACAGGTCGTTGTCGAGTGCCCGCGACAGCAGCGTGTTGTCGACGCCGAAGAACACGTCGCCCTGCGGGTTGTCCTTGGTCAGGATTGCCTTGTTGACGGCCTGCCCGGCGTCGCCGGACTTGAGGACCCGGACCTTGTAGCCGGACTCCTTCTCGAAGGCGGCGATGACGCTCTTGGAGGCGACCCACGAGTCGTGGCTGACCAGCGTGACGGTCTTGGACTCGGAACCGCCGCTGCCGGACTCGGACGACGATCCGCACGCGGACAGCGTGACGAGGCCCAGGCCGACGGCCACGGCCGCGAGCTTCTTGGTGGTGCTCACTGAATTCCTCCTGGGTGACCAGGAAGAGACGCGGCCCTGCCCGGGATCCGAGGACCGGTCCCGGGCAGGGCGCAACAGCTTGAGTGGTGACCGAACTTCCTACCCAGAATGACCTGGGCGAGGTTCAGAGGGTCTGCGGCCCGATTGCCGCACTCTCAGCGCTGTGGCGCTCCCCTGTCGGAATATGAAGATATGCGTACGGCTTCAGACTACCGCTCGGTGGCCGCGAGCTGACCGCACGCCCCGTCGATCTCCTGGCCGCGGGTGTCCCGGATCGTCACCGGCACCCCGTGCGCCGCGATGGCCTCGACGAACGCCTTCTCGTCCGCGGGGCGCGAAGCGGTCCACTTCGAGCCCGGGGTCGGGTTGAGCGGAATGAGATTGACGTGCACGGGCTTGCCCCTGAGCAGCCGCCCGAGCCGGTCACCGCGCCACGCCTGGTCGTTGATGTCCCGGATCAGCGCGTACTCGATGGACAGCCGGCGCCCGGACTTCTCGACGTACTCGAACCCGGCGTCGAGGACCTCGCGCACCTTCCACCGTGTGTTCACGGGGACGAGGGTGTCGCGCAGTTCGTCGTCCGGCGCGTGCAGCGAGATCGCGAGCCGGCACTTGAAGCCCTCGTCGGCGAACCGGTGGATGGCGGGCACCAGCCCGACCGTCGACACGGTGATGCCGCGCTGCGAGAGCCCCAGCCCGTCCGGCGCGGGGTCGGTGAGCGCCCGGACGGCCCCCACGACCCGCTTGTAGTTGGCGAGCGGCTCACCCATGCCCATGAAGACGATGTTGGAGAGCCGAGCGGGCCCACCGGGCACCTCCCCGTCCCGCAGGGCCCGCATACCGTCGACGATCTGATGGACGATCTCGGCGGTGGACAGATTCCGATCGAGCCCCGCCTGCCCGGTCGCACAGAACGGGCAGTTCATCCCGCACCCCGCCTGCGAGCTGATGCACATCGTCACCCGGTCCGGGTAGCGCATGAGCACGGACTCGACGAGCGTGCCGTCGAACAGCCGCCACAGCGTCTTGCGGGTCGTACCCTCGTCCGTCGACAGATGCCGCACGACCGTCATCAACTCGGGCAGCAGCGCCTCCCGCAGCTTGGGGCGCGCGGCGGCCGGGATGTCGGTCCACTGCTCCGGGTCGTGCGCGTACCGCGCGAAGTAGTGCTGCGAGAGCTGCTTGGCACGAAACGGCTTCTCCCCGATTTCGGCCACCGCGTCCTTGCGCTCGGCGGGCGTGAGATCGGCGAGATGCCGCGGCGGCTTCTTGGCTCCGCGCGGGGCGACGAATGTGAGTTCTCCGGGCTTAGGCATGGCCGTACCAGTGTCGCAGATCCACTGGTGTGCCCGAGGAGACGGCCATTCGGTGTAGCGGGCTACACCACGGAGTCGGGAGTCCGCTCTCTCGTGACGGCCCGCGTCCGACGGGATCGTGGGTCGTGGACGGCCTGAAGGCCATCCACGAGGCCGGGCTGGACGCCGTGAACGACCCGTCGCAGACCGGCAGGTCCATCGACACGATCGAGAAGAACCTCGACAAGATCAACGCCAAGACGGACGACGGCAAGGTCGACGAGGCCGTCGACGACCTCAACCAGGCCGTCGAGGACTACAACAAGGCCATCCTGAACGGCGACACGAACCCGGACTCCGGCAGGATCGACGCCGCGGCCGCGAAGCTGACGGACGTCTGCACGTCGTGAGCATGAGCGGGCCGAGCCGGCCCGCTCACGAGGCGGACTACGCGCCGGGACGTTCCAGCAGGTCCTTGAGCAGTTGCTCGTTGCGCGGCATCTCTTTGCGGACCTGTGGGCGGACGACGAGGGGCGTGAGGATCTTTCCTATGCCGTGGCTCTCGAAGTCGAGTTCCATCGTGACGCGGGAGCGCCGGCCGTCGTCGATCGGCTCGATCTCACCGTGGAAGATGCCCCTGACGGGGCCGTCAATGCCGCGCACACTCCAGCTGTGCGGCGGGTCGTACTCGGTGAGTTCCGAGGTCATCGGGATCTCTCGGCGGCCGACGCGCCGCGTGACCCGGACGCGTGAACCGGTGTGCAGCGGCCCTTCGTCCAGCAGCTCCGCGGATACCGCGCTGAGCTGCCATTCTGTCAGGTGAGACGGGTCGATGACATATGCGTAGACGTCTTCGGGACTGCGGTCGACGTCGATCACTTCACGGATGGCGGACATGACGTCCTCCTTCCAGGGTGATCCCCTTTGCGGGCTTACACCGGAATCGTCCCACTCCGCAGACAGGGGCGCCACGGCCGGAGAAACAAGGAGCCCCCGCCCTTGGAAGAGCGGGGGCTCCGGTGCACTGTGAGCCGTCACCCGGACCCGACGAAGATCACAAGAAGTAGCCACACCACAGGAGCCGTCGGCAACAGTGAGTCCAGCCGGTCCATGATCCCCCCGTGCCCGGGGAGCAGCGTGCCCATGTCCTTGATGCCCAGGTCGCGCTTGATCATCGACTCGCCGAGGTCTCCGAGCGTCGCGCTGGCCGCGACCGCGAGGCCCAGCAGCAGGCCCTGCCACCAGGAGCCGTCGTCGATGAGGAACTCCATGCACAGGGCGCCGGCGACCATGGCGAACGAGACCGCCCCGAGCAGGCCTTCGCGCGTCTTGCCGGGGCTGATGCGCGGGGCGAGCTTGTGCCTGCCGAAGCGCCAGCCGATCGCGTACGCGCCCGTGTCGCTGACGACCGTGAGGAGCAGGAACGTCAGGACGCGCCAGGGACCGTCGTCGGCGGTGAGCATCATCGCGACGAACGTGGCCAGGAAGGGTACGTAGAAGGCCGCGAAGACGCCGGCCGTGACGTCCTTGAGGTAGCCCTCCGGCGGCTCCGCCATGCGCCATACGAGCACGGCCAGCGCCGTGAGTGCCATCGCGACCCACGCGCCCTCGGCACCGCGCGCGTAACCGGCGACGATCATCGCCGCCCCGCCGAGGGCGAGTGGCACCAGGGGCGCCTTGATGCCCTTGCGCTCCTGCAGGCGGCTCGTCAGCTCCCACAGGCCCACGACGACGGCGACGGCTATGACGCCGACGAACACGGCCTTGACGACGAACAGCGACGCGATGATGACCGCACCGAGCCCGACGCCGACCCCTATGGCCGCGCTCAGGTCGCGCCCCGCGCTCTTCTTCTGCGGCTGGGGCGCCGGCTGCGAGGCGTCGGGCATGGGCTCCGGATTCTGCGGCACCGCCCCGTGGGGCCGCGCCTGCGGCGTGTCGTAAGGCCGCGCCTGCGGCATCTCGTCGCGGAACAAGGGGCCGCTCAGCCGAGCGGCCCCCCGGTCGTCATCCTGGTCTCCGCCATACGCGGGTACGTCGGGCGCGATGGGCATGGGGCGAGTCTGCTGGGCGTCATGCGCATCGTACGCGGGACCCGCCGGGGCAGCCTCCTGGCCAGGTCCCTGCTCGGTGGGCCCCCAGTACCCTGCGTGTGGCGGCGCTCCCCAGGAAGAGTCGTTCATCAGACCTCGAGAAGCTCCGCTTCCTTGTGCTTGAGAAGCTCGTCCACCTGGGCGACGTACTTGTGCGTGGTGTCGTCGAGCTCCTTCTCCGCACGACGGCCCTCGTCCTCACCGATCTCGCCGTCCTTGATCAGCTTGTCGATGGCGTCCTTGGCCTTGCGGCGCACGGAGCGGATGGACACCTTGGCGTCCTCGCCCTTGCCCTTGGCGACCTTGATGTACTCGCGGCGGCGCTCCTCGGTGAGCTCGGGGAACACCACCCGGATGATGTTGCCGTCGTTGCTCGGGTTGACGCCCAGGTCGGAGTCACGGATCGCCTGCTCGATGTTGCGCAGCGCGCTCTTGTCGAACGGGGTCACCACGGCCATGCGCGGCTCCGGCACAGCGAACGAAGCCAGCTGGTTGATCGGCGTCGGCGCGCCGTAGTAGTCGGCCACGATCTTGTTGAACATCGCCGGGTGCGCACGGCCCGTGCGGATCGCGGCGAAGTCCTCCTTGGCGACCACGACGGCCTTCTCCATCTTCTCCTCGGCCTCGAGGAGGGTCTCTTCGATCACCACTTGCTCCTGCGTGTCTTGGGTAGGCCCGGCTGCGGTTCCTTGGTGGGGCGGCGGCCGGCTGCGTCGCGTCTTCTTTCTGCACGGTTCCCGACCGGCAGGACATTGTCCATCCCCCGGTCAGGGTCCGTGGTCAGTCCCGGCTGCCCTGGTCACCCACAAGCGTGCCGATCTTCTCACCCTTGACGGCGCGAGCGATATTGCCCTCCGCCAGGAGCTCGAAGACGAGGATCGGAAGCTTGTTGTCGCGGCAGAGCGTTATGGCGGTGGCGTCGGCGACCTTCAGGTCACGGGTGATGACCTCGCCGTAACCGAGGGAGTCGAACTTGACGGCGTCCGGGTTGGACTTCGGGTCGGAGTCGTAGACCCCGTCCACGCCGTTCTTGCCCATCAGCAGCGCCTCGGCGTCGATCTCCAGGGCGCGCTGGGCGGCGGTGGTGTCCGTGGAGAAGTACGGCATGCCCATACCGGCGCCGAAGATGACCACGCGGCCCTTCTCCAGGTGGCGCACGGCACGCAGCGGGATGTACGGCTCGGCGACCTGGCCCATGGTGATGGCCGTCTGGACGCGGCTGTCGATGCCCTCCTTCTCCAGGAAGTCCTGGAGGGCGAGGCAGTTCATGACCGTGCCGAGCATGCCCATGTAGTCGGAACGGGCGCGGTCCATGCCACGCACCTGGAGCTGGGCTCCGCGGAAGAAGTTGCCGCCGCCGATGACAACCGCGATCTGCGCCCCGTCGCGCACGACGGCCGCGATCTCACGGGCGATCTTGTGCACCACGTCGGGGTCCACGCCCAGGCCCCCGCCACCGGAGAATGCCTCTCCGGACAGCTTCAGCAGGAACCGGCCGCGTACTTTGCCGTCGTCGCTCTTCTGGGCCTTGGTGGTCATGGAGATCCCGCCTCTTTCACGTGTTGCACATACGAAGAAGGCCATTGCCGGTGGGGTGGCTTGTCGCTCCCATGCTCGGCAATGGCCTCCTCGTCAGATCTGCTGTCGTCCGTCACGCACGCATGCGTGACGGCGTACGCGGACGACTTGCACTCGACCCTATAGCGGCCGGGCGTCGATCGCGGTACGGACTCAGATGCCGACCTTGATGCGCGTGAAGCGCTTCAGGGTGACACCCGCCTCGTCCAGGACCTTCTGGACCGACTTCTTGTTGTCGAGCGCGTACGGCTGACCGAGCAGCGTGGCGTCCTTGAAGAAGCCGTTCAGGCGACCCTCGACGATCTTGGCGATCGCGGCCTCGGGCTTGCCCTCGGCGCGGGTGGTCTCCTCGGCGATACGGCGCTCGGACTCGACGACCTCGGCCGGGACGTCCTCCTTGGCGAGGTACTTCGGCGCGAAGGCGGCGATGTGCTGGGCGACGCCCTTGGCGACCTCGGCGTTCGGCTTGTCCAGCTCGACGAGGACACCGATCTGCGGGGGCAGGTCGGGCATCGTGCGGTGCATGTACGCGATCACGAAGCCGTCGGCGAACTGCGCGAAGCGGTCCAGGACGATCTTCTCGCCCAGGTTGGCGTTGGCCTCGTCCACGAACGCCTGAACGGTCTTGCCGGCCTCGATCTCGGAGGCGAGCAGGGCCTCGAGGTCGGCCGGGGAGGTCTTGGCGATGTGCTCGGCGATGGCCGTGGCCGCGGCCTGGAACTTCTCGCCCTTGGCGACGAAGTCCGTCTCGCACTTCAGCTCGACGAGGACACCGGAGGAGTTGTCGTCGGCGATGATCGAGACCACGGCGCCGTTCTCGGCGGAGCGGCCCTCGCGCTTGGCGACGCCCTTCTGGCCCTTGATGCGGAGCGCCTCGACGGCCTTCTCCACGTTGCCCTCGGCCTCGTCCAGCGCCTTCTTGCAGTCCATCATGCCGGCGCCGGTGAGCTCACGGAGCTTCTTGACGTCGGCGGCGGTGTAGTTCGCCATGAGTCTGTGAATCTTTCTCGAAGTCTGGAAGATCGAAGATCTGCACGGTCTGCGCTCTACATGTAGAGGTAGCTCGCCGACTCGGTGCTGACCTACGGGTGAACGGCGGGAGCGGACTTCACCGCGCCGGAGGCGCTGATGGATGGAGTGCCGCCCCCGCCGTCAACACTGACGCTGTCGTGTCAGGCCTGCTCGGCGTCCGCGGCCGGAGCCTCGGCCGCGGGGGCCTCGGCGACGGGGGCCTCGGCAGCCGGAGCCTCGGCGGCCGGAGCCTCGGCGGCGGGGGCCTCGGCAGCCGGAGCCTCGTCGGCCTTCTTCTCGCCCTCGAGCAGGTCGCGCTCCCACTCGGCGAGCGGCTCGCCCGCGGCCTTCTCGCCCTTGCCCTCGGTGGCGACACCGGAGCGGGCGATGAGGCCCTCGGCGACCGCGTCGGCGATCACACGGGTGAGCAGGGTGACGGAGCGGATCGCGTCGTCGTTGCCCGGGATCTTGTAGTCGACCTCGTCGGGGTCGCAGTTGGTGTCGAGGATCGCGACGACCGGGATGTTGAGCTTCCGGGCCTCACCAACGGCGATGTGCTCCTTCTTGGTGTCCACGATCCAGACGGCGCTGGGCACCTTCTGCATCTCGCGGATACCGCCGAGGGTCTTCTCCAGCTTGGCCTTCTCGCGCGAGAGCACGAGAAGCTCCTTCTTGGTCAGACCTGACGCGGCGACGTCCTCGAAGTCGATCTGCTCGAGCTCCTTGAGGCGCTGCAGACGCTTGTAGACGGTGGAGAAGTTGGTGAGCATGCCGCCCAGCCAGCGCTGGTTGACGTAGGGCATGCCGACGCGGGTGGCCTGCTCGGCGATGGCCTCCTGCGCCTGCTTCTTCGTGCCGACGAACATGACCGTGCCGCCGTGGGCGACGGTCTCCTTGACGAACTCGTAGGCGCGGTCGATGTACGACAGCGACTGGAGCAGGTCGATGATGTAGATGCCGTTGCGCTCGGTGAAGATGAAGCGCTTCATCTTCGGGTTCCAGCGACGGGTCTGGTGACCGAAGTGGACGCCGCTCTCCAGCAGCTCCCGCATCGTGACGACGGCCATGGCCGTTCTCCTTGAGTTTTCTCGGTTGTGCCGCGGGGGCCGGACGGCTCCCGCGCCTGACGCCCGCGGTGCGCCGAGCCACGAAGGACCGAGAGGCGCTGACAGGGGCCGTTACTGGCCGCCGTATCGGGGCGTGCGAAGTCGACCCGGTGACCCGGATCGCCAGAAGAAGTGTACGGGACCGGCGGGGCACCGGGTGACGCCGCTGTCCACAACCGGGGAGTAGTCCACAGATCCCGGCCATGATCGACCTGGGTGCGGGACGGTTCTCGCATGCGAGAACGATGTGTGCGTACGACGCTGCTGCTGATGCTGCTGGTCACCGCGCTGCCGGCGGCCGGGGCCCGAGCGGGCGCCCCCGGACGGGAGGGGACGGAGGTTCCGGTGCCGGCCGTGGGCCGCCATTGGCCCGTGGGGACGAGTCCACCGGTCCTAAGGGGCTGGGAGCCCCCGGCGACGGTGTACGGCCGCGGCCACCGGGGCGTCGACCTGGCGGCACCGCCCGGAACACCGGTGCGCGCGGTGGCGGCGGGCCGGGTCTCGTTCGCGGGCCGGGTGGCGGGAAAGGGCGTCGTCTCCGTGGAACTGACGGGCACGGGCGAACCACCACTGCGAACGACGTACGAGCCGCTGCGGGCGTCGGTGGAGAAGGGTCAGGAGGTGGCGGCGGGCGAGGTGGTGGGAACGGTGGAACCGGCAGGCTCACACTGCACGGTCACATGCGTGCACTGGGGCCTGCGGAGGGGAGACGTCTACCTGGACCCGCTGTCGCTGCTGCCGCCATGGTTGCTGCACAGGGGCCCGTCGAGGCTGCTACCGGTACTGGGGGTGCCGCTGCCGTCGTAGCCGCCGGCAAGCTGCGGGCATGCGTGCCGCCCGGCACCGGCAAGCGCAAGCCGACCTCAGCAGCAGCACAGCCGACGTCAGCCCCGAACCCCCCGCAGCACCATCCCCACCGCCGCTTCAGTGATCGCCGCAGGATCCTCCGCCGCCCCCAGCTCGATCCTCCGCACGGCCGCGTCCACAACCCCCTGCAAGAGCATCGCCGCGAGCCGGGGCTCCCCGTGCCCCATCTCCCCCAGCGCCTCCACGATCATCGCCACGAGCCCCCCGTGCGCGGCCCGGATCTTCTCCCGGGCGCCCGCATCGAGCTCACTCGCCGAGATCGCCACGACGGCCCGGTGCCGCCGGTCCCCGACGAGGGCCAGCTGCTGCCGCACATATGCCTCGATCTTGCCCTCGGCCGTCTCCGCCCGCTCCATCGCCGCCGAGACCTCCGCCGCCCAGACCGGGAAGTCGACCTCGCACAGCTCCTCGACGACGGCCGCCCGCGACCGGAAGTACTCGTACACGGACGACCGCGCAAGCCCCGTCCGCTCGGCGAGGGCCGGAAACGTCAGCGCCTCCGTCCCACCCTCGGACAGCAAAGACCGAGCCGCATCCAGCAGGGCGGCTCGCTGCATCGACCGGTGCTCGGCCACGGAGGCCGCTCGAATCCTTGGCACGCAAACCACTTTACGGACGCGCCACCCCCGACGGGAGCGACTCACCCCGACGCGCCCCCGAGCCGGGCGGGTCAGCGCGCGAAGCTCGCCAGCTTCGCACGCAGCTGAAGCACGGACTTGGTGTGGATCTGACTGACCCGGCTCTCGGTCACGCCCAGCACGTTCCCGATCTCCGCCAGCGTCAGCCCCTCGTAGTAGTAGAGCGTGACAACGGTCTTCTCCCGCTCGGGCAGCGTGTTGATCGCCCGCGCCAGGAACCGCCGCAGCTCCCGGTCCTCGGCCACTTCCACCGGATTGTCGGCGGCGGTGTCCTCCAGGGTGTCCATGAGACTGAGCCGGTCGCCGCCCTCACCGCCGACGTGCAGCAGTTCCTCGAGGGCGACGACGTTCGCCAGCGACAGCTGGCTGAACACCGCATGCAGTTCGTCCACCTGGATGCCCAGCTCGGCGGCCACCTCCCCTTCCGACGGCGTCCGCCTGAGCCGTGCCTCCAGGGTCGCGTAAGCCCGCTCCACGTTCCGCGCCTTCTGCCGCACGGACCGCGGGATCCAGTCCAGCGCCCGCAGCTCGTCGATCATCGCGCCCCGGATCCGCGTGATCGCGTACGTCTCGAACTTGATCTCCCGGTCGATGTCGAACTTCTCGATCGCGTCGATGAGCCCGAAGACCCCGGAGGAGACGAAGTCGGCCTGCTCGACGTTGGGCGGCAGGCCGACGCTCACCCGCCCCGCCACGTACTTCACCAGCGGTGAGTAGTGCAGGATCAGCTGCTCCCGCAGCCGCTCGTCTCCCGTCGCCTTGTACGACCGCCACAGCTCCTCGAGCGTCGAAGGAGCGGGCGGCCGCATGCTGCCACCGTCGCGGGCGGCTGGGGGGATCGCCGCCCGGTCGGACCCGGAGGTGTGCTGGGGCATTCGTCGCCTTGTGCCGTTCTGCAGTGGACTACGTGGTGAGCTGTCGGTCTGGTGTCGAGTTGCCGGCCTGTGTCGGGATCCACGTGAGCGTAGCGTGACTACGGCGTCGCGGTGTGCGAACGGCGGGGCTCGACCCATGTGCAGATACGTTCCGATGTGCGACCCGACGCGGCCCTGCGGTCGCCCTGTGTGACCACCGCACCATCCCAACTGCGGGAAACCACAAGGGGTTCCGGGTTCCCCCGGACGGCCGAACACGCTCGGTCAGCACCCCCTGCCGGTCCCGCGCGAGGAGATCATCGCCTGGCGTGTCAACTTCCAGCTGTCGCCGTGTCGTTCGACGTAACCAAGTGCTCTGAGTTCGTACAACCTCGCGATCGCGTCGTCCTCCGTCGTCTGCGCACCCCGTGCGACCTCGTGCGCCGGCGCCGCCGTATGCGCCGGCAGCGCGGCCAGGACACGCCGGGCACCCGGTTCGAGCAGGTCGCGCGGCAGCACCGGGCCGCGCCGGTCCGGGGCCAGCTCCCCCATGTCGCCGACGAGCTCGACGACCTCCGCGGCATCGGTGACCAGCGCCGCGTCCCCGCGCAGCAGTTCGTGCACGCCGGCGGAGAGAGGGCTGGTGGCCGGCCCCGGCACGCCCATGGTGTGGCGGCCGAGCCGCTGCGCCGCCCGCGCCGTCACCAGCGAGCCGCTCCGGTGGGCCGCCTCCACGACCACGGTGCCCCGGGTGAGCGCGGCGATCACCCGGTTACGGAGGATGAACCTGCTCGGAGTCGGATGATCGCCGGGCGGCAACTCGCCGACCACCAGGCCCTGTTCCGCGATCCTGGTGATCAGCTCGGTGTGTCCCCGCGGATAGGGCCGGTCGACGCCGCAGGCGAGGACGGCGACGGTGGCACCGCCCGCGCCCAGGGCGCCCCTGTGGGCGGCGCCGTCGACACCGTAGGCACCGCCGGACACCACGACCCACCCTCGCTCGGCGAGGCCGGCGGCGAGGGTCGCCGCCATGTGCGCGCCGTACTCGGTGCAGGCCCGCGCCCCCACGACGGCGACGGATCTGAGCGCCCACATCCGCAGGCTGGGCCGCCCGCGCACCCACAGTCCGAGAGGCCGGGCGTCCCCCAGCTCGTCGAGCCCGCCCGGCCACTCGATGCCGCCGGGCCGGACGAACCGCACGCCGGCGTCCCGCGCGACGGCGAGATCCCGCCGGGGCTCGGCCCGCCCGGCGCGAGCCCTGAGTCCTGTCCACCGCTGCCCGCTCACCCCCGGTAGCGCCGGACCGCCCTCCCGCAACCTCCGTGCCACCCGCACGGCCCCCGACTCCCGTACCCATCGCCCGGCGACCTCGTCACCGGGTTCGACGACACGGGTGAGGAAGACACGGGCGAGCAGTTCGTCGTCCGGGTCGTCGTCGCCGGTCACGTCAGGGCCCCGATGGCCATCGGCACGCCGCGCGGAACCCCCGTGCGCAGCTGCAGTGCGAGGGCGACGTCCGTCGCGTCGGGCCGGTCATGGCCGACCAGGTCGGCGACGGTCCACGCCACGCGCAGGACGCGATCGAGACCGCGGGCCGTCAGCACGCCCCGCTCCAGGTTCCGCTCGGCCTCGTCCATCGCACCGCTCGCGGCGTGCCAGCGGCTGCGCAGCTCCCGCCCGGGCACCTCGCTGTTGGTGCGCCACGGCGTTCCCGCCAGCCGGGCCGCGGCCCGCTCACGGGCGGCCAGGACACGGCCGGCGACCGTCGTCGTGGACTCGCCGGCGGCACCGCGCCGGGCGAGCTCGGCCCGGCTGACCGGATCCACCTCGACCCGCAGATCGACCCGGTCCAGGAGCGGACCCGAGAGCCGGGCCTGGTACCGGCGGATCGCCGAGGGCGGGCATTCGCACAGGCTGTCCCGCTGCGAGAAGCGACCGCACGGACACGGATTGGCCGCGAGCACCATCAGGAACCTCGCCGGAAACCGCACCACGCCCGCGCTGCGCGCGATCACCACGTGCCCCGACTCCAAAGGCTGTCGCAGGGCGTCCAGGGCCTGGCTGTTGAACTCCGGGGTCTCGTCGAGGAAGAGCACTCCCCGGTGAGCGAGGGAGACGGCTCCGGGCCGGGCGACGCCCGGGCCGCCCCCGACGAGCGCCTGCATCGTGGCCGAGTGGTGCGGGGCGCAGTACGGCGCGACGTCGATCAGCGGTTTGCCCGGTGGCAGGAGTCCGGCCACCGAGTGCACCGCCGTGACCTCCAGCGACTCCTGCCGGCCGAGTCGGGGCAGGACGGCCGGCAACCGTTCGGCCAGCATGGTCTTGCCCGCACCGGGCGGCCCTTCCAGGAACAGGTGGTGCCCGCCCGCCGCGGCCACCTCCACCGCCGTGCGCGCCGAGATCTGGCCCACGACGTCGGCGAGGTCGTGGCCCTGGTCGTGCTGCGCGGCGCCCACGCTGTGCATGCCCGTGGCCGCGCCCGTGCCGGGTACCCGCAGGCCGGCCAGGAGCGGGTCGGGCCGCCCCTGCTGGTCGGGTTCCTCCTCGGGCACGGGTTCGTCCGTCAGGACGGCGATCAGCTGCCGCAGGCTGCGGACACCAAGAACGGACACGCCCGGCACCAGCGAGGCCTCGGCGGCGGCGCACTCCGGCACGACCACCTGCTCGTACCCGGCGTCCGCCGCCGCCAGCACCGCCGGAAGGATGCCGCGTACGGGCCGCACCCGTCCGTCCAGCCCCAGCTCTCCGATCATGACGATGTCGGCGAGCACCCTCGGATCGATCCGCTCGGCGGCACCGAGCACGGCGCAGGCGACGGCGAGATCGAACCCACTGCCGGCCTTCGGCACGGACGCCGGACTGAGCCCGACCGTGAGCTTCTTCTGCGGCCACTCGGCACCCGAGTTCACCACCGCGGCCCTGACCCGGTCCCTGCTCTCGGTCAGGCTCTTGTCGGGCAGCCCCACCAGTGTGAACGCGGCGACTCCCGGTTCGAGGTCGGCCTGGACCTCGACGACCACGCCTTCCACGCCCACCAGCGCGACCGAGCACGTACGGGCGAATCCCATCTCAGGCCACCCCCCGTACGTGCTCGACCACGGGCGCTCCGCGGCGGGGCAGGACGACGCCGATCAGGTCGATGCGGACTCCGCCGGGCGGTGCGCCTCCGTGCTCCTGCGTCCAGCGTTGTGCCAGGCCGCGCAGGCGGTCCGCCTTCAGTGGCGTGACCGCCGCCATGGGGTGCTGGAAGGGACCCGCCCTGCGGGTCTTCACCTCGCAGACGACCAGGACGTCGCCGTCCCGCGCCACGATGTCGATCTCTCCGGTCCTGCCACAGCGCCAGTTGCGCTCCAGGACCGTCATTCCGGCCTCGGCCAGCCGCCGCGCGGCGAGCGTCTCGCCGTACTTGCCGAGTGCACTGCGTGCCCGATGTGCGTTCATGTCGGCACCACCTCCGGCGCCAACGCTCACGCACTCGCCTCCACGAAGTAGATCTTCGTGGAGAACTCAGCGATTGTGGATAACTCCGTCACCCGCCCGGCAGCTCGAGGTCGCTCTTGTTCAGCTCCTCGATGTTCACGTCCTTGAACGTCAGGACGCGGACCTGCTTCACGAAGCGGGCCGGCCGGTACATGTCCCAGACCCAGGCATCCGCCATGGACACCTCGAAGAACACCTCACCCTGGACCGAGTGCACCTGCATCTCGTAGTCGTTGGTCAGGTAGAAGCGCCGCTCGGTCTCGATCACGTATTTGAACAGACCGACGACATCGCGGTACTCCCGGTAGAGCTTGAGCTCCATCTCGGTCTCGTACTTCTCGAGGTCCTCGGCGCTCATGGCATGTTCCCCTTCAGCCGTGCGATCCCACCATTGTGCGCCAGTCCCGTGAGCCCCTAGACGATTTCCGTGTCAAGGATCTCGGGCCTGGCCGGGGGACCTTCGTCGAGCAGCCTGCGCAGCAGCTCGGCGAGTCTCGTCGGATACACCGTCTCATGTGCCCGGGCCAGTTCCTGACACGTCCACCAGCGCGCTCCGGCGACACTGCGCCGCTCCAGCTCGGTGAGGGCCGCGGCCCGGGTCGCCGTGCGGGTCGTACGGGCCAGGTAGTACCACTCGTCCTGGTCCCAGCGGCGGCCCGCGAACGGGAAGGAGCACACCCGCTGCCACAGCACCGGCCCGAGCTCGACCTCGGTGATGCCGGTCTCCTCCGCGAGTTCCCGCAGCGCGGCCTCCTCGCGCGTCTCGTCGCCCTCGACACCGCCTCCCGGCGTGAACCACCAGGCGTCGGCCGGATCGTCCGGCTCGTGGCCGTGCAGGAGGAGGATGCGGTCCTCGGGGTCGAGCAGCACCACCCGGGCGACCTCGCGCAGTCCGCCGTCGCGGCCGTCGTACGAGACCTGGCTTGCGCCCGGCGTCTCAGCGGGCACCTGCGGGCTCCGTCCGGGTGCGGCCGCGGCCGCCCGTCCGCTTGGCGATGGGGCCGTACGCGCCACCGCCGAGGACGAGTACGCCTCCGGCCACGATCAGCGCGACCACCGTGCGCAGCGGGCCCGGCTGGGAGAGCGTCCCGAGCTCCTCGAAGCCGGTGGGGCGCTTCAGCATGCCGTCCATGGGCCATACGACGGCGTCGACGCGGGCGCTGACGGCGCTGCGTGCCACCGTGCCGCTGGCGGCGTCCGTGAGGTGGGCGGTGGAGTCCAGGGAGCCCTGGCGTTCGTCGCCGAGGAGGAAGAGCCGCCCCTTGGGGACCGTGACCGTCGGGAAGTTCGTGATCTCGGCCACGCTGCCCTCGGGCAGGTACGGCTCGTCGATCTGCTTGCCGTTCACGGTCAGCTTGCCCTGTGTGCAGCAGGAGACGGTGTCCCCGCCGACGGCGACCACCCGCTTGACCACGGGCGCGTTGGCCCAGGTGGCGTCCTTGAAGACCACGACGTCGCCACGGCGGACCTCGTCGCCGTCGACGCGCTGCGCCAGCACGCGGTCGCCCGCGTCGATCGTCGGGGCCATGGAGCTGGTGGGCACGGTGTACGGCCGGTAGATCACCGCTCCCCAGGCGAAGCCGCCCAGGAACAGCACAAGGCCCAGCGCGACGGCCAGTCCGGACAAGCGCTGTCCGGTCCGGCTGCCCACCGGGCCACTGCTGGTGCCACCGCTTTGCGGGGCCGTACGCGTCGTGCTCTCGCCACCCATGGACCCGCACCCTACCCGGCGGTACCGAACCCGGGGAGCCCTCTTTCCGCGACCAAGGTCACAAGCTTGGGAAAGGGTTTGCCGAACGGGACCGGGAAGGTCAGCGGGTCTCGGCCGGCGCGATCCGGCGACGACGCCACAGGGCCACCGGAACCACACCGGCGAGGGCGAGGCCCTCCGGGGCGACCGTGAGGGCGGCGGACGCCGACGACTGGGTGTTCAGGCCGTCCTGGTCGAAGGTGTCCGGGACCGGCAGGGTGCCCCAGCGGTTGATCGGCCAGGCCTTGACGATGGCGCGTCCGACGACCTGGTCGACGGGCACCATGCCGTGGTTCTTGTCCGACTGGTTGTAGCGGGAGTCGCGCGAGTTCTGGCGGTGGTCGCCCATCACCCAGATGTATCCCTTGGGGACGGTGACCTTGAACTGGCCGCCCTGGTCGTCGACGCTGCACGGGGTGTTGCCCGGGTACACGTACGGCTCGTTGAGCGCCTTGCCGTTGACCTTCAGAGGGCCGGTGTTCTTGCACTCGATGGTGTCGCCGCCGACACCGATGACGCGCTTGATCAGGTCCTTCTCCTCCGCGGACGGCATGAGGCCGATCCAGCTGAGGAACGTCTGCAGGGCGTTCGGGTTCGCCGTCGGCTCGCCGGCCAGCCAGTCGGCCGGGTCGTGGAACACGACGACCTCACCGCGCTCGGGCTCGGAGCCGAACCACGGGGTCAGCTTGTCGACGAGGACCCGGTCACCCTGCTGGAGGGTGTTCTGCATCGAGTCGGAGGGGATCGAGAACGCCTGCACCAGGAACGTCTTGATGAGCAACGCGAGAACGAGGGCGATACCGATCAGGATCGGCAGCTCCTTCCAGAAGGAGCGCGGTTTCTTCGGCTTGCGCGCCGAACCTCCGGAACCCTGGTCCCCGGCCTGGTTCTGCTCGTCCGCCGCACCGTCCTCTGCCGCTCCGGAGTCACTCCCGGAGGTCACGGCGCTGTCCGCGGCCGGGACAGCGGATTCCGCGGGGCCGCCGCGGTGCTCCTCGCCGTCGTGTCCGGACCGTGCGCCAACCGCCACATCCCCCACGCCAACTCCTTACTCTGTGCCGCTGCCTGCCCCGTACACGGCGCAGGCCCACCACTCCCATAACGAGCGGGAGTTCCGCAGGGCTCGGGAGTTGGATAGTTCCGTTCGGATCGTCGGGAGCAACCCTATGCGACAGTTGGCGGGCCGCGGTCGACCCGGACACCGAGTCGGACACGGAAGCGTAGGTTGTCGGCTCCTCCAACCTGTTCCAGTGGTTGAAGGGCCAGGCGATGACCATGGCGCGGCCCACCACCCCGTCCAGGGAGACGGTGCCGCCGTAGTCGGTGTTCTGGTGCGAGCGGGAGTCCGCGGAGTTGGCCCGGTGGTCGCCCATCACCCACAGCCGTCCCTGCGGGACGGTGATGTCGAACTGCGTGTTGGACGGCGTGTTGCCGGGATACAGATAGTCCTCGTTCAGGGGAATGCCGTTGACGGTGACTCGCCCTTGCGAGTCACAGCACTTGACGCGGTCCCCGCCGACGCCGACCACCCGTTTGATGAGGTCCTTCTCGTTGTCGGACGGCAGCAGGCCGATGAAGGTGAGCGCCTCCTTGACCTGCTTGACGACGACGGGGTCGTCCTTCTGGGTGGTGGTCTGCTCGTCCTGCAGCCAGCCGCCCGGGTCCTTGAACACGACGACGTCCCCGCGCTGCGGCTCGGAGCCGAACCACGGGGTGAACTTGTCGACCAGGACGCGGTCGCCGATCTGGATCGTCTGCTCCATGGAGCCGGACGGGATCACGAAGGCCTGGACGAGGAAGGTCTTCAGGACGAGGGCGATGAGGACCGCGACGCCGACGAGGAGCGGTATCTCCCTGACGGCGGAGCGCCTGCGCTTTCGCTTGACCTTGCGCTGCAGCTTGCGCCGCTCGGCGCGGGTGCGGCCGCCGGCCGGGCTGGCGGCACGCCGGACACCCGTGGGCAGGAGGTTGTCGGCGGCACTGCTGGGGACGCCGCGTGGTTTGCCGCGGTTACCCATGGGCGCCTGCCCCATGGGTCGGCTTCGCCTCCGGAGCACTCCGGTCGGCGGGCACACGGGCGTAGGCGTCGGTGCGGTGCAGGCGGGCGAGATGCCCGTACGGCCAGACGATCCAGTCGGCGCGGCCGATCACCTCGCCGACGGGGATCATGCCGCCGCCCGGGGAGCCCAGGTGGTCGCGGGAGTCGCTGGAGTCGCCGCGATGGTCGCCGAGGACGAACAGGGTGCCGTCGGGCACGACGACGTCGAAGGGCACCGTGGACGGGCTGTCGCCGGGGTACAGGAACGTCGACTCGTCGACCGACCGGCCGTTCACCTGGATCCTCCCCTCCTTGTCACAGCAGACCACGTGGTCTCCCCCTACACCCACAACGCGCTTGATGTAGTCGGCGTCCCCGAAATACCCGGTGCCGTCGAACACAACCACGTCCCCGCGCTGCGGCTCGGCTCCGAAACGGTACGCCAACCTATTTACGAGAACGCGGTCCCCGATCCTCAATCCGTTCTCCATGGATCCGCTGGGAATCTGGAATGGTTTCACCACGAACGCGTTGAGGAGCAGCAAAAACAGCAGGCAGATCAGCAGGGTGAGGGAGATCCGCCCGCCCGGAAGCCAGTCCGTGATCCGCGCCGGAAACGCGGAACGCGACCGCCCCTCCGGTCCCTCTGTGTCCGAGATCTCCTCGGAAGCGGAAGGGCGGGAGGAGCGGTCGCGCTCCGTCGGCTGTGCTTCGGTGTCCATCGGGGCCCGATGCTATCCGGCCCCGCTGTGACCTCCCGGAAGCGCTCAGTTCTCGCGCTTCTCCTTGATCTTCGCCGCCTTGCCGCGCAGGTCGCGCAGGTAGTACAGCTTGGCGCGGCGGACGTCACCCTTGGTGACGAGCTCGATCTTCTCCACGATCGGGGTGTGCACCGGGAAGGTGCGCTCGACGCCGACGGAGAAGGAGACCTTGCGGACCGTGAAGGTCTCGCGCACGCCGGAACCCTGGCGACGGATCACCACGCCCTTGAACTGCTGCACACGGGAGCGGTTGCCCTCGATGACGCGGACGTGGACGTTGACGGTGTCACCCGGGCGGAAGGCCGGGACGTCGCTGCGCAGCGACGCGGCGTCGACGGAGTCGAGCAGGTGCGACATTTCGTCTGCTTTCTTCGCTGATGCCACAGGTCATCAACGGGAACTAGATGTTCTGGATGAGAGTTGTGTGCGGGTCGGGGCGGGCGTCGTGTCCCCCTGTGGCAGGGGCGCACGCCGGACGGCGCACAACAGCGGCCTATTCTTCCACGCCCTCTGGCCTGCGCCAAAATCGGCCGTACGGCTCTCCCTCGGGGTCGGGCGCCCAGCCCAGGATGGAGAGCATCTCGCGGTCCTTCTTGTCGAAGACCTTGGGGTCGCAGCGCTCGATGAGATCGGGCCGGTTGGCCGTCGTCCGCTTCAGGGCCTCGTCCCGGCGCCAGCGGGCGATCTTGCCGTGATGGCCGCTGAGCAGCACGTCCGGGATGCCGCGGCCGCGCCACTGGGGAGGCTTGGTGTAGACGGGCCCTTCCAGCAGGTTGGCCATGGCGCCGGGTGCGAAGGAGTCGTCCCGGTGGGACTCGGCGTTGCCGAGAACACCGGGCAGCAGCCGCGCCACGGCCTCCGTGACCACCAGTACGGCCGCCTCACCGCCGGCGAGGACGTAGTCGCCGATGGACACCTCGTAGACGGGTATCCGGGTCGCGTACTCGTCGACGACCCGGCGGTCGATGCCCTCGTAGCGGGCCGGCGTGAAGATCAGCCAGGGGCGCTCGGAGAGTTCGACGGCGAGTTCCTGGGTGAAGGGCCGGCCGCTGGGGGTGGGGACGACGAGGGCGGGTGCGTGGGAGCCCGTCTCGTAGCCGTCCGCCAGGACGGAGTCCAGCGCGTCTCCCCAGGGGTCGGTCTTCATGACCATGCCGGGGCCGCCGCCGTACGGCGTGTCGTCGACCGTGTTGTGCCGGTCGTACGTCCAGGTCCGCAGATCATGCACGTGCACGTTCAGCTGTCCACGCGCGCGTGCCTTGCCGACGAGGGAGACGTTCAGGGGCTCCAGGTACTCGGGAAAGATCGTGACGACGTCCAGTCTCATGGGCTGTCTTCCCTGGCGGACGCGATCTCGGCCGCGTCGTCGATCAGCCCCGGCGGCGGCGTGATGACGGCCTTCTGTTCCTCGAGGTCGATCTCGGTGACGATCGCCTCCACGAAGGGGATCATCACCTCGCTCCCGTCGGGCCGCTCGACGATGAAGAGGTCCTGGGAGGGCAGGTGGGAGATCTCGGTGATGCGGCCGACCGCCACGCCGTCCTTCGTCACCACGTCCAGGTCGATGAGCTGGTGGTCGTAGTACTCGTCCTCGTCCTCGGGGAGCTCCTCGGGGTCCACCTCGGCGATCAGCAGGGTGTTGCGCAAGGCCTCGGCGGCGTTGCGGTCCGTCACGCCCTCGAAGCGCAGGAGGAGCCGGCCGCTGTGGACACGGCCGGTCTCGATGGTGAGCGGGCCCGTCGAGGCGGGGTCCGTCAGCAGTACGGCGCCGGGTGCGAGCCTCAGTTCCGGCTCGTCGGTACGGACCTCGACGGTGACCTCGCCCTTGATGCCATGGGCGCGGCCGATCCGGGCGACTACGAGCTGCACTTCTGAAGATCTCCTGTCGTAACGACGTCGGGCCGGGGACGGCCCAGTGGCCCTCCCCGGCCCTCGGGCCGATCCGGCGGATCCTGTCGCAGACGCGGGGCCCGCCACGCCCATCTGCCGCGTTGTCGTCGGTCACCGACGCTCCGCGTCGACTCCCTCCTCCGCCTTGCAGCTGGACGCACCAGGCCCCGCTCATGTGCGCTGAAAAGCAACCGCCGATTCCCTGCGACCCGATCCGCCGGACCGGCCGGAGCCGGTTGCGATAAGCGTCAGCGGACGTGGTCCACGTCGACGAGGTCGACGCGGACTCCGCGGCCGCCGATGGCGCCCACGACGGTGCGCAGGGCGCGTGCGGTGCGGCCGTTGCGGCCGATCACCTTGCCGAGGTCGTCCGGGTGGACCCGGACCTCGAGCACACGCCCGCGGCGCAGGTTGCGCGAGGCGACCTGCACATCGTCAGGGTTGTCGACGATGCCCTTCACGAGGTGCTCGAGAGCCTCCTCGAGCATGCTCAGGCCTCGGTCGACTCGGACTCGGCGGCAGCCTCGTCCTTCTTCTCAGCCTTCTTCTTCTGGGTGATCGCCTCACCCTTGCCCTCGTCGTCGCCACCGAGGGCCTCGAACGACGGGCGCGCCTTCTTCGGCTCGGCGACGAGCAGCGGGGCCGGGGCGGGCTCGCCCTTGAACTTCTGCCAGTCGCCGGTCTTCTTCAGGATGGCGAGCACGGGCTCGGTCGGCTGGGCGCCGACACCGAGCCAGTACGCCACGCGCTCGGCGTCGACCTCGATGACCGACGGGTTGTACGTCGGGTGGTACTTGCCGATCTCCTCGATCGCACGGCCGTCACGGCGGGTGCGGGAGTCGGCGACGACGATGCGGTAGTGAGGCGAACGGATCTTGCCCAGACGCTTCAGCTTGATCTTGACTGCCACGGGAGTGGGTTCTCCTGGATTTGACGTGGTTGGGCACGGCGAGACTGCCGCGTGGGGTTGCGGTACCCGAGTGCCCGATGGACGCGTCAGCCGGAGGAGAGAGGGGTCCTGTGCGGCTGTCGAGTACAGCTAGCCATTGTGCCACACCCTGCGGGTCGCTCTTGGCCGGGGTTCGGTGAGCCTGCCCGGGCATCACTGAGGGGCACCCGGCGTCTCAGGTGCCGTAGGGGTGGGCCACGCACATCCACGGGCTGACGGCATGGCTGAGCGCCGTGCGTCCCCGTGGCGGGCGCACGGCCCGCCACGCGTACGCACGGCACCCGGCAGCGGTCGATCCGCCTCGAACCCGAACCGGCAGCCACGAGATGCCGGTGTCCGGTCGCTGCGGTTACGCCGCTCCCGCCACCTCCGGGATGCGGAACGGCTTTCCGCAGCCGCCGCACACGATCGGGGCCTGGGCCAGGACCGACGGGACGACGCGCACGTTGCGGCCGCAGTCGCAGACCGCCTTGACGCGGACGCCGCCGCCGGAGGAGCCGTGGCGGGCGGCCGGGCCGCGGAAGGCACGGGTCGTCTCCGCGGTGGTGGCCGCCGTGTGCGCCTTGAGGGCGCGCTGGAGGCGCTCCATCGTCGGACGGTAGCGCCGTTTCGCCTCGGGCGTGAGGGTGACCAGCGAGAAACCGCTGCTGGGATGCGGCTCCTCGGGGTGGTCGAGGCCCAGTTCCTCGGCGATCGCGAGGAATCTGCGGTTGTGGTAGCGGCCGGCACGGGAGGTGTCGCGGACCCCGCGGGCGGCCGCGATGCCGTGGACTGCCTCATGGAGCAGTCGCTCGAAGGAGAGTTCGTGCCCGCACGCGGACGACGACTCTCCGATCAGGGACTCTGGCGCGGCGAGATCCGGCAGCTCGGGGTGGTACCGCTGAATGTCGGCCCACGCCTGCGCCAGCTCTGCGGCGAGAACAGGTGGTGTCTGTGTCGTGCTCACGTAATGACAACGAGCCGGAGTGCCCCTGTGTTCCGATTCCGGGCCATCCCAAATAATTTGCACGTACCCGTCAGTTGCGAATGATGCGCCCTGACGAGGGCGGGTGCGCAGATCTGTGGAGAAGCCGCACAGCTCGTCACAAGGTGGTGCGTAGTCTGACGTACGCCCCGGCGCGTAGATCCCGTCCATGCGCCGTGGCGACCGTGGCTCGCGGATGCACAAGAGGCGTTTCGGTCGCTCTGCCACCGGAAGGGCGTCACCTCAGTAAGCGCGCGCGACGCCCGCGACGTTACCCGGCGCGTCCCCGTCGTCCGGCACCGACCCGTCCTCGGCGACCAGACACCGTACGGTCACCGCGTGGTCGGCCGGCTCGGCCGGCGCGGGAAGTCGTCCGCACGAGGTGCTTTCCCATGGCGGGATGGTACGGGCCCACGTTGCCGGAATGTGAATTCTTGCCACAGGCACAGGCAACCCACAAGCCGGGCCTTTCGACCCCTGGACGCCACCGCAAGCTCGGAGTTTCCTGGCATACGGGGGGAGTGCGAGCGCGCGTCACGGGGGCTACTGGAAACGGGCACAGCGGCAACTCTCGGCGGATTGGGGCGCTTTTCTATGACACCTACGCTCGTGCGGCACGACCTGCCTCAGACGGGGCCTGCGCTCCGCGTGGATCAGGGTGCACGCGCGCGTGACTGGTCCGAGATCCAGGAGCGGATGCTGGTCCCGCTCTACGAGGCCGTCTACGAGCGACTCGAAGTGGGCCCGGCCACGCGGCTCCTCGCCCTCGGGTGCGGTTCGGGGCTCGCCCTGCTGATGGCGGCCTCCAGAGGCGCCACGATCACCGGTGTCGAACCTTCCTCCCCCGAACGGCTGGCCCTCGCCCGGCAGCGGCTGCTGCCAGAGGCGTGGGACACGCGTGCGCGTGGGGAGACCCGGCTCGTCGACGGTTCACCCGAGGACGCGGCCGGCACGCAGACGCCCGCGTACAACCTGGTGACCGCCTTCGAGCCCATCGGCTGCCTCGCGGGCGACGCGGAGGGGGTCGGCGGGGTGATCGCGGCCACGACACCGCTCGCCGAGCGGGGGGCGCCCGTGGTGCTGGCCGGCTGGGGGCCGCCGGAGCGCTGCGCCACGTCGTCGGTGCTGCGGGTGGCCGCCAGGCTGGCGGATCCGCTGCGCGGCGCGGCGGGCTGGCGCCCCGCCCTGCGCGACGACCTGGAAGAGGTCGCCCAGCAGGCGGGCCTGAAGCCGGACGGCTCGGGGCGGGTCGCCTGCCCCTTCGGGTACGCCGACATGGACAGTGCTCTCAAGGGACTGATGTCCACCGGTCTGTTCGACGCGGCCGTGGCCGCCACGGACCAGGCGCAGGTGGACAAGGAGCTGACGGAGGCGCTGCATCCGCACCAGCGGCGGGACGGCACGGTGTGGATGCCGAACGTGTTCCGGTACCTGATCGCCCGGATCCCCTGATCCCGTGGTGACCGGCGCCGGTCACCCGTTCCCGTCCCCCTTCGTCAACCGCGTGATCCCCGCGATCCGGTAGGCGTCCGTCTCCTCCAGCGTCTCGTGCTCCAGCAACGCCTGTGTCAGGGCGTCCAGTCGGCCACGGTGGTCGCGGAGTTTGCGGCAGGCCTCCTCGTAGCACTCGTCGACGATCCGGCGCATCTCGGCGTCGATGACGTCCAGGGTCTGCGGGGCGGCCGCGAGCCCGTAGGCCTGCTGGGCGTCGCTCGGCAGGGCGGACAGCCGGCCCACGCGCTCGCTCATGCCCCAGCGGGCCACCATCCCGCGCGCGATGTTGGTCACCTGTTCGAGGTCGTTCTCCGCACCCGTGGTGACGACCCCGTAGACCACCTCTTCCGCGGCCATGCCGCCCAGGGCGCCGATGATGCGGCCGCGCAGGTACTCCTCCGAGTGCGCGTACCGCTCCACCTCGGGGGTCGACATCGTCACTCCGAGCGCCCTGCCGCGCGGCACGATGGTGATCTTGCGGACGGGGTCGGCTCCGGGCTGCAGCATGCCCAGCAGGGCGTGCCCGCTCTCGTGGTAAGCGGTGCGCCGACGGTCCTCCTCGGGCATGACGAGTGTGCGTTCGGCACCCAGCTGCACCTTCTCGAGAGCCTCGGACAGGTCCGACCGGGTCACCTGCTCCTGCTTGCGCTTGACCGCGAGCAGAGCGGCCTCGTTGGCAAGATTGGCCAGATCCGCGCCTGTCATGCCCGGGGTCGTGCGGGCCAGGTGGGCCAGGTCCACGTCCGGGGCGAGCGGGATCTCTCGGGTGTGGATCCGCAGGATCGCCTCGCGCCCGTTGCGGTCGGGCGGGGAGACGTTGACCACCCGGTCGAAGCGGCCGGGCCGGGTCAGTGCCGGGTCCAGGATGTCGGCGCGGTTCGTCGCCGCGATGACCACCACGCCCTCCGAGCCGGAGAAGCCGTCCATCTCCGTGAGGATCTGGTTCAGCGTCTGCTCGCGCTCGTCGTGACCGCTGACCGACGCGCCGCCGCTGCGCACCCGCCCGATGGTGTCGATCTCGTCGATGAAGATGATCGACGGCGCCAGCTTGCGGGCCTCGGCGAACAGTTCCCGGACGCGGGAGGCGCCGACGCCGACGATCATCTCGATGAACTCGGACGCGGAGGCGGAGAAGAACGGTACGCCCGCCTCGCCCGCCACCGCACGCGCCAGCAGGGTCTTGCCGGTGCCCGGCGAACCCGCGAGCAGCACGCCGCGCGGCATCTTCGCGCCCATCCTGCGGTAGGCGTCGGGGTGTTCCAGGAAGTCCACCACGTCGTCGAGCTCACCCTTGACCTCGTCGATGCCGGCCACATCGGCGAACGTCGTGCGCTGGGTGCCCGGCCGGAGCTCCACCGGTTTGGGCGGCGCCTTGCGGCCGAGCATGCCGCCCGCGCCGCCCAGGCCCGCGCTCATCCGCCGCGCGAAGAAGATCCAGATCGCGACCAGCACCGCAATCGGGATCAGGGAGAAGAGCACGTTGGACAGGATGCCGCGCTGCTGCACGACGGGCTGGGCGGTCACCGTCACGCCGCGGCTGCTCAGTTCCTGCCAGAGGTTGTCGTCCGCGAAGGCCGGGCGCTGCGTCTTGAACTTGGTGTAGTCGCCGTCGCCCTCGGGGTTGTCCCGGGCGCTCTTGAGCTCGCCCTGGATCGCGTCGCCCTTGGAGTAGATCTTGGAGACGTTGCCGGTGTCGACCTGCCTGCTGAACTCTGTGTAGGAGATCGTCGGCTCGTTTCCTCTGTCGAGGTACGTCAGTCCCACATAGGCGAGCAGGAACACGATCACCGCGGTGAGGAGCAGGCTCCACCATCGGCCGCGTATCGGTCGGCCACCGGGCCGCCTGGGCTGCTCGTCCGGTGTGCCCTCGGTGCGCCACGGCTGGTCAGGGGCCTTGCGTGGTGGCGCGGCATTGCTCATATCTGGACGTTACGGCACATGCCCGGCTGTGGCACACGCTGAGGGCGCCCTCCCGTGGAGGAGGGCGCCCTCAGCGACGTACGCGATGGAGCTCAGTCCATGAGCGCTGTCGGTCCATGAGCTCGGTCAGCCCATGAACTTCTTGAACTCGTCCGGCAGTTCGAAGTCCTGACCACCCTGCTGCGGCAGCCCGAACGCGTTGCCGCCCTGGGCGGCCGCTGCGCGGCGTGCGGCCTCCTCCTGCTCCTGCTGCTTGCGCTTCATCGGGTTGCCGGAGCGCTGCTTGCCCTTCGCCTGCTTGGGCTGCTTCTTCTGCCTGCCGGGGCCGCCGCCCATGCCCGGGATCCCCGGCATGCCGGGCAT
This sequence comes from Streptomyces sp. HUAS ZL42, assembly GCF_040782645.1. Lineage (GTDB taxonomy): Bacteria > Actinomycetota > Actinomycetes > Streptomycetales > Streptomycetaceae > Streptomyces. Next base: position 3,151,369 of record NZ_CP160403.1, read on the forward strand.
GCCGCCGCCCTGGGCCATGCGGGACATCATCTTGCGGGCCTCGAAGAACCGCTCGACCAGGTTCTTCACCGCGCTGACCTCGACACCGGAACCCTTGGCGATACGGGCGCGACGCGAGCCGTTGATGATGTTCGGGTCCTGCCGCTCGCCCGGGGTCATCGACTTGATGATCGCGGCGGTGCGGTCGACGTCCCGCTCGTCGAGATTGTTGATCTGGTCCTTGATCTGCCCCATGCCCGGCAGCATCCCGAGGAGCTTCGAGATGGAGCCCATCTTTCTGACCTGCTCCATCTGGGCCAGGAAGTCGTCCAGGGTGAAGTCCTGGCCCTTCTTCGACGCCAGCTTGGAGGCCATCTTGGCGGCCTCTTCCTGGCTGAACGTCTTCTCCGCCTGCTCGATCAGGGTGAGCAGGTCACCCATGTCGAGGATGCGGGAGGCCATACGGTCCGGGTGGAAGGCGTCGAAGTCGTCGAGCTTCTCGCCGTTCGACGCGAACATGATCGGCTTGCCGGTGATCTGGCGGATCGACAGGGCCGCACCACCGCGGGCGTCACCGTCGAGCTTCGAGAGCACCACACCGTCGAAGCCGACGCCGTCGCGGAAGGCCTCGGCGGTGTTGACGGCGTCCTGACCGATCATCGCGTCGACGACGAACAGGATCTCGTCCGGCGAGACCGCGTCCCGGATGTCGGCGGCCTGCTGCATCATCTCGGCGTCGATACCGAGTCGGCCGGCGGTGTCCACGATCACGATGTCGTGGACCTTCGCCTTCGCGTGGTCGATGGAGTCCTTGGCGACCTGGACCGGGTCGCCGACGCCGTTGCCCGGCTCGGGCGCGAAGACCGCGACACCCGCCCGCTCGGCGACCACGCTGAGCTGGTTCACCGCGTTCGGGCGCTGGAGGTCGGCAGCGACAAGGAGCGGCGAGTGGCCCTGCTCCTTCAGCCACCGGCCGAGCTTGCCCGCGAGGGTCGTCTTACCGGCACCCTGCAGACCCGCCAGCATGATCACGGTCGGCGGGTTCTTCGCGAAGCGCAGGCGCCGGGTCTCGCCGCCGAGGATGGTGACCAGTTCCTCATTGACGATCTTCAGGACCTGCTGGGCCGGGTTCAGCGCCTTGGAGACGTCGGCACCGAGGGCACGCTCCTTGACGTTCTTGATGAACGTCCGGACGACCGGCAGCGCCACGTCCGCCTCGAGGAGCGCGATGCGGATTTCGCGGGCGGTGGCGTCGATGTCCGCCTCGGAGAGCCGTCCCTTGCCGCGCAGGTTCTTGAAAGTCGCTGAGAGGCGATCGGAGAGAGTATCGAACACGGCGCTCGCGGTCCTCGGGGTCGGTGGCAGGCTTCTGAATCGCCCTCCAGGGTATCCGGACGGGCGCGGTTGGGTCTCCACCGCGTTTCCACGGCGGTGGAGACCCCGGCGTCACCCTCGCAGCGTCTCCTCCAGCTTCCGCGCCACGCCCGCCGCCTCATCGCCCGGCAGCGGCGCGCCCTTGGGCCCGGTCACGTAGAAGGCGTCGACCGCGTTCGCGCCCAGCGTGCTCACATGCGCACTGCGCACCCGCACGCCCGCGTCCTCCAGCGCCCGCCCGATCCGGAACAGCAGACCGGGCGCGTCCTGGGCGCGCACCTCGATCACGGTGGCCAGGCGGGACGCGGCGGACGCGACCGTCACGCGCGGCGGGGGCGCCACGACGCCACGGCGGCGCGGATAGGCGGCGTCGCGTTCGGCGAGACGGGCGGCGATGTCCAGCGAGCCGTCCAGGGCCCGTACGAGGTCCGCGCGCAGCCGGGCGGCCTGCGGCAGGGAGCCGTACTCGGCGGCGACCCGCCAGTTCAGCAGCAGGACGGAGCCGTCGACGCCGTCCGGCAGGTCCAGGGCGCGCAGCTCGGCCGTGCGGACCGTGAGCCGGTGCATCGCCAGCACGCCGGCCACCGCGGGCAGCACACCGGACTGGTCCGGTACGGCGATGAGCAGCTCCACACCGAGCGGCTCGGGATCGCCGGAGGGCTCCTCCCCCGTGGGCGGCTCGGTCTGCGCGCGCAGCGCCAGCACGGGGCCGCCGGTCGCGACCGACTCGATCGCGAGCCGTTCCTGCTCGGCGGTGGGCGCGGCGTCCTCGGGCTCGTCCTGCAGGTTTCCGGCGAGGACCGCGGAGACCCGCTTGACCAGGTCGGCGACAAGCGAGCCCCGCCAGGACGACCAGGCTGCCGGGCCGGTGGCCAGGGCGTCCGCCTCGGTCAGCGCGTGCAGCAGCTCCAGGGTGCTCTGGGAGCCGACGGCCTCGGCGACCGAGCGGACGGTGGCCGGGTCCTCCAGGTCCCTGCGGGTGGCCGTGTCGACCAGCAGCAGGTGGTGGCGTACCAGGCCGGCGAGCACGGCCACGTCGTCGCGGTCGAAGCCGATCCGGGCGGCCACGTCCTTGGCGATGATCTCGCCGGCCACGGAGTGGTCGCCGGGCCAGCCCTTGCCGATGTCGTGCAGCAGCGCGGCGACCAGGAGGAGGTCGGGGCGGCTGACACGGCGGGTGAACTCGGAGGCCCGGACGGCGGTCTCGATCAGATGCCGGTCCACGGTCCACACGTGCACGGCGTTGCGCTGCGGGCGGCAGCGCACGCGCTCCCAGTCGGGCAGGAGACGCGTGATCAGCCCTTCGGCCTCCAGCGCCTCCCAGACGTCGACGGTCGGGCGGCCCGAGCCGAGCAGGGTCACGAGCTGTTCGCGCGCCTCGGCGGGCCAGGGCGTGGACAGGGGGCGCGTGTTGGCCGCCATGCGCCGTACGGCATGCAGGGAGAGCGGGAGGCCGGCCTGTGCGGCGGCGGCCGCGGCACGCAACGGGAGCACCGGGTCGCGATCGGGGCGGGCGGCACGGGCGAGCACCACCTCGCCGTCCTGCTCCACCACGCCTTCGGCCAGCGGGGAACGCTCGGCGACCGGCTTTCCGCCCCCGAGCATGGCGCGCAGGCGCGGCCGCACCGAGCGCGACCGCAGTACGCGCCCCACTTCGCGCCAGGTGACGTCGCTCGCATACGAGATGACGCGCGCCGCCTCGTACACCTGCCGCAGCAGCGTGTCGGCGTCGAGCAGGCCGAGTTCGGCGGCGACCTGGTCCTGCTCCTGGAGCGCGAGCCGGTCGGTCGCGCGCCCTGTCGTCAGGTGCAGGGCGTCCCGGGCGTCGAGCAGCCGGCGCCGGGCGTCGGCGAGGCCCTCGCGGGGGGCGTCGGCCAGCCAGGAGGCGGCCACGGCGCGCAGGGCGGTGGCGTCGCGCAGGCCTCCGCGGGCCTCCTTGAGGTCGGGTTCCAGGAGGTACTGCAGCTCGCCCTGGCGTTCGGCGCGTTCCGCGCACAGCTCCTGGAGTTCGGGGAGACGTTTCGGCGCCTGGTTGCGCCAGTCGGCGAGCACCGCCGTACGCAGTCCCGCCGTGAGGCCGAGGTCGCCCGCGAGGTGGCGGGCGTCGAGCAGACCGAGCTGGACCTTGAGGTCCTCGCCCGCCGTCTTGCGTGCCTCCGCCGGCGTACGGACCGAGTGGTCGAGGGCGAGACCGAGGTCCCACACGGGGTACCAGAGGCGGTCGGCCAGGGCGGCGACCGCCTTGGCGTCGCCGCCGTCGTGGAGCAGCAGAAGGTCGAGGTCGCTGCGCGGGGACAGCTCGCCCCGGCCGTACCCGCCGACCGCCACCAGGGAGACGCCGCGCAGGCCGTCCGCCGCCGCGTCGAAGAGGCCCGAGAGCCAGTCGTCGGTCAGCTCGGCGAGGGCGGCACGGCGCGGCGGCCCGGACTGCGCCCCCTCCTGGAGGAGGCGCAGCCGGGCCGCCGCGTAGCCGCTGGGTCCCGAGTCCTCTGCTTCAGTTCGCATGTCCGTACTCGTCACCCAGCGACTCCTGTTCGTTTGTTCCTCTTAGAGCGCGTCCGGGCCGCGCTCGCCGGTCCGGACCCGTACGGCCGTCTCGACCGGGAGGGCCCAGACCTTGCCGTCACCGATCTTGCCGGTGCGGGCCGCCTTGACGATGACGTCGATCAGCTGCTCGGCGTCGTCGTCCTCGGCCAGCACCTCGATGCGGATCTTGGGGACCAGGTCGACCGTGTACTCGGCGCCGCGGTAGACCTCGGTGTGTCCCCGCTGACGACCGTAGCCGCTCGCCTCGGTGACCGTCAGACCGTGGACCCCGAAGGCCTGCAGGGCCTCCTTGATCTCGTCCAGCCGGTGGGGCTTCACGACGGCGGTGATGAGCTTCATGCGTCCACCTTCTTGCTCTCCGCGCCGGCGACCGGGGCCGTGACGGCGGTCCGGGCAGCGCCGCCGCCGGCGCCGCTGAAGTCGTATGCGGTCTCGGCGTGCTCGGCCTGGTCGATGCCGGCCACTTCCTCGTCCTCGGTGACCCGCATGCCGATCGTCTTGTCGAGCAGGAAGGCGAGGATCGCGGAGGCGACCAGGGAGTAGCCGAGGACCGCGAAGACACCGGCGCACTGCTTCCAGAACTGGGTCATGCCGCCGCCGTAGAAGAGGCCCTCCACGGTGGACTGGCCCTTGCCGCTGGCGAAGAGGCCGATCAGCAGGGAGCCGACGACACCGCCGACCAGGTGGACGCCGACGACGTCGAGGGAGTCGTCGTAGCCGAGCTTGTACTTCAGGCCGACGGCCATGGCGCACAGGACACCGGCGATGACACCGACCGCGATCGCGCCGAGCGGGGAGACGGCACCACCGGACGGGGTGATGGCGACCAGACCGGCGACCGCGCCGGAGGCGGCACCCAGGGTGGTGAACGCACCGTGGCGGATCTTCTCGTAGAGCAGCCAGGCCAGCATGGCGGCGGCCGTGGCGATCTGCGTGTTGACGAACATCAGCGCGCCGACGCCGTCGTCGTTGCCGAGCCACGAGCCGGCGTTGAAGCCGAACCAGCCGAACCACAGCAGACCGGCACCGAGCATGACCAGCGGCAGGCTGTGCGGGCGCATCGGGTCCTTCTTGAAGCCGACGCGCTTGCCGATGACCAGGATGACGCCGAGCGCCGCGGCACCGGCGTTGATGTGGACCGCGGTACCACCGGCGAAGTCGATCACACCGAGCTCGAAGGCCCAGCCGCCGGCGCCCCAGACCCAGTGGGCGACCGGGAAGTAGACGACAGTGGCCCACAGCGCGACGAACAGCGACCACGCCGTGAACTTCACGCGGTCCGCGAGGGCACCGCTGATCAGGGCGGGCGTGATGATCGCGAACATCAGCTGGAAGACCATGAACACGAAGATCGGGATGGTGTAGCCGTCCCACAGCTCCGTCAGCCCGATGTTGCTGAGGCCCACCCAGTCGGAGGTCCAGCCGATGAAGCTGCCGGAGTCCGTACCGAAGGCCATGGAGAAGCCGTACAGCACCCACAGGATGGTGACGATGCCGATACTGATGAAGCTCATCATCAGCATGTTGAGGGTGCTCTTGACGCGGACCATGCCTCCGTAGAAGAAGGCCAGGCCCGGGGTCATGAGCAGCACCAGGGCGGAACAGATGAGCATGAAACCTGTGTTGGCGGCAGAGAGCTTGGGCGCCTCTGCGGCAAGCGTGATGGCTGGTGCCATCGGCGTCTCCTCGTCGTTAAGTACGGCCCCGTGCGGGCGAAGCCTGAGCGGATGAGAGGGGTGGGCCGGTTATGCGCCACGAGATTGACGCAGCACCGTTTCGTTGGAAGCCCCTCGTTGTTTCGCCGCCGTGACGAAGACGCCGTGCGTGTTACGCCTGGGTGAACTGCCTGATGTCCGGCCGCACGATCGTTATCGTGGCGCAACCTTCTTCGAAGGAAGGAAACCGGCCGCGGGCGGCCTTCCGATGACCTGGCATGGGGGAGCCGAGTCGGGCAGTTCGGGATGGCCGGCCGCGGCCGGGGTTCAGGGATTTCTCCGAGGTGTCAGACCGCCTCGGCGGTCTCCGGAAGCTCTGCGGCGAGCTTCTCGGTGAGGTCCACGACCTCGGCGAGCTCCCCGAAATCGCGTACCGCGGTGTCGACGGTCTTTCGAATACGAGTGTTGACGCGCTCGGAGCGCACCTTCTTGGCGACCTGCATGGCCCGCGCGGCCAGAACCGTGCCCTGCTCGGGCTCACGCCGCAGCAGGTGGACCGTGGCCATGCCGATCAGGTTCAGTGCGTACGACCGCTGGTGCTCGGCGTCCTGGGCGAACAGGTCGACCGCCCGCTGCATGACGGGCTCGGCCAGGGAGGCGTAGGCGGGGCTGCGGCCGGCGACGTAGGCGAGGTCGCGGTAGGAGTGGGAGTTCTCGCCGTGCAGCTCGGCCTCGGAGAAGAAGCGGATCCAGTCGGGGTCCGGCTCGTCCCAGTCCCGGGCCTCGGCGAAGGTGTCCTCGGCCATCCGCACCGCCCGCTTGCACCGGCCGGGCTGCCCCATGTTGGCGTAGGCGCGGGCCTCCATCGCATACAGCATCGACTGGGTGCGCGGGCTCGCGCAGTCCCGGCTGCCGTACTGCGCGAGGTGGATCAGCTCCAGGGCGTCCTCGGGCCGCCCCAGGTGGATCATCTGGCGGCTCATGCTGGAGAGGACGTACGACCCGAGCGGCTTGTCGCCGGCCTCCTTGGCGGCGTGCAGGGCGAGGACGAAGTACTTCTGCGCGGTGGGCTGCAGCCCGATGTCGTACGACATCCAGCCGGCCAGCTCGGCCAGCTCGGCGGCGACCTTGAACAGCCTCTTCGCGGTGGACTCGGGCTGCGGCTCCTGGAGCAGGTCCGTCACCTCGTGCAGCTGGCCGACCACCGCCTTGCGGCGCAGGCCGCCGCCGCACTGGGCGTCCCACTGCCGGAACATCACGGTGGTGGACTCCAGCAGGTCCAGCTCGGGCTTGGACAGCCGGCCGCGGGCGCGGCTGGTGGGCAGAGGCTCGGGCTCGTGCCGCGGGGAGGGCGGCGCGGGGACCAGCCAGCGCTGCATGGGTTCGATGAGGGCCGGGCCCGCGGACAGGGCCAGCGAGCTCCCGAGGAAGCCGCGCCGCGCCAGCATCAGGTCGCTGCGCGAGAACTCGCTGAGCAGGGCCACCGTCTGCGGGCCCGCCCAAGGCAGGTCCACTCCGGACGCGGAGGGTGACGGGCGGGCGGCGCGCAGACCGAGGTCCTCGACGGACACCACGCAGCCGAACCGCTCGGAGAACAGCTCGGAGAGGATCCTGGGGATCGGCTCGCGCGGGTTCTCGCCGTCCAGCCAGCGGCGCACACGCGAGGTGTCCGTGGAGATGTGGTTGGCCCCCAACTGGCGGGCCCGGCGGTTGACTTGGCGGGCGAGTTCGCCCTTGGACCAACCGCTGCGCACGAACCACGAGCCGAGCAGCTCATTGGGGCGCTTGTCAGCGTTCGTACCGCTTTCGCCGTTGCCGCCCACTGGAACGCCCCCATCCCTGAGACCACTTGTCGCCGAGTGCGCCAAGCCCTATCAGAATGCCGGTAAATAGGGCCTGCCGTCCGCCAGTTCTCACCCTTCGAACGGAAAGCCGCCTTGCCTCCGGCATACCCACGAGTGCATGTGCCCCAGGACTCGTGCACACAGCGTAATCCTACGATCACGCCTCCAGCCATGGCGGACCTGGAAACGCCACCATTCGCCACCCCTTCGAATGAACTCACGGTCGCCTGTACGCGATTCACTTGACATAGGACGGCAGAAGTGGGTGCAGCAGTGCACTCAGGGGCGCACGCAGCCGGGCGCACCACCCGGAGCGCTTCCGGACGCCGCTCGGACCACCGCGGAGAACACACTCAGTGACGGCGAGTCCGTTCTCCGTAACCACCGGTGCGCCGGACCCGTTGGAGGGGGCATGGGCTTCACGATCGGCAGCAGCCGGGGGATCCGCGACCTCCGGTCCACCTCGCGCCGCCGCGGCCGCTCGTCGGAGTGCACCGCCGTGGCCGAGTTCACCGGCCTGTGGGGCTGGGACGTGGTGCCGGGTGCACGCGCCGCCGCGGGCGCGTGCTCCTGCGGTCGTTCCGACTGCCGGGCACCGGGAGCGCATCCGCTGGACTTCGCGCCGGAGATTCGCGCCGGGGCGACACTCGACGAAGTGACGGAGGCCTGGGCCGAGTTCCCCGGCGCCGCGGCGATGCTGCCGGTCGGCCGTGCCTTCGACGTGATCGAGGTGGCCGAGCCGGCGGGGCGCCGCGCCCTGATCCGCCTCGAGCGCATGGGCCTCCCCCTCGGCCCGGTGACCGCGACCCCGCAGGGCCGCGCCCACTTCTTCGTCGCCCCCGGGGCGGCCGCCGAACTGACCGAGCTGCTCTACCGCATGGGCTGGGACGACCCCACCTCCCTCGACCTGCGCGGCCTGGGCCCCGGCACCCACATCACCGCTCCCCCCTCCGACCGGGGCGGACTCGGCCCGGTGCGGTGGCTGCGCCCGCCGGCCCTGGACACGGCGACCCAGCCACCGGCAGCGCGGCTGCTGCTGGGGACGCTGGCGTACGTGGCACATCGGTCGCGCGCGTAGCTTTCGGTACGGAAGAGCCCCACTCCATCTGCACCATGGGGTGGGGCTCTTCCTCTTGTACGGGTACGTCGATGCGGGCGCCGTACGCCTGCTGCGTACCGTCAGTCGCCGATCAGGGCGTCAACAAACGCCTCCGGCTCGAACGGCGCCAGATCGTCCGCACCCTCGCCGAGGCCGACCAGCTTGACCGGTACGCCCAGCTCGCGCTGCACGGCGACCACGATGCCACCCTTGGCCGTGCCGTCCAGCTTGGTCAGCACGATGCCGGTGATGTCGACGACCTCGGCGAACACACGGGCCTGCACGAGACCGTTCTGCCCGGTGGTGGCGTCCAGGACGAGCAGTACCTCGTCCAGCGGTGCGTGCTTCTCCACGACCCGCTTGACCTTGCCGAGCTCGTCCATGAGCCCGGTCTTGGTGTGCAGCCGGCCGGCGGTGTCGATGAGCACCACGTCGGCGCCCATCTCCTTGCCCTCCTTCACCGCGTCGAAGGCGACTGAGGCGGGGTCGCCACCCTCGGGACCGCGCACGGTGTAGGCGCCGACCCGCTCGCCCCAGGTCTGCAGCTGGTCGGCGGCGGCGGCACGGAAGGTGTCGGCGGCGCCCAGCACGACGCTGCGGCCGTCGGCGACGAGGACACGGGCGAGCTTGCCGGTGGTGGTGGTCTTGCCGGTGCCGTTGACGCCGACGACCATCACGATGCCGGGCTTGGTGGTCTCCGGCTCGGTCTTCACGGTGCGGTCGAAGTCGGTGCCGACCAGCTTGAGCAGTTCCTCGCGGAGCAGGCCGCGCAGCTCGTCGGGAGTGCGGGTGCCGAGCACCTTCACGCGCTCACGCAGCCCGTCGACCAGCTCCTGAGTGGGCTGCACGCCGACGTCGGCGGTGAGCAGCGTGTCCTCGACCTCCTCCCACGTCTCATCGTCCAGGTGCTCGCGCGAGAGCAGCGTGAGCAGGCCCTTGCCGAGGGCGTTCTGGGAGCGGGAGAGGCGGGCCCGCAGGCGGACCAGGCGGCCCGCGGTGGGCTCCGGGATCTCGATCTCGGCGGGCGGGAGCTCCTCGACGGTGACCGGGGCCGAGCCGTCCGGGAGGTCCACCTCCTCGATCGTTCGGCGCGGTTCTTCGCGCGGTGTCTCGGCCTCGTCGCCGACGTGCGGCTCGGCCGGGGGGGCGGTGATGTCGGGGGCGGCGGGAGGCGGCGGGGGCAGCGGCTTCCTTCGCCGACTGCCGATGACGAGCCCACCGAGTGCGCCGAGCACGACCACGGCGATGACTACAGCAAGGATGACGATGTCCATAACTCGTCCAGTATCGGCCATGGGCCTGGTCCCGACCCAGATTGGATTTTCCTCCAAAGTGTCGGGGTCGCCGGATGCATCGGCCGGGCTCGCGCCCCTGGCTGTCTGACGCTCCGTCAGCTACCGTCTCCCTCCACACACGAAGGGGACATGCCATGCCCGTCACCGTCGTACGTTTCAACCTGGTCGAACCCGGCGCCACGCCCGCCTCTCTCAGCGCCCGCTACAAGGCGGCCCTGGAGATGGCCGCGTACGCCGACGATCGCGGGATCTCCACCGTGCAGACCGAAGAGCACCACGGTGTGGAGAACAACTGGCTGCCCTCGCCGTTCGCCTTCGCGGGCGCGGTGCTCGGCGCGACCCGGCGGCTGGCGGTCACGGTCTCCGCGGTCATAGGCCCGCTGCACGACCCGCTGCGGCTGGCCGAGGACATCGCCGTACTGGATCTGCTGAGCGGCGGACGTCTCGTGACCGTGGCCGGGATCGGGTACCGGCCCGAGGAGTACGCCCAGTTCGGAGTCGACTGGAAGAGCCGCGGCCGTCTTCAGGACGAGCTGCTGGAGACGGTCCTCAGGGCCTGGACCGGCGAGGAGTTCGAGTACCGGGGCCGTACCGTACGGGTCACCCCGCGCCCGTACTCCGACCCGCACCCCCTGCTCCTGGTGGGCGGTTCCTCGAAGGCCGCCGCCCGCCGGGCCGCTCGTCTGGGTCTGCCCTTCTTCCCCAGCGCGCACCTTCCGGAGCTGGAGACGTATTACAAGGAGCGGCTCGTCGAGTACGGCACCGAGGGCTGGACGATGATGCCCGCCGCCGAGACCCCGCTGCTGCATGTCGCCGAGGATCCCGACCGGGTGTGGGCCGAGTACGGCCGCCACTTCCTGCACGAGGCGCGGACCTACGCCTCCTGGCAGTCCGGCACCGTCCGCTCGGCCGTGAAGTCGGCGGCGACCAGCGTGGAGGAACTGCGCGCCGAGGGCGTGTACCGAATCCTGACGCCGGACGAGTGCGTGGCACAGGGCCTCGACAACCTCGTCCTGCATCCGCTGGCCGGCGGGATGCCGGTGGACGAGGGCCGGCGCAGTCTGCAGCTGTTCTGCGAAGACGTACTGCCCCGGCTGGGTGACCTCGCGGTCTGATCCGGCAGTACGTCTTGGGGGTGAGGAGCGGCAGCGGGAGTCGGAAGAGTCAGCGAAGGCGCTGGCTGATGACCTTCGACACACCGTCGCCCTGCATGGAGACGCCGTACAGCGCGTCGGCGACCTCCATCGTTCGCTTCTGGTGCGTGATCACGATCAGCTGCGAGGCCTCCTGCAGCTCCTGCATGATGCGGATCAACCGCTGCAGGTTGGTGTCGTCGAGGGCCGCCTCGACCTCGTCCATGACGTAGAACGGGCTCGGCCGGGCCTTGAAGATCGACACGAGCAGGGCGACCGCGGTCAGGGAGCGCTCGCCGCCGGAGAGCAGCGACAGCCGCTTGACCTTCTTGCCCGGCGGACGCGCCTCGACGTCGACCCCCGTGGTGAGCATGTTGTCGGGATCGGTGAGGATCAGGCGGCCCTCCCCGCCCGGGAACAGCCGGCTGAACACGCCCTCGAACTCGCGGGCCGTGTCCCGGTAGGCCTCGGTGAAGACCTGCTCGACCCGCTCGTCGACCTCCTTGACCACCTGGAGCAGGTCGGCGCGGGTCTTCTTCAGGTCTTCCAGCTGCTCACTGAGGAACTTGTGCCGTTCCTCCAGCGCCGCGAACTCCTCCAGCGCGAGGGGGTTGACCTTGCCGAGCTGCTGGTAGGCCCGCTCGGCGGCCTTGAGCCGCTTCTCCTGTTCGGCGCGCACGAACGGCCTGGGCCGGTTGCGCGGGTGCTCGGGGTCCTCCGGCAGCTCCTCGCCCTCGGCGGGCGGGGAGGGGGGCACGAGCTGGTGCGGGCCGTACTCGGAGACGAGCCCCGCAGGCTCCACGCCCAGCTCTTCCAGCGCCTTCGACTCCAGCTGCTCGATCCGCATCCGCTTCTCGGCGCCGAGCACCTCACCGCGGTGGACGGAGTCGGTCAGCTTGTCGAGCTCGGCCTTGAGGTCGCGCCCCGCGCCCCGGGCGGCGGTCAGCTCCTGCTCGCGAAGGACCTTGGCGGCCTCCGCGGCGGCCCGCTCCTCCTCCGCACGGCCCAGCGACACCTCGACATGGGCGAGCAGCTGCCGCGCACCGGAGGCGACGGCCTCCGCGACGGCCGCCTCGTGCCGCAGCCGCGCCCGTCGCTGCTCGGCACGCGCGCGTGCCTCGCGCTCCGCACGCGCGGCCCGGTCCAGCGAGTCGGCCCGTCCGGCGAGCCCCTTGACCCGCTCCTCGTGCGTACGGACCTGGAGGCGGGCCTCCATCTCGGTCTGCCGGGCGTTGGCCCCGTCGGCGGCGAGACGGTCCCGTACCGACGTGTCGGGCTCCTCCTCGATCGGCATCTCCTCGGCGACGGCCAGCCGCTCGGCGAGTTCCTCGACCTCCTCCAGGGCCTTGTCGAGCGCCTCCTGCGCCCTCGCGGCCGCGGCGACGGACCGCTCGGCCTCACCGGCGGCGCCGCGCGCCTGGCCCGCGAGCCGCCCGAGCTGCTGGGCGACCGCCGACTTCTCCCGGTCGGCGGCCCGGCGCCGCTCCCCCAGCTCCTCGACTTGCGCGGCGCACTCCTTGCGCCGCTCGGCCGCCGCGTGCTGTGCCTCGGTCAGCTCCTCGCACCGCACGGCCAGCTCTTCCAGCTCGCGCGCGGCCTCGTCCACGGACGCCTGTACCTCGAGCAGACTGGGCGCCCCCGCGGAACCGCCGTGCGCGAAGTGCGCGCCCAGCAGATCGCCCTCGGCCGTGACGGCGGTGAGGTCCGGGCGGGAGTACACCAGGTCCTCGGCGTCCTCCAGGGTGCCGACGACGACGATCCCGCGCAGCAGGCGCCGTACGGCGGGCATGAGCTCGGCGGGGCCCCGGACGAGGTCGGCGGCGTACGGCGGCCCGTCCGGCCGTGACTCCTGCGGGACGTCGTCGGGGGCGCCGCTCAGCAGCAGGGACGCGCGGCCCGCGTCCTGCTTGCGCAGCAAACGGATCGCGTCGGCGGCCGAGGACGGCGTCGCCACGGCGATGGCGTCCGCCGCCGCGCCGAAGGCGGCGGCCAGCGCGACCTCGTGGCCCGGAGTGACCGTGAGCAGTTCGGCCGCCGGACCCAGCAGACCGGTGAGACGATCCGTCGCGCCGAGCAGCGCGCCCGTGCCGTCCTTGCGGCGCAGGCCAAGGGCGAGGGCCTCGTGGCGGGCCTGGGTCGCGGCACGTCTGCGTTCCGCCGCGGTTGCCGCCTCGCGGGCAGCGCTCAGCGCGGCCTCCGCCTCGGCGAGCTGCTGCCTGGCCGCCTGGTGCCGGTCGCCCAGTTCCACGTCACCGGCGTCGAGGCCGTCGACCTCGGCCTTGAGGGCCTCGTACTCCTCCTGCGCCCGGACGGCCCGCTCCTGGGCCTCGTCCCGCGCGGCGGCCAGGCGGTCGATCTCGGCCTGGGCGGAGGCGGCGCGTGAGCGGGCGGCGTTGACCTGCCCGTTCAGCCGGGCCAGACCCTCGCGGCGGTCGGCGATGGCGCGGGCGACGTCCTTCAGGCGGCGTTCCTCGACGGCGAGCTCGCGCTCCAGTTCGGCGCGGTGGGCGACAGTGTCGTCGAGCGCCCGCTCGGCGGCCTCCAGGGCGGCCTCCAGTTCGGCCTCCTGCTCACGGATGCGGGCGGCCTCGCGTTCCATGTCCTCCGGGTCGCGGCCCCGCCGCTCCTCGGGGGGCGCGGAGGTCGCGCTCTTCACGCGCGCGTCGGCCAGCGAGATCGTGCCGCGCACCCGCTCGGCGAGCTGAGAGAGCTCGTACCAGGTCTGCTGGGCGCGCTGCAGGCGCGGCGTGAGCTGCCGTACCTCGTCCTCGAGGAGCGCCTCGCGCTGGAGCGCCTTCTTCAGCTCCTGCTCGGCGGCTTCCTTGCGCTCCTTCAGGGCGGCCTCGTCGGCGATCTCGCTCTTGAGGGCTTCGCGCAGCCGTACGAGGTCGTCGGCGAGGAGGCGGAGGCGGGCGTCGCGCAGGTCGGCCTGGATGACGGCGGCCCGCCGGGCGACCGCGGCCTGGCGGCCCAGGGGCTTGAGCTGTCTGCGCAGTTCGTCCGTCAGGTCCTGCACGCGCGCGAGATTGGCCTGCATCGCGTCCAGCTTCCTGAGGGCCTTCTCCTTGCGCTTGCGGTGCTTGAGGACGCCGGCCGCCTCCTCGATGAAGGCGCGGCGGCCCATGGGATCGGCGTGCAGGACGGAGTCGAGCTGGCCCTGACCGACGATGACGTGCATCTCACGGCCGATGCCGGAGTCGGACAGGAGGTCCTGGATGTCCAGCAGGCGGCAGGTGTCGCCGTTGATCTGGTACTCGCTGCCGCCGTTGCGGAACATGATCCGCGTGATGGTGACCTCGGAGTACTCGATGGGCAGCGCACCGTCGGAGTTGTCGATGGTCAGCGACACCTCGGCGCGGCCCAGCGGCGGGCGGCCCGTGGTGCCGGCGAAGATGACGTCCTCCATCTTGCCGCCGCGCAGCGACTTGGCACCCTGCTCACCCATCACCCAGCTCAGGGCGTCCACGACATTGGACTTGCCCGAACCGTTCGGGCCGACGACACACGTGATGCCCGGCTCGAACCGGAGCGTGGTCGCCGAGGCGAACGACTTGAACCCGCGGAGGGTCAGGGCCTTGAGGTGCACGCCGCCGGACTCTACCTTCCGCCCGTATCCCGCTCCATGAACCCGCGGTTTCACCCTTGAACGTGCAGGGCACACCAAACGTTAAAGACACTGAAAGGGTGCGCGGGAGCAAGAAACGCGGGGCGGAAAACGCGGAGGCCGGGAAGGGTCAAGAAAGAAGGGACGCCGAAGCGTCCCTTGCAACTTCTGACAACTTAGCGGTTGATACGGGCAGCCCAACCACTGCGTGTGCTGTCGTGGAGCGATGCAGTGATCAGGTGAGCGCAGGCTCCGCCTGGTGTGCGTCGATGCTCTCCATGATCCTGTCGTGAGAAGCGGCAGCCGTCAGCGCGTCGTTCTCCGCCTGGATCCGTACGAGCTCGGATTCCAGGTCCTGTACGCGCTGCTGGAGCCGTCGCATCTCGGCGAGGAGTCGAGGGTCGGAGCCGCCGACGTAACCGAGAAGCGCCTTTGCCATGATGGATGGTCCTCCACACTGAGTGACCGACCGAAGCGGTGTGGGTCGTGAGGGATTCGCACCCGCGGTGCTTGACAGGCCTGGAGTTGTGCTGCCGTTCAGCCATGCCAAACAGCTAAGGTGCGCGGGGCTTTCAGCGTCTCACCAAAAAGTTTGACGGTCAACACGATCACGCCCCGTATCGGCGGGCAAACCCGGTGGCGCGCGGCCGGAAGCGGCGGCGCGGCGGCTGCTGCGGGGCCCTCAGGGCGTGACGATCATCCTTGCGTGCGGAGCTTGCCACGACAAGCGATTCTTGGCAACCACCTGCCCATTTCCGCTCCGGGCAGGTACCGGTGGCATCTTTCTCCGCTTCTACCGGCGCCGTTTCGCGGAGGTGGCTCAGCGGATGGCGAAGCCGTCGTACCCCCCGCGAGGTGTGTCCCAGATCTCGGTGACACCGTCCACATGCCCGGGCGTGTCGTCGCCCTGGAGCCAGTCGAGGAGGCCCTGGCAGTCCTCGCGTGAGCCCTCCGCGACCACCTGGACGCGTCCGTCCGCCAAATTGAGAGCAAAACCACTCAGGCTCCCGATCTCGAGGGCCTTGGCCCGCGTGAACCAGCGGAAACCCACACCTTGGACGCGCCCACGCACCCAGGCGACCAGTCGCACATCCTCGCTCATGGGTGCAACCTAACCGGCCAATGTCACACGGGGCACTCCCTCCCCCGGCGCCATGCGGTACCGTCCCCACCCAATGAATCTCATATGAAACTCACTCGATCGAGTGAGTCCGGTCGACCACAGGGCTCAGGCACCACTCCGGTTCGTCCGCAGGGACCCGGGACGGCTCCGGGTCGACTGCAGTGACTCGGGAAGGCCCCCGGGTCGACCGCGAGGACCGCAAGGACGAGGAAGGCCAGGACATGGGACGCCACCGACGCTCCGCCGCCGGCCGCGCCGCCACGGGCCGCGCCACGGGGGTCATACAGACGGACGGCTCGTATACGGGGAGCCGCGACCCGCAGGACTCGTACGCGGGTGACCACTCCACGATGGGCATAGCGCCCTACCTGAACCCCGAGGCGTACGCCGACTCCTACTCGAGGAGCCAGGAGTACCTCTTCGCGACGGACGACGAGTACGCCCGGGACACCGGCTCCTACGCCCGGGACACGGACGCCTACACGTGGGACACCGGCGCCTACACCTGGGACACCGACGCCTCCGCCCGAAACACGGACACCGCGGTCTTCGCGTCCGAGGGCTTCACGCCCTCCGGCGGGCGTGGCCGGAGCGGGAGCTCGCACCGCCGCCGCAAGAAGAAGGCCGCCACGCCGGTCCGTACGGGCCTGCTGGGCGTCTCCGCCGCTGTCGCCCTCGGCACGGTCGCGGTCGCCACGGGCGCGGTGCCCGGCCTCGAGAACTACAAGATCGGCGGCGGCAGCGGCCCGGGCGACAGCGTGCAGGCGGGGGACGCGCCGACGAACTCCGAGTCTCAGCAGGGCGGCACGTCCGGCGCCGCCGAGAGCCGCGACTCCACATCGACCAGCCGCGATGCCGAGCGGTCCACCACACCGTCGCCCTCCCCCTCGACCTCCTCCGCGGCGCCCACGCAGACACCGTCGAAGAAGCCGACGCCCACTGCCTCCAAGGAACCGGAGACGACGCCGTCCAAGGCCGCCACGAAGGCGCCGGAGAAGTCCGGCGCCGTGACGGTCTCGGAGGAGGCCGCCGCGGCTGCGCAGGTGCTGAAGCTCGTCAACGAGGAGCGGGCGAAGGTCGGCTGCAGCGCGGTCGCCGCGAACAGCTCGCTGGCCGAGCTGGCCCAGGCCTTCAGCGAGGACATGGCCGAGCGGGGCTTCTTCGACCACACCGACCCGGACGGGGCGAGCCCGTGGGACCGGGCCGCGAAGGCCGGCATCACCGACCTCGGCGGCGAGAACATCGCCCGCGGGCAGGCCGACGCGGCGGCGGTCATGGAGGCGTGGATGAACAGCCCGGGGCACCGGGCGAACATACTGAACTGCGACTTCAAGACGCTGGGCGTCGGTGTGCACTTCGGGTCCGGCGGTCCCTGGTGGACGCAGGACTTCGGCTACTAGCAGCCGAGAAGGGCGAAGGGGCTGCTACCGGTCGCCGGTGGGAGCCCCTGAGTCGTTCCTGGCTCGTAAACGCTTGCGCGAGCGTTTACGCACGCACTTACGCAGCCGCCGCGCGTCCCTGCACGAACACCCGCGCCGTCTCCGCCACGCGGCGCCCCAGGTGCTCCGCCGTCGCCACGTCGGCCTTGTGGACGGCCTCGGGACCCTCGTCGACGTTGGTCTGGGCGGCCGCGCCCGCGAAGACGCCGAGGCGGTTGAGGTCGTGCTCGGAACCCTCGCTGTTGTTCCAGCCCGGATGCAGGCCGAGGTTGACCCAGTTCATGCCGTGCTGCGCGGCGAGGATCTGAAAGAACTGCAGGGTGTGCAGCTTGTCGCCGCTCTTGGAGCCCGAGTTGGTGAAGCCGGCGGCCAGCTTGTCCTTCCATGCCTGCCCGAACCAGCGCTTCGAGGACGCCTCGGCGAAGACATGGAAGGCGCCGGTCGCGGTGCCCATGTAGGTCGGAGAGCCGAACACGATCGCGTCCGACGCATCGAGGGCCGCCCACTGCTCCTCGGTGATCTCGTCGACCTTGATCAGGTGCACCTCGGCACCGGCATCGGCGGCTCCGGCGCGGACGGCCTCGGCGAGGACGGCGGTGTGGCCGTGGCCGGAGTGGTAGGCGATGGAGACAACAGGGGTGGTCACGGTGCGTACTCCTGGAATGAGCAGTTCACTGACAATGACGAAAGGAAAGCACTAACTCTTAGTTAGTGCAACCTCCCGGTTAGCGCTGCCTGCGAGTACGCTTGAGACATGGACAACACGCAGGAGCTCTCGGAGGAGCAGGAACTCCCGTTCAACGTGTTCGCCAAGGCCTGCCCCTCGCGCGGCACGCTGGAGCACGTCACGGGACGCTGGGGCGCACTCACGCTCGGCGCGCTCCACGAGGGCTCCCTGCGCTTCAACGAGCTGCGCCGACGCGTCGACGGCGTGAGCGAGAAGATGCTGTCCCAGACCCTGCACGCGCTGGAGCGCGACGGTCTTGTGCACCGCGAGGCCCAGCCGACCAATCCGCCCCGCGTGGACTACGAGCTGACGCCGCTGGGACGCCAGGTGGCGGAACGGCTGCTGACCCTCATCCACTTCCTCGAGGGCAGCATGGGCGACGTGCTGGAGGCACGTGAGCGCTACGACGAGACACGCGGCGTGCGCTGACAGCGCGGGCAGAAGTAGCTGGAACGGTTCATCCACGGGCGCCGGCGCATCGGTGTGCCGCACCTCTTGCACGGCAGTCCCTCGCGGCCGTACGCGTCGAGGCTCCGGTCGAAGTAGCCCGACTCGCCGTTGACATTGACGTACAGGCTGTCGAAGCTCGTGCCGCCGACGGCGAGCGCGGCGTTCATCACGTCCCGTATGTGGCCCAGGAGTTCGGCCGTGCGCGGGCGTGTGAAGGTCGCGGTGGGGCGGTCGTAGTGGAGGCGGGCACGCCAGAGGGCCTCGTCCGCGTAGATGTTGCCGACGCCGCTGATCAACGACTGGTCGAGCAGGGCCCGTTTGATGGTGGTGCGCCTGCGGCGCAGGGCGAGATGGAAGGCCTCGTCGTCGAACAGCGGGTCGAGGGGGTCGCGGGCGATGTGCGCGATGACGTCGGGCAGGCCGTCGGGGGTGTTGTCGTGCAACGACAGGCCGCCGAACGTGCGTTGGTCGACGAAGCGCAGTTCGGTGTTCAGGCTGTCGGCGAACCGGACGCGGATGCGCAGGTGCTTCTCGTCCGGCGCCTCGTGCGGCTGGACCAGGAGCTGTCCGCTCATGCCGAGGTGGGCCAGGATCGACTGGCCGGTGTCCTCCAACGGCAGCCAGAGGTACTTGCCGCGGCGGCTGGGGGTGCCGATGCGGTGGCCCTTGAGGCGGTATGCGAAATCGTCCGCACCGGCGATGTGACGCCGTACGGCCCGCGGGTGCAGCACCTCGGCGTCGGCGACGGTCCGGTGGGCGACCCACCGCGCCAGGCCGCGCCGTACGACCTCGACCTCGGGCAACTCGGGCATGAGGACCCCCCGTGACGAACCGTGTGGGAAGCCGAGCGCCCGCCCCGGGACAGGAGCGGGCGGTCAGCCGTGCTGTCGGTCAGGCGGATGTGGACGACTGGTCGTGGTGGTCGCCCTTGGCGGCCTGCTCGGCCGCGTCGACGACCTCCTTGGCCTCCTTGGCAGCCTTGGCGCGCTCGTCCGCCGCGGCCCGGATGGACCGCCACGCGGACTCCGCCGCCTGCTGCTCCGCCTCCTTCTTGCTGCGGCCGGTGCCGGTGCCGTACGAGACGCCTCCGACGCGGGCGGCAGCAGTGAAGGTCTTCTCGTGGTCGGGGCCGGTCTCCGTGACCAGGTACTCGGGCACACCGAGCCCCTCGGTCGCGGTGAGCTCCTGGAGGCTGGTCTTCCAGTCCAGGCCGGCTCCGAGGTTCGAGGACTTCTCGATCAACGGGTCGAACAGGCGGTGCACCAGTTCGGAGGCCGCGTCGAGGCCCTGGTCGAGATAGACCGCGCCGATCACCGCTTCCAGGGTGTCGGCAAGGATGGACGCCTTGTCCCGGCCGCCCGTGCCCTCTTCACCACGGCCGAGCCGGATGAAGGAGCCCAGGTCGAGACCGCGACCGACCTCCGCCAGCGCACGCGAGTTGACCACCGCGGCCCGCAGCTTGGCCAGCTGGCCTTCGGGCAGGTCGGGGTGGGTGCGGTACAGCGTGTCCGTGACGACGAGGCCGAGGACGGAGTCCCCGAGGAACTCCAGCCGCTCGTTCGTCGGCAGACCGCCGTTCTCGTACGCATAGGAACGGTGGGTCAGCGCACGCACCAGAAGGGCGGACTCGAGCTGGTAGCCGAGCCGCCCTTCCAGAAGCGTGTGGGACGAGGCCGTGTTGTCCGCTGAGTTCTTCTTCGGCGTGGACACAGTGCCTCTCACCAGCCGCTCAGACCTCGAGGACCTGGCGCTTGTTGTAGGTGCCGCACGACGGGCACGCGATGTGCTGCTGCTTGGGCTCGTGGCAGCGCTCGCACGCAACCAGAGTGGGGACCGCAGCCTTCCACTGCGACCGGCGGTGGCGCGTGTTGCTGCGCGACATCTTCCGCTTCGGAACAGCCACGGCTACTTCTCCTGCTTCTCGTCGACGCCCGCTTCGGCGCCGCTCATCTCGTCCTTATCGCCGTCTTCGAGTGAATCGGCGAGTCCCTGCAGTGCCGCCCAACGGATGTCGACGGCGTCGTGGTGGTGGTCCGGGTCGTCCGCCAGCCGGGCTCCGCACTCGGAGCACAGGCCGGGGCAGTCGTCCTGGCACACCGGCTGCATCGGCAGTGCGAGCACCACCGCATCGCGCAGCACGGGTTCGAGGTCGAACAGGCCGTCCTCGAGAAAGAGCCTGTCCTCGTCTTCCTCGGCGTCGTCGGCCGGTTCCGCCTTCACGCGGCCACGGTCATCGGCGTCAGGGTACGAGAACATCTCCTGGAAGTCCGCTTCGAGACCGAGCTCGAGCGGCTCCAGACACCTTACGCACTCCCCCTCGGCCTGTGCACGGGCGGTGCCTGTGACGAGCACACCTTCCATGACCGACTCGAGCCGGAGCTCGAGCTCCACCGGGGCGCCTTCCGGCACTCCGATGACTCCCTGGATACCGAAGTCCTTGGGAGCGTCGACCGTGCGGGTCAGGCGCTGCAGCGCACCAGGCCGCCGCCCCAGCTCGTGCGTGTCGAACACGAGAGGGTTGCGGTGGTCGAGGCGGGCGTTCAGGGCCATTCCTGCTTTCGATCTTCTGAGCTCAGGGGACGCCGCCCTTTGGTGTTCCCGGGCAGCGCTGATCGCGGACGTACACGCGACCGAAGAGCCAGGATACTGGACCTTTCGCTCTCGGCCCAATCCGGTGCTCTCCAGGACGGTGCCCGGGGTTCAGCCGTTGCCGCGTCCCTGCTCGTAGGCCCGCAACTGCTCGGCGCTGATCATGCTGGTGTCGAAGAGGCTGGTCTCGTCGAGGGCGTATCCCGGCTGCCCCTGGTGCGCTTGCTGTCCCTGGTGCGTCTGATGCGCCTGGTTCGGGTCGTAAGCGGTCTGCTGGGCGTCGTAGCCCTGGTAGCCGCCGTACGGGTCCGCCTGCTGCTGATAGCCGTACGCGTCCTGCCCGCCGTAGGCGGGCTGCTGCTGGTAGCCGCCGTACGGGTCCGGCTGCTGCTGGTAGCCGTACACCGGCTGCTGGTCGTACTGCTGCTGCGCCGGCTGCGCGGCCGGGGCGTCCTGCTCCGCCAGGGCGGCGAGGTCGGCCAGGTAGTCGGCGTCGCTGGAGTGCTGGACGGTGGAGGTGTCGTCGGCGAGGGCGCCGAGGTCGTCGGTGGCGATCCGGCCGTGCAGCTTCTGGCGACCGCGGCCGACCGCCTCGAGGGTCTTGGCGAGGACCGCCTCGAAGGCGCCGAGCTTGACGTCGACGTACTCGTCGGCGGTGCGGCGCAGGGTCTCCGGGTCGTGGCTGCGCTCGGGGGCGTCCTCGTCCTCGTAGCCCTGCTCGTCGAGGCCGGGTCCGGTGCCGAGGAGCTTCTCGCGGCCACGGCCGACCGAGCCGAGGGTCTTGGTGAGGACGACCTCGAAGTTGGCGAGCTTGGAGTCGACGTAGTCGTCGGCCTCCGCGCGGACGTCCTCGGCCTCCTTGCGGGCCTCGGCGAGGATCCGGTCGGCCTCGGCCCGGGAGCGGCGGGCGACCTCGGTGTCGGAGACCAGGGAGCCGCGCTCGGCATGCGCTGTCTCGATGATCCGCTCGGCCTCCTGGCGGGCCTGCTCGACCATCTGCTCGCGGCCGCCGATCAGCTCCTGCGCCTGGGCGAGGGAGCCGGGCAGCGCCGCGCGCACCTCTTCCAGCATCGAGAGCAGTTCCGCGCGGTTGATCACGCACGAGGCCGACATGGGCATGGCCCGGGCACTGGAGACCGCCGAGACGATCTCGTCGAGCTTCTTCTGCACGTCCACCGTGTGCTCGCCACTCTCTACAGCTGTGATGGAGACGGACGGGACGACTGTACGGCCATGTGGTGATCGCCGGACACCGGGTGACGCACCGTCAGGCGCTCAGTCCTTCTTCAGGCGCTGGGTGAGCGCCTCGAAGACCACCGGCGGCACCAGGTGGGAGACGTCTCCGCCCCAGGTCGCGACCTCCTTGACCAGGGAGGAGGAGAGGAAGCTGTAGGTGGGGTTGGTCGGGACGAAGAGCGTCTCGACACCCGAGAGGCCGTTGTTCATCTGGGCCATCTGCAGCTCGTAGTCGAAGTCGCTGACCGCGCGCAGGCCCTTCACGATGGCCGGGATGTCGCGTTCCTTGCAGTAGTCGACGAGGAGGCCGTGGAAGGACTCCACGATCACGTTGCCGTACTCGGCGGTGACCTGGCGGATCAGGTCGATCCGCTCGTCGATCTCGAACAGGCCCTTCTTGGCCTTGTTGATCATGACCGCGACATAGACCTCGTCGTACAGACGGGAGGCGCGGGAAATGATGTCGAGGTGTCCGTTGGTGATCGGGTCGAACGACCCGGGACAGACGGCGCGGCGCACTTGAGATCCCTCGCTCTCCGGTCCGGTCATCGTGCGTCTTCGCACGTAGAGGCGGCGCGACCGTACCAAAACGTCCCCTCGCCGTAGCGCCGGGCCCGGATCGCGTCGAAGCCGGGCGGCCATCTGAACTCGCCGCCTCTGGTGCTGCGCTCCACGGTGACGAGGGCTTCGCCCGCGAGCCAGCCCTCAGTGCGGAGTGTGAGCAGAATCTCCCGAAGATCGTCGTCCGGGACGGCGTACGGGGGGTCGAGGAAGACGAGGTCGTACGGTTCGGCCGGTGGCGTCTGGATGATCTGGTGGGCCTTGCCCGCCCTGACCTCGGCGCCGGGGAGGCGGAGGCTCTTCACGTTCTCCCGGAGGGTGCGGGTCGCTCGCGCGTCGGCCTCGACGAGGAGGACGTGGCCGGCGCCGCGGGACAGGGCCTCCAGACCGACGGCGCCGGAGCCGGCGTACAGGTCCAGGACCCGCTCGCCGTCCAGGGGGCCGCCGAGGAGGGACTGCCAGGTGGAGAACAGGCCCTCGCGTGCGCGGTCGGAGGTGGGGCGAGTTCCGTTTCCCGGCGGAACGGCCAGGCGGCGTCCGCCGGCCGTGCCGGCGATCACGCGGGTCATGTCCTCGGTCCTTGTCAGCTGCGGGGGCCCTTTACTGGTTCCAGTCTGTCAGCCGAGGCGCCGTCCGTACCGGTCACCCCTTCTCCAAGTACTGCTCCCTCTCCTCATCCAGCAAGGCGTCCAGCGCCGTCCGCAGGCCGGGAAGCCGGTCCAGCTCCGGATCTGCCGCGACCACCGCCGCCGCCTCCTCCCGGGCCTCCGCGATGATCTCCTCGTCGTCGATGACGGCGAGGACCCGCAGGCTGGAGCGGGCGCCGGACTGGGCCTGGCCGAGGACGTCGCCCTCGCGGCGCTGTTCGAGGTCGATGCGGGAGAGCTCGAAGCCGTCGAGGGTGGAGGCTACGGCGTTGAGGCGCCGGCGGGCCGCGCTCGCCTCGGGCATCTCGGTGACCAGCAGGCACAGCCCGGCGGCCGAGCCACGCCCCACCCGCCCGCGCAGCTGGTGGAGCTGGGAGACGCCGAAGCGGTCCGCGTCCATGATCGCCATCACGGTGGCGTTCGGGACGTTGACGCCGACCTCGATGACGGTCGTGGCGACCAGCACGTCGGTCTCGCCGGCGGCGAAGCGGCGCATGACCGCGTCCTTGTCGTCCGGCGGCATCCGACCGTGCAGGACCTCCACCCCGATGCCGTTCAGCGGCCCCTTCGCAAGCTGGTCGGCCACGTCGAGTACGGCGAGGGGCGGGCGCTTCTCCGCCTCGTCCTCGGGGGACCTCTTCTTGGGATCCACGTCCTCGTCGCCGATGCGCGGGCAGACGACGTACGCCTGATGCCCCTTCGCGACCTCCTCGCGCACCCGCTCCCAGGCCCGGGTCAGGAAGTGGGGCTTGTCGGCGGCCGGGACGACATGGCTGGCGATCGGTGAGCGGCCGGCGGGGAGCTGGTCGAGGACGGAGGTCTCCAGGTCACCGAAGACGGTCATGGCCACGGTCCGCGGAATGGGCGTGGCGGTCATGACGAGCAGATGCGGCGGCTGCTTGCCCTTGCCCCGCAGGGCGTCGCGCTGCTCGACGCCGAACCGGTGCTGCTCGTCCACGACGACCAGACCCAGGTCGTGGAACTGCACCTTGTCCTCGATCAACGCGTGCGTACCGATCACGATCCCGGCCTCGCCGGTGACCAGATCGAGCAGCGCCTGCCGCCGGGCCGCGGCGCCCATGGACCCGGTGAGCAGCACCACCTTGGTGGCCTGCTCGGCCCCGCCCAGCATCCCGCCCTCGGCCAGCTCGCCCATCATCTCGACGATCGACCGGTGGTGCTGCTGGGCGAGCACCTCGGTGGGCGCGAGCATGGCGGCCTGCCCACCGGCGTCGACCACGGCGAGCATGGCGCGCAGGGCCACCATCGTGTTGTGGGTCACCGTGAAGTTGTCGGTGACGTAGGCATGGCTGGGGTGCGCGACGCTGATGCATTGGGCCGGCTTCCGCCCCACATACTCCACAGCCCGGATTCCGCGCCGGAAAGCGTCGTACTTCGGCCGCGGACGTACCCGTTGCGCCTTGCGGGCGAGCCGGAAGGGTGCGTACTCGTCGGGCAGTGCCACCGAGACGTTGAAGGCGGACCTCTTCCTCTTGGGCAGCACACGCGCCCGGCCACCCAGCGACCGCACGAGCCATGCGACGTCGTCCGCAAGCCTGCGCGAGGCCGAGCACAGAGAAATGGCCATTCCGTCCCGGTGAACGGTGCCATCGATGTCCAGGAGTCCTTGAAGGAGAGCCAGACGGTTCTTGATCGACGTGTTCTTGAACTCGACAGGGATGAATGTGTCGTGTGAGGTCAAGCCCCACAGGCCCAGATCCCGCAGGGTCTGGATGATCGGATTGCGCATGCCGCCCGAACGATGAGTCAGCTGGATCGTGAAGTCGCACCGAGAGCCCGTCACCGGGACAACGCGACAGTCGGGGGCCACGAAAGCCTCCACCGCGTCGCGGATCTCGGCATCGATGGTGGACAGCCGCAGGTTGTGCCGGAACGAGCCGTCTCCGAGCAGCAGGCCGAACAGGTAGGGGTCGAGCGGAAGCCCTGAATCGTCTCCGAGGTCGACAGGAGTCGCAGCCGGGAGGTACCACTTCGACGATCCACTGGCTTTGAACAGGTCGTGCCGGATTTCCCGTGTGGTCAGCACCTTGGGCTGCTGACCGCGATGCCGGCCACCACTCGTGCCTACGATCCAAAGGTGTTCGTCGTCGCATTCCACGGAGCTTCCGTCGGAGAGCACGATGCGCCACACATCGCGCTCACCTTGCGGAAAGACTCCGTCCACCAGAGCGATCTCTCCGGCGGGAACGACAATCTCGTCTCCCACCCGCATATCCCCCATGGGGCGAAAACCCGACGGCGTCAGAACGAGCGAGTCCAACGGCTGAGCCTTCCCCGAACCCACCTCCCCCTGCAGCAACCGGTGCATCGGATGCTCCGTCGCAAGGTCGTCGAAGATCTCCTTGGAGACCTTTTGCTGGCCCTCGGTGAGGGTGAAGGGGAGGCGGTCGTCGAAGGCCGTCAGGAGGCCGTGCGGCTTGGGTTTGCGGGCGACCGCCGGGAGTTGGGCGTCGGCGTGGCGGCGGCGGGCGAGGGCGATCTGGAGGACGAAGGCCTCGTCCCACTTGAGGCGGTCGCGGGCGTCGGAGATGTCCGCCTTGGTGTGCGGGCGGTGGATCTTGAGGAGGGCCTCGGGGAGGGAGACCAGGCCGCGGCCCTCGCGGAGGGAGCCGGGCAGCGGGTCGACGGCCTCCTGGGCGCTGGGCAGGACCGTCTGGACGGCCTTGCCGATCTTCCAGGACTCCAGTTTGGCGGTGGCCGGGTAGATGGGGATCAGGGCGCCCGCCCAGGTCTCGACGGCTTCCTCGGTGTCGCCGCGCAGCAACTCGTACGCCGGGTGCGCCAGTTGGAGGCGGCGGTTGAAGACGGAGACCTTGCCCGCGAACATCGCGCGTGTGCCCGGCAGCAGCTCCTTGTGGGGCTTGTGGACGCCGTGGCCGAAGAAGACCAGTTGGAGACGGCCGCTGCCGTCGGTGATGGTGACTTCGAGGCGCTGGCCCTTGCCGCGGGGCGCCTTGGACGAGGCGAAGGTGTGCAGTCGGGCGTCGGCGACCTGGGCGACCACCGTGACGTGTTCGTCCATGGGGAGGTCGGCGAGGTGCGTGAGCTGGCCCCGCTCCTCGTATCTGCGCGGGTAGTGGTGGAGGAGATCGCCGACGGTGTGCAGGCCGAGGTGCTCGGCCATCACCTTCGCGGTGGCGGGGCCGAGCACCTTCTTCAGTGGTTCTTCCAGTGCGGGCACGAGATCCATTGCACACCACGGCACTGACAATCCCGTAGAGGTCCGGGCACCCGCGCTGGACAAGTCTCGGGAAATTCCTGGTCAGACGGGCTGTTCGGGCTCTAGGATGACGCGCTCCGGCCATCCCCCGCGGTCACCGCCCCACCGGGACCGCCCGACCCCGCGCCGTCGAACGTTCCCCACCCACGGCGCCGTGACGATGGACTCCCAGACCTCACAGTCATCCCAGGTACCCCAGTCACCTCATACGTTCCAGGTCGACCTGCGCGGTTTGGTGGACCTGCTCTCCCATCACCTCTACTCGAGTCCCAAGGTCTACCTGCGCGAGCTGCTGCAGAACGCCGTGGACGCCATCACCGCCCGCCGGGCGGAGGAGCCCGACGCCCCGGCGCGGGTGCGGTTGTACGCCGAGGGCGGCGGGCTGCGGGTGGAGGACTCCGGTGTCGGTCTCACCGAGGCCGACGTGCACAGCCTGCTGGCGACCATCGGGCGCAGTTCAAAGCGCGCCGACGGGCTGCAGGAGGCCCGGTCCGATTTCCTCGGGCAGTTCGGCATCGGTCTGCTGGCCTGTTTCGTGGTCGCCGAGCGGATCCGTGTCGTCAGCCGCAGCGCCCGTACGCCGGACGCGGCGCCCGTGGAGTGGACGGCCCGGGACGACGGTTCGTACACCGTGCGGACGCTGCCGGGCGACGCCCGCCCCGAACCGGGCACGACCGTGCACCTGGTGGCGCGGGCCGGCGCCGGGGAGTGGCTGGCCGAGCAGCGGGTGCTGGCGCTGGCGCGGGACTTCGGCTCCCTGCTGCCGTACGACGTCCGGGTCGGGGAGGAGGCGGTCACCGACCTCCCCGCGCCCTGGGACCGGTCGTACCCCTCCCCCGCCACCCGGAGGGTGGCTCTCGCACGCCACTGCCACGGCCTCTTCGGCTTCACACCCCTGGACTCCGTCGAACTCGACATACCGCTCGCCGGGATCCGCGGCGTGGCGTACGTGCTTCCTTCGGCGGTCAGCCCGGCTCAGCGGGCGGGGCACCGGGTGCATCTGAAGGGCATGCTGCTGACGGAGCGGGCCGAACAGCTTCTGCCCGACTGGGCGTTCTTCGTGCGCTGCGTCCTGGACACCGACAGTCTGCGGCCCACGGCCTCGCGGGAGTCGCTGTACGAGGACGAGACGCTTGCGGCCGTAAGGGAGGCGCTGGGCGAAAGGATTCGGTCCTGGCTGACGGGGCTCGCGGCGGGTGATCCGGAACGGCTCGCGGCCTTCCTGTCGGTGCACCACCTGGGGGTGAAGTCCCTCGCGCGGCACGACAAGGAGATGCTGCGCACGATGCTGCCGTGGCTCCCCTTCGAGACGACGGACGGGCGGCTGTCCCTGGAGGAGTTCGCGCAGCGGCACCCCGTGGTGCACTTCACACGGACCGTCGAGGAGTACCGCCAGGTAGCGCCGATCGCGTCCGCGCAGGGCGTCGGCGTCATCAACGGCGGTTACACGTACGACAGCGAACTCGTCGAGGCGCTGCCGTCGGTGCGGCCGGGGACGGTCGTCGCCGAGCTGGACGCCGACACCGTGACCGCCCACCTGGACGCGGTGCACCCGGACGAGGAACTGGCGCTGGCCGGCTTCCTTGCGGCCGCGCGGGCCAAACTCGACCCGCTGGCCTGTGACGTCGTCCTGCGGGCCTTCCATCCGCTCTCCGTGCCCGCGCTGCACCTGGACGACCGGGCGGCCCGGCACGAGCAGGCCCGGGCGGAGGCCGAGGCGCAGGCCGACGACCTGTGGGCGGGCATCCTCGGTTCGCTGCGGGGCGGCGCCCCGCGCGCGCGGCTGGTGCTCAACCACCTCAACCCGCTGATCCGGCGGATCAGCTCCCTCAAGGACCCGGAACTGATCGGCACCGCCACGGAGTCCCTGTACGGGCAGGCGCTGCTGATGGCGCAGCGCCCGCTGCGGCCCGCGGACTCGGCGCTGCTGAACCGGGCGTTCCTGGGCCTGCTGGAATGGGCCACCCACGGCGACTCCGACTCCACGGGGGGCGGTCACTGATGACCGAGATCACGGACTTCGACTCCCTGCGCCGGGCGATGGCGGAGAACGGCGAGCAGCCGGAGGGGCCGGCCCGCAACGCGCGCGCGGAGCAACTGCTCGTCGAGGCCGAGAAGCTGAACATCCCGCTCGCCGTGATCGAGGCGCTCGGGCACCAGCTGAAGGTCTACAACTACAGCTCCGAGAAGGACAAGATGTTCGTCCCGTTCGCGCGGCTGCTGCGCATGTGGGACGAGCGGCCCGAGGACTTCGACGAGTACGAGACGCACTCGCTGCACTGGGTCTTCAAGTGGATGTCGTCCGGCATGCTCGACCAGCCGCACGTTCCGCTGGCGTCCATCGAGAAGTGGCTCGGCGAGATGGAGCACCGCTACCGGCTCGCCGGTCACTCCGAACGTGCGGTGCGCAGCGCGGAGTTCAGCGTCGCCGCGCACATCGGTGATGTCCGGCGGGCGGAGCGGGCGTTCACCGCCTGGCTCGCCGCCGACCGGGACAGCATGGCCGACTGCCATGCCTGCGAACTGCACGGGCAGGGCTGGTGGCGGGCCGAGCAGGGCCGGGACGCCGAGGCACTCGACCTGTGGCGGCCCGTCCTGGACGGCGAGTTCACGTGCGCCCACGAGCCGCACACGGCGCTCGCGTCCTCCCTCGTGCCCCTGCTGCGGCTGGGCCGCGTCGACGAGGCGCGCGCCAACCATCTGCGCGGCTTCCGGCTCGTCCGGCCGATGGAGAGCATGCGCGGGGCGTACGCCGATCACGTCGAGTTCTGCGCGCTGACCGGCAACGAGGCGCGCGCGCTGGAGCTGCTCGCGGAGCGGCCGGCGTACTTCACCGACGACGGACATCCGCGCAGCAAGCTGGAGTTCATGAGCGTGGTGGCCCTGCTGATGGACCGCCTGACCGAACTGGGGCTGGGCGAGCAGCGGGTGCCCGGACCGTCGGGGCGCGCCTGGACCGCGCGCGAACTCGCCACCCACGCGCGCGCGGAGGCCCTGACGCTGGCCGAGCGCTTCGACGGGCGCAACGGCACGTCGCACGTAAGTGGGCGGGCACGCGCGCGTATGGCGCAGCGGCCGCTGGTGGAGCGGCTGCCGCTGGGTGTGCGCGCGGTACGGCCGCCGGTCACGGCGCCCGTACCGCCGCCTCCCGCGGAGCCGTCCGCGGAACCGGATCTGCCGGCTCTGATCGCCGAGGCCCGGGGCCTGTCGGACACGCTGCGGCCGAACGCCGTCGAGGCGTGGGCGGCGGTGGCGCACGCCGCCGAGGACGTCGAGCTGGACCCGCGTGACCGTGCGGAGATCGCCGACCACGAGGCGATGGGCCTGGGCCCCGAGGGCGCCGAGTTGTTCGAGCGGGCCGCGCAGCTGTACGCGGAGGCGGGCGACCCCGGTGAGGCGCTTGCGGCACGCGCGCGTGGCGCGTACGTCCGTGCTCTGGCGGGCGACACGGAAGGGGCGCTCGCGGCGGTCGCCGGGCCCTACGACGAGGTCCTCGCGCTCTACGCCGACGACGCCACCGGCGTACGGCAGACGGCGTCCGTGCTGATGGCGCGGGCGCGGACCCTGATGCGGCAGGTGCACGAGGCCGAGGACGCGGTGCCGGAGACGGTCCTGGCCGACGCCGAGGCGGGCGTGCGCGAGGTACTGGCGCTCGTCGAGGGGCACACCGGGGACGACGTACGGCTGGCCGCACGGGCCGCCGAGGGACTGGCGATGCTCGCCGAGCTGGCGGCGCTCACGGGGGACGCGCAGGCGGGTGCGGAGCTGTTCGCGCGGGCCGCCTCGGGGTTCGTCGAGGCGGGGCTGCCTTGGTTCGCGGTGGAGTACGAGGCCCGGCTGGCCGGTCTCTCGCACCATCTGGGGGACATGGCCGGGGCGGAGCGGGCGCTGCGGGCCGCCCTGGAGCACGGCGGGCCGTATCTGGAGGCGATGGGGCGTGCTCAGCTGCACCTCCAGCTCGCCGAGGTGGTCGGGGGCCGGGGACAGACCGACGAGGCCGCGGAGTACGCCCTGGAGGCGGCGCACTGGGCCGACGAGGCGGGCGCGGGCCCGACGCTCGGCGCCTGGGCCCGGCACCAGCTGGGCGGGTTCCTGCTGCAGCGGGGGAGGTTCGCCGAGGCCGCGGAGGTCCTGGAGTCGGCGCTGCCCGACCTGAGCGCCGAGACGCACGGCGACGGGGCCGTCGTCCAGACGCAGTGGTGGCTCGGCGACTGTCTGAGCGAGCTCGGGGAGCACCGCGCGGCCGCCGAGCGCCGGCTGCAGGCGGCCGAGATCGCCCGCCACTGGCCCGAGCAGCAGGACCACGCCACGCTCGCTCACCTCGCCGCCGAGTCCCTCGGCGCCGCGGGGCTCCCCGCGGAGGCGGACCGGGCCTACGCGCGTGCGGGCGACCTGTGGCGAGCCCTCGGCAACGTCCACGGACTCGTCCGCTCCCTGCGCGCCCGCGCCTGGCTGGCGCTGCGCACGGAGGACGGGACGGACGGGGCCCGGGACCTGATGGGGGGTGCCGTCGCGGAGTGCGCGGACGCGCTGGACGCGGCGGAGGACGCCGAGGCGCGCTACCGGCTCACCGAAGAACTCGCCCACACCCACCGCCAGTTCGGCGACCTCTTGGCCCGGTCCGCGTCCGAGGACGCCGAGGACGACTCGATCCGGGACGCGCTGGAGGAGGCCCTGTCCCAGACGGCGCAGGCGGTCGTGGTGTTCGCCGCGCTCGGGGACGACGTGCTGGACCACCGCACCGGTGCCGAGCTCGCCGCCGGCTGGCTGGAGACGGACCTGGGACGCCCGGCGGACGCGGCGGCACGCGCGCGTGCCGTGCTGGCGGCCTACACCGACGCGGCCGAGGAGGACGGGACGGTGGCGGCGCGGCGCGCGGAGGCGGGGCAGCTGCTCTCAGCCGCGACCGAGCAGTCGGTGGAGTAGCCGGAACTGCGCCGCTACTCGACTCCGATCAGCAGCAACGCTCCTTGCCGCCCGCCCCGGTACACCACCGTGTCGACGGCGAGGTACGCCCGCACCCGCGCCTCCAGGCGCTCGGCGATGGACTCGGGGGCCTCGTCACCGAGCACGAGGGTGACGAGTTCTCCGCCCGCCGCCAGCATGCGGTCGAGGACGGTCTCGGCGGTGGCGGTGACGTCCGTCCCGATCACTGCGACATCCCCCTCGATGAGGCCGAGGACGTCGCCGGCCTGGCAGATGCCGGCCATGGTCCAGGACTGGCGTTCCGCGACGGCGACCTCGGCGTAGCGAGTCGCGCCCGCCGCCGAGGTCATCGAGACGACGTCCTCGTCGAAGCGGCGCTCCGGCTCGTGCACGGCGAGCGCCGCGATGCCCTGGACCGCGGAGCGGGTCGGGATCAGGGCCACGCGGATGCCCTCCGCGCGGGCCTGTTCGGCCGCCGCGGCCGCGGTGTGGCGCAGTTCGGCGTCGTTGGGCAGCAGCACGATCTCGCGCGCGTGGGCGCGTCGTACGGCCTCGACGAGTTCCCCGCTCGCGGGCGGCTTGCCGGGGCGCGCGAGGACGGTCGTGGCGCCTGCCTCGGTGTACAGGCCGGCCAGGCCCTCGCCGGGCACGACGGCGACGACGGCCCGCTGGGCCCGCTCCCGCCGCGGCCGCTCGCCGCTCTGCGTGTGCACGTCGCCGACCGCGAAGTGCGTGATCCGGATCCGGTACGGCCGCCCGGCCTCGACGCCGGCCTCCACGGCCGCGCCCGCGTCGTCCACGTGCACGTGGACATTCCACAGCCCGTCCCCGCCGACCACGACGAGCGAGTCCCCGAGTTCGTCGAGACGCTCCCGCAGCCGTGCCACGGCGGCGTCCTCGGCCTCCAGGAGATAGATCACCTCGAAGGCGGGCCCGCCGTCCTCCGCGGCGTCGGCGCAGCCTTCCCCTTCGGCGGGTTCCACGCGCGCGGGGGGTACGACGGCTTCGGCACCGTACGGCGCGCCGGCCCCGGGGACCTCCACGCGCGCGTGAACCGCGGCCACCGCCCCCACCGACACCCGCGGCGACTCTCCCGTGAACGTCTCCACCAGCGCCCCGAGGACCGCCACCAGCCCCCGACCGCCCGCGTCGACGACCCCGGCCCGGCCCAGCACGGCCAGCTGGCCCGGAGTCGCCGCCAGCGCCCGGCACGCCCCCTCGTAGGCCGCCCGCGCGATCGTCCCGCAGTCGCCCTCCGCTCGCCCGGCCGCGTCGGCGGCGGCCGAGGCGACCGACAGGACCGTGCCCTCGACGGGGTGGGCGACGGCCTGTCGGGCGGCGTCGGCCGCGCGCCGCAGGGCAAGCCGCAGTCCCGGTCCGTCGGTGTGCGCGCTCTCGGTCCCGGCGGCGAGCACCTGCGTCATGCCGCGCAGCAGCTGCGCGAGGATCGTCCCGGAGTTCCCGCGCGCCCCTATGAGCGCGCCGTGCGCCATCGCGCGCGCGGCGTCCGCCAGAGACGGCTCGGCGGCCCGAGAAGTCCCGTCCTCCGAACCCTCGAACACCGCCTCGACGGCGGCCAGCGCCGACTCCACGGTCAGATACAGGTTCGTCCCGGTGTCCCCGTCCGCCACCGGATACACGTTGATCGCGTCGATCTCCTCGCGCGCCAGCCCCAGCGCCTGGAGCGCGTGACCGCACCAGGTGCGTACCGCGAGAGCATCGAAGAATGTCTGCGGCACCTGCGCCACCTGCGCCTCCCTGAGCTGCTGGACTGGACGCAGCGTAGACCCCCGACCGGTGTCCGCCGGAAGAGGGCCGGGAGCGGATCCCTGATCAGCCATGGTAGTTTCGTTGCACTGGCGCAGTCGTTGTATGCTGCTCCGGTTGCCCGATCCAGATCGGGCCGTTCCCCTGGCAACGCCACTCAGATCTCTGATCCTGCGATCTCGATCCCGGCCTGCCGGGATTAACCGTAAGTGCATCTGAAGTCTTTGGAGTGACCCGTGGCTGCCAACTGCGACGTCTGCGGCAAGGGGCCGGGCTTCGGCAACAACATCTCGCACTCGCACCGCCGTACGTCCCGTCGCTGGAACCCGAACATCCAGCGTGTGCGTACCGTGGTCGGCGGGACGCCGAAGCGCGTGAACGCTTGCACCTCGTGCATCAAGGCCGGCAAGGTCTCGCGCTGACGCACAGCTAAGCGCGCGGCCACAGCTGGTTCGCTGCACAGAGCCGGTCCACCTGGAGTGGGCCGGCTTTCTGCTGTACCCAAGATCCTCGCGCCTGCCGGACTGCGGTGAATGCCCTCCGCCATCCCCGGCGCGGGCCGTGCGCTCTCCACGGACCGTCTCATCGACGGAGGGCCTGTACGGCGCCGAGCCGCCCGCCGGGGCCGCGAACGCGCCCCAGTCCCAGATCTCCCGCCCCCGCAGGCGCCTCGCCCCGCACACGGCCGCCCAGGCGACCCCCGTCGGCCGCCGCATCGCCGTCCCGCCCGGCTCCGTGGAGCTCCACATTTCGAGCGCCTGACCCAGGAGGGACGTACGGCGCTCGCCACCCGACCTCCCGGACGCGCAGGCACTCACGGCTGGTGGCGTGCGCAGGCCCCGAAGCTCCTGCCCATGACGAACACACCCGACCGCGGCCACCTGAACGTCCTCGTCTCCGGCGCCGGCGTGCCGGACGCCCTCGCCCGCGTCACCGTCGGAGACGGTGGGCGTTGACGTGACACCCTCCGCAGCCGCGACCGCATGTGCCGGCTGCTCCGCTCGCGCCCGTCGGCCGGCTTCTCAAGCGACCGACCGAGAAGGCGGCGATCGACATCAAGCGCCGGGAGTATCCCTTCTCAGGGCCCACCCGTGGTCCACGGGCCCGATGCCGCCGCCCAGTGCGAACCCGGCCGCGATCGCCCCGGTGACGTACTCCTTGGCCACCGTCACCGCCTCCGGCACGGACCGCCCCTTCGCCAGCTGCGACGCGATCGCGGAGGCGAGGGTGCAGCCCGTGCCGTGCGTGTGCCGGTTGTCGTGGCGGGGCGCGCGCAGCCAGTGCTCCTCGCTGCCGTCCGTCAGCAGGTCCACGGCCTCACCCGAGAGGTGACCGCCCTTGATGAGCGCCCACTCGGGCCCGTACGACAGGACGGCCTCGGCGGCCCGCCGCAGATCCGCCTCCGACTCGACCGTGACACCGGCCAGTTGGGCCACCTCGTCGAGGTTCGGGGTGGCCACGGTGGCGACCGGGAGCAGCTTGGTGCGCACGGAGTCCAGCGCGGAGGCGGCGAGCAGCGGGTCGCCGTGCTTGGAGACGCCCACCGGGTCGACGACGGCAGGCGCGTCCGTGCCCGCGATCAACTCCGCGACCGCTTCGACGAGTTCGGCGGAGGCGAGCATGCCGGTCTTCACGGCCTGGACGCCGATGTCGTCGACGACGCTGCGGTACTGCGCGCGCACCGCCTCCACCGGCAGCTCCCAAGCACCCTGCACGCCAAGGGAGTTCTGTGCCGTGACCGCGGTGACCACGCTCATGCCGTGCACGCCCATCGCGAGCATCGTCTTCAGGTCGGCCTGAACACCGGCGCCGCCGCCCGAGTCGGACCCGGCGACCGTCAGTACCCTCGGCGGGGCGCTCACGACTCGATGTCCCCGAAGTGGTCCCAGCCGCCCTTGCTGGTCCACGGCGCCCCGTCGACCGTCACCTGGGGCAGCGCCGAGGGGTTGAGCACCTCGCCGATCACCTTCCAGCGGGCCGGCAGCTTCACGTCCGGCGGGAAGGTCGCCACGATCGCATGGTCCTCTCCCCCAGTCAGCACCCACTGGAGCGGGTCGACGCCGACGGCCTGCCCGATGTCGTTCATCTGCGAGGGAATGTCGATCGCGCCGGAACGGATGTCGATGCGGACCTTGCTGGCCTCCGCGATGTGCCCGAGGTCGGCGATCAGCCCGTCGCTCACGTCGCACATCGAGGTCGCGCCGAGGGCGGCGGCCGCCGGGCCCGCGTGGTAGGGCGGCTCGGGGCGGCGGTGGGCCTCGACGAAGGCACGGGGCGAGCGGAAGCCGCGGGAGAGCACCGCGTACCCGGCGGCGGACCAGCCCAGCCAGCCGGTCACGGCGACGAGGTCGCCGGGCTGCGCGCCGGCCCGGGTGATGGGCTCCTGGTTGCGCAGATCGCCGAGCGCGGTGATCGACACCATGATGGTGTCGCCCCGTACGACATCGCCGCCGACCACCGAGGCGCCCGCGACCTGGCATTCGTCGCGCAGGCCGTCCATCAGCTCGGTCGGCCAGGTCACCGGCAGCTCGGCGGGGACGACCAGGCCGAGCAGCAGCGCGGTCGGTACGGCTCCCATGGCGGCGATGTCGGCGAGGTTCTGCGCGGCCGCCTTGCGGCCCACGTCGTAGGCCGTGGACCAGTCGCGGCGGAAGTGCCGGCCTTCGAGGAGGATGTCGGTGCTGGCCACGACCCGGCGGTCCGGCGCGGACACCACCGCGGCGTCGTCGCCGGGGCCGACCCGGACCGCCGGGGTGGTGGTGAGACGGGAGGTGAGCTCCCTGATGAGCCCGAACTCCCCGAGCTCACCAACAGTGCCCTTCATTGCCCTTGCGCCCCTTCTGTCCCTTGCCGTGCCCGCTCGCGCGTGACCAGTGTCCTCGATACGGTCGAGGTGACCGTCAACTTCTCTCGTGCCGGCACCCCGGCGCGCAAGCCCCGGGCCCCGCAGGTCTCCCCGCGGCGAGCGGCGACGCGATACCGTGGCGTTCCTTTTCCCCACATGATCCTCGTGGCCGCCCTGGAGGTTCCGTGGTACAGGCGTACATCCTGATCCAGACGGAGGTCGGCAAGGCGTCGACCGTCGCCGAAACGATCAGCAAGATCCCTGGAGTCATCCAGGCCGAGGACGTGACAGGACCGTACGACGTCATCGTCCGCGCCCAGGCCGAGACGGTCGACGACCTCGGTCGCCTGGTGGTCGCGAAAGTCCAGCAGGTGGACGGCATCACCCGTACTCTGACCTGCCCGGTGGTCCATCTGTAGCCCCCGTCTACCCTTGGCCGGTGCGAATCTTCCTCCGTCACCGGCCTTTCGGACTGCCCGCGCTCGCTCTGTTGATCGCCGCGGCGGGCTGCTCATCAGCAGACGACAGTGCGTCGGTGGCGGTTCCCGCTCCGGGCGCGAAGGTCGCCGAGCTGTGCGAGAGCCTGGACGAGGCGTTGCCGGCCAAGGTCGACGGTCAGGGTCGCCGGGATCCCGAACCCTCGTCCGCGCTGACCGCGGGCTGGGGCGACCCGGCGATCATACTGCGGTGCGGCGTGGACCGGCCCGAGAAGATGAGCGACCCGGAGGCCGACGGAGTCGAGGTCAACGGGATCGGGTGGCTGCTGGAGAAACAGGACGACGGCTCGTTCCGCCTCACGACGACGCTGCGCAAGGCGTACGTCGAGGTGACCATCCCGAAGGACCGCGCGGGAAACGGACTGGCGCCGCTGGTCGACCTGGCGCCGGCCGTGAAGAAGGCGATCCCCGAGGGGATCGCCGACTAGACGGTACGGCCGTTCACCTCAGGCCGGTGGAGCGCCGCAACGCCGCCTGCACCAGCCTGTCGACCAGCTCCGGATAGCTGATCCCGCTCGCCTGCCACATCTGCGGGTACATCGAGATCGGTGTGAACCCCGGCATCGTGTTGATCTCGTTGATCACGAACTCGCCCGCCTCCGTGAGGAAGAAGTCCGCGCGCACGAGCCCCTCGCAGGAGGCCGCCTCGAAGGCGTCGACCGCGAGCCGCTGCACCTGAGCCGTCTGCTCCGGCGTCAGGGGCGCCGGCACGATCCCCGGCGTCGAGTCGATGTACTTCGCCTCGAAGTCGTAGTACGCGTGCGCGTCCGGCGGCGGGATCTCGGCGGGGACGGAGGCGCGCGGGCCGTCCTCGAACTCGAGGACGCCGCACTCGATCTCGCGGCCGCGCACCGCGGCCTCGACGAGGATCTTCGGGTCGTGGCGCTGCGCCTCGGCGATGGCCTCGTCGAGCCCGGAGAGGTCGTCGACCTTGGTGATGCCGATCGAGGAGCCCGCGCGCGCGGGCTTCACGAACAGCGGCCAGCCGTGCTCGCCGGCGAAGTCGACGATCTTCTTGCGGGCGGCGGACTCGTCCTGCGCCCACTCGCGCGGCCGGATCACCACGTACGGCCCGACCTTGAGCCCGAAGGAGGTGAACACCCGCTTCATGTACTCCTTGTCCTGGCCGACGGCCGAGGCGAGCACACCCGCGCCCACGTACGGGACGCCGGAGAGCTCCAGGAGGCCCTGCAGGGTGCCGTCCTCGCCGTACGGGCCGTGCAGGACCGGAAAGACCACGTCGACCTCGCCGAGCGCCTTGGGCACCGATCCCGGCTCGCTGTAGACGACTTCGCGGCTCGCGGGGTCGACGGGGAGCACCACGCCGCCCTCCCGCGACTCGGCGAGCTCCTCGACGTCGGGCGTACGGCGGTCGGTGATCGCCATGCGCTCGGGTTCGTCGGCGGTGAGTGCCCAGCGCCCTTCCCGGGTAATGCCGATCGGCAGGACCTCGTACTTGCTCCGGTCGATGGCCTTGAGGACGGCGCCGGCGGTGACCACGGAGATCCCGTGTTCGGAGCTGCGGCCGCCGAACACGACGGCCACGCGCGGCTTGCGGGACGGCTGCTCAGGGCTCTGGGGGAGGTTCTCGGTGCTCATATCGCGTTGAGAGTACCCGTAGGTAGGGCCCTGAGACAGCGTGCCCCGGCCGGGGTTGCTCAGCGTCGTTCGGACTTCGCGCTGCGCGACATCAGTTCCTTCAGCGCCACCACGGGAGGCTTGCCCTCGTGCACGATGCCCACGACCGTCTCCGTGATGGGCATGTCGACGCCGTGCCGGCGGGCCAGATCCAGCACGGACTCACAGGACTTGACGCCCTCGGCGGTCTGCTTGGTGACCGCGATGGTCTCCTGCAGGGTCATGCCCTTGCCGAGGTTGGTGCCGAAGGTGTGGTTGCGGGACAGCGGTGAGGAGCAGGTCGCCACCAGGTCGCCCAGGCCCGCGAGTCCGGAGAAGGTGAGGGGGTCCGCGCCCATCGCCAGGCCCAGTCGGGTCGTCTCGGCGAGGCCGCGCGTGATGAGCGAGCCCTTGGCGTTGTCGCCGAGGCCCATGCCGTCCGCGATGCCGACGGCGAGGCCGATGACGTTCTTGACCGCGCCGCCGAGTTCGCAGCCGACGACGTCCGTGTTGGTGTACGGGCGGAAGTACGGCGTGTGGGAGGCGGCCTGGATCCGCTGGGCGACCGCCTCGTCGGTGCACGCGACCACGGACGCGGCCGGCATGCGGGCGGCGATCTCGCGGGCGAGGTTGGGGCCGGTGACCACGGCGACCCGGTCCGGGCCGACCTTGGCGACGTCCTCGATCACCTCGCTCATCCGCATCGTCGTACCGAGTTCGACGCCCTTCATCAGGGAGACGAGGACAGTGTTCCGGGCGAGCAACGGCGTCCACTCGGCGAGGTTGCCGCGCAGGGTCTGCGAGGGGATCGCGAGTATCGTGAAGTCGGCGTCGCGGGCGGCATCGGCGGCGTCGGTCGTGGCCCGCAGGTTCTCCGGGAGTTCGACGCCGGGGAGGTAGTCGGGGTTGGTCCGCGTGGAGTTGACCGCCTCGGCGAGGTCGGGCCTGCGGCCCCACAGGACGACGTCGCATCCGGCGTCGGCCAGCACCATGCCGAAGGCGGTGCCCCACGATCCGGTACCGAAGACGGCCGCCTTGACCGGCTTGCTCACGTGCCCTGCCCCTCTTCCTGCGCCGAACCCTGCACCGGTTCCTGGACCGGTTCCCGCA
Organism: Streptomyces sp. HUAS ZL42; assembly: GCF_040782645.1. Taxonomy (GTDB): domain Bacteria; phylum Actinomycetota; class Actinomycetes; order Streptomycetales; family Streptomycetaceae; genus Streptomyces. The sequence continues at coordinate 3,190,674 of NZ_CP160403.1, forward strand.
CGCCCGTGCCCTGTGTCTGCGCCTGTGTCCGGCGCCGCTGCTCGATCCGCTCCCGGCGCGGGTCGTACGCCGCCGCAGGGGCCTTCTCGCCGCGGATCTCCTCCAGCTGGCGGGTGATCGCGGCCATGATGACCTCGGTGGCCTCCTTGAGGAGCTCCTGGGTCATCTCCCTGTCGTAGAAGCGCGAGAGGTCCACGGGCGGGCCGGCGAGCACGTGGTGGGTCTTGCGCGGCAGCAGGTCGGGCTTCTTCGCGTACGGCGGCAGCAGTTCGTTGCAGCCCCACTGGGCGACCGGGATCACCGGGCACTTGGTCTGCAGGGCGACGCGCGCCGCACCCGTCTTGCCCGTCATGGGCCAGCCGTTGGGGTCGCGGGTGAGGGTGCCCTCCGGGTAGAAGGCGACGCACTCGCCGCGCTCCACGGCGTCGATCGCGGCCCGGAAGGCGCTGAGCGCGTCCGTGCTCTCGCGGTAGACCGGGATCTGTCCGGTGCCGCGCATCGCGGCGCCGACGAATCCCTTCTTGAAAAGCCCGCTCTTCGCCAGGAATCGCGGAACCCGTCCGGTGTTGTACTGATAGTGCGCGTACGCGAAGGGATCGATGTGGGAATTGTGGTTCACCGCGGTGATAAATCCGCCCTCGGCCGGAATGTTCTCCATTCCACGCCAGTCCCGCTTGATCAGAACCACCAGCGGCGGTTTGCAGAGCACCGCGGCGAAGCGGTACCAGAAGCCGATTCTGCGGCGGGGCACGCGGACACCTTCCTCTAGGGCCTGGGGGGCCGCACAAGTGTCGCTCCAGGCCGCCTGTCTGTCGAGAACACCGTACGCCCCGACATCCGTGCCGCCAGCTGGCCCGGGTGACAATGACCGCGACAAGAGAGGGACGGTACGCCGGTGCAGTGGACCTTGGTCATCCCCCTGAAGCCCCTGGCGCGGGCCAAGAGCAGGCTCTCGGGCACCGCCGCCGACGGGCTGCGCCCGGGTCTGGCCCTGGCCTTCGCCCAGGACACCGTGGCGGCCGCGCTGGCCTGCCCGGCGGTCGCGGATGTGGCAGTCGTCACGGACGACGGCCTGGCCGGCCGCGAGCTGGCGGCGCTGGGGGCCCGAATCGTCCCCGACGAGCCGCGGGGCGGCCTGAACGCCGCCCTGGCGCACGGGACGGCGGCCGTACGGCGATCACGTCCCGGCACTCCGGTGGCGGCCCTGAACGCCGATCTGCCGGCCCTGCGCCCGCTGGAATTGACCCGGGTGCTGGACGCCGCGGCGGAATTCCCGCGCGCTTTTCTCCCGGACGCGGCCGCGATCGGCACCACTCTCCTGGCCGCCGCGCCGGGCCGGGAATTGCGCCCGGCATTCGGCGGGGATTCCCGTGCCCGCCATCGCGCGTCCGGCGCCGCGGAACTGTGTCTCGACGAGGTGGATTCCGTACGCCAGGACGTGGACACCGGCGAGGACCTGCGCGCCGCACTGGCCCTGGGCGTGGGCCCGTGGACGGCGGCGGCGACCACGCGCCTGCTGATACCGGAGCAGTAGGGTGGCCGCCATGCAGGCGACCGCATACACGTACGACCCCGAAAGCCGCAGCGGGCAGGTGCTGCTGGACGACGGCACCCCCGTGCCCTTCGACGCGCCGGCGTTCGACGCGGGCGGGCTGCGGCTGCTGCGTCCCGGCCAGCGGGTGCGGATCGAGGTGGAGGGCGAGGGCGACGCCCGCCGGATCACCTTGGTGACGCTGCAGACGCTCTGAAGGTGCCCGGACACGCCGCGGGCCGGGCTCCCGAGGGAGTCCGGCCCGGCGCGTGAGTGCCCCTGTGACCGCCGTCCGCTAGCGGGCGGTGGTCTTCTTGGCGGTCGTCTTGCGCGCGGTCGACTTCTTGGCGGGGGCCTTCTTGGCCGTCGCCTTCTTCGCCGGGGCCTTCTTGGCCGTCGCCTTCTTGGCGGTGGTCTTCTTCGCCGCGGTCGTCTTCTTGGCGGCCGCCGTGGTCTTCTTGGCGGTCGTCTTCTTCGCCGTGGTCTTCTTCGCGGCGGCGGTGGTCTTCTTCGCCGGCGCCGCCTTCCTTGCCGTGGTCTTCTTCGCGGCCGCCTTGGTGGTCTTCTTCGCGGCGGCCTTCTTGACCGTCGCCGCGGCACCGCCCGTCAGGCTGCCCTTGGGCGCCTTCTTGACGGCGACCTCGCCACCGCGCGGCAGCTTCTTCGACCCGCTCACCAGGTCCTTGAAGCCCTGGCCCGCGCGGAAGCGCGGAACGGAGGTCTTCTTGACCCGAACCCGCTCGCCCGTCTGGGGGTTGCGGGCGTAACGGGCCGGCCGGTCGACCTTCTCGAACGAACCGAAGCCTGTGACCGAGACCCTCTCACCCGCGACGACAGCGCGGACGATGGCGTCCAGTACCTGGTCGACAGCATCGGCGGCCTGCTGGCGGCCACCCATCTTGTCGGCAATCGCTTCTACGAGCTGCGCCTTGTTCACGTCTTCCCCTTCGGAGACATCGCCAGAACGAAAGTGTTCAAGCTTTTCGCACGTTAGGCAGATATATACCGCAAATCAAACACGAAACGGGCTTATCACCCTTGTGCCGCAGCAGACTCGGCCCTCTTGTCCTGTTCAGCGTTCCTCGTCGGGGATTCGCCCCTCGTCCAGGTCCGCCATGAACCGCTCCAGACGCCTTGTCGCATCGGCGAGATCGTGCTTGGCCGCGGCCGTAATGACCAGCAGCTTCCGGGTCAGCGCCATCCGTACGCCCTCCGGGACTTGCAGTGCGCGCACCCTTGAGTGCGCTTCCTTCAGTTGGCTCGCGACCGCCGTATAGAGCTCGAGTTGGCCGTCGTGTTCCATGCACAGATTGTGCCATCTGGGGCGAGTTGTCGCCTGCGCAGGGGGCAACTGCCGCCGCAAACGGCCTTCCGGGAACCCGCGGGAGCCGCGTCCATATCAGCCGCGTACCCCGGTAACCACCTTCGTAACGTGGGAAGTTGAGGTGCGGCCAGGCGGCGCGCCGGGGCCGTTCGGGTGCAGACACGGCTGTACCCCCGATCGGGCCGATCGGGGGTACAGCGGGGGGTTCCGGTGGCCGAAACTGGACCCGTTTCGGGGTCCGAAGGTTCAGACCTGGAGGGTCCGCGGCTTGTACGACGGGCGCTTGGCCTCGTACGCGGCGATGTCGGCCTCGTTCTGGAGGGTGATGGAGATGTCGTCGAGGCCGTTCAGCAGCCTCCAGCGGGAGTTCTCGTCCAGCTCGAAGGAGGCGGTGATGCCCTCGGCACGCACCTCACGCGCCTCAAGGTCCACAGTGACCTCAGCTGTCGGGTCCTTCTCCGTGAGCTCCCACAGCGCGTCCACGATCTTCTGCTCGAGCACCACCGTGAGCAGGCCGTTCTTGAGCGAGTTGCCGCGGAAGATGTCGGCGAAGCGCGAGGAGATCACGGCCTTGAAGCCGTAGTTCTGCAGCGCCCAGACGGCGTGCTCACGGGAGGAGCCGGTGCCGAAGTCGGGGCCGGCGACCAGGACCGTGGCACCCTCTCGCTCGGGTCGGTTGAGCACGAACTCCGGGTCCTTGCGCCAGGCCTCGAACAGCCCGTCCTCGAACCCGTCCCGGGTCACCTTCTTGAGCCAGTGAGCAGGGATGATCTGGTCGGTGTCGACGTTGCTGCGACGCAGCGGGACGGCCCGGCCGGTGTGCTTGGTGAATGCTTCCATGACTCTCAGACTCCAGCGGGCGTACGGGTCTCGGCGTCGGACAGGTCGGCCGGCGAGGCCAGGTGGCCCAGGACCGCGGTGGCCGCCGCGACCTGCGGCGAGACCAGGTGCGTACGACCGCCCTTGCCCTGCCGGCCCTCGAAGTTGCGGTTGGAGGTGGACGCGGAGCGCTCACCGGGGGCCAGCTGGTCGGGGTTCATGCCCAGGCACATGGAGCAGCCCGCGTGCCGCCACTCGGCGCCGGCCTCCTTGAAGACGACGTCCAGGCCCTCGGAGACGGCCTGCAGGCCCACCCGCGCGGAACCCGGGACGACCAGCATCCGTACGCCGTCGGCGACTTTGCGGCCCTTGAGGAGTTCGGCGGCGGCGCGCAGGTCCTCGATGCGGCCGTTGGTGCAGGAGCCTACGAAGACGGTGTCCACGTTGATGGAGCGCAGCGGCTGGCCGGCCTCCAACCCCATGTACTCCAGGGCCTTTTCGGCGGCGAGGCGCTCCGAAGCGTCTTCGTACGAAGCGGGGTCGGGGACGGACGCCGAAAGCGGCGCGCCCTGGCCCGGGTTGGTGCCCCAGGTGACGAACGGCGACAGTGCGGCGGCGTCGATGACGACCTCGGCGTCGAACTCGGCGTCCTCGTCCGTCTTCAGCGTCTTCCAGTACGCGACGGCCGCGTCCCAGTCCTCGCCCTCGGGGGCGTGCGGGCGGCCCTTGAGGTACTCGAAGGTGGTCTCGTCGGGGGCGATCATGCCCGCGCGGGCGCCGGCCTCGATCGACATGTTGCAGATGGTCATCCGGGCCTCCATCGAGAGTTTCTCGATGGCGGAGCCCCGGTACTCCAGGACGTAGCCCTGGCCGCCGCCCGTACCGATCCTGGCGATGATCGCCAGGATCAGGTCCTTGGCGGTGACTCCCTCGGGCAGCTCGCCGTCGACCGTGATGGCCATGGTCTTCGGGCGGGCCAAGGGCAGGGTCTGGGTGGCCAGCACGTGCTCGACCTGGGAGGTGCCGATGCCGAACGCCAGGGCGCCGAAGGCACCGTGCGTGGAGGTGTGCGAGTCACCGCAGACGACGGTCATGCCCGGCTGGGTCAGACCCAGCTGCGGTCCCACGACGTGGACGACGCCCTGCTCGACGTCACCGAGCGGGTGCAGGCGCACACCGAACTCGGCGGCGTTCTTGCGCAGCGTCTCCAGCTGGACACGGGAGACCGGGTCCGCGATGGGCTTGTCGATGTCGAGGGTGGGGGTGTTGTGGTCCTCGGTGGCGATGGTGAGGTCGAGACGACGCACCTTCCGCCCGCTCTTGCGGAGGCCGTCGAAGGCCTGCGGGCTGGTCACCTCGTGCAGCAGGTGCAGATCGATGAAGAGGAGGTCGGGCTCGCCTTCGGCGCGCCGGACGACATGGTCGTCCCAGACCTTCTCCGCGAGTGTCCTACCCATCGCTTTCCCTCCGGCCGGCAAGCGTCCACCGGCCCAACTAGAGATCTTGAGGAAGCGGCTGCCCGCGCCCCATGTCCGGGCGTCCGCCGCCAGGCCCTCGGTTTCACGGGCCGCTGTGATTTCGTGCTCTTCCAGGGTGGCGCGTTCCACGGAAAATTGAACTTGCGTTTCACAGAGTGAGACGCGAGTATCGTTTCATGGACAACAGTAGCGGCGTCGGCGTTCTGGACAAGGCAGCCCTTGTCCTGAGCGCTCTGGAGTCCGGTCCGGCCACCCTCGCGGGCCTGGTCACGGCCACCGGACTGGCACGACCCACGGCCCACCGGCTGGCCGTGGCTCTGGAACACCACCGCATGGTGGCACGTGACATGCAGGGCCGTTTCATTCTCGGCCCGCGCCTGGCGGAGCTGGCCGCGGCTGCGGGCGAGGACCGCCTGCTCGCGACCGCCGGCCCGGTGCTCACCCACCTCCGTGACGTCACGGGCGAGAGCGCGCAGCTCTACCGCCGCCAGGGCGACATGCGCATCTGCGTCGCCGCGGCGGAACGCCTGTCCGGCCTTCGGGACACGGTGCCGGTCGGCTCGACCCTCACGATGAAGGCGGGCTCCTCGGCCCAGATCCTGATGGCCTGGGAGGAGCCGGAGCGCCTGCACCGGGGCCTGCAGGGCGCCCGCTTCACGGCGACGGCCCTGTCGGGCGTACGGCGCAGGGGCTGGGCCCAGTCCATCGGCGAGCGCGAGCCGGGCGTGGCGTCCGTCTCCGCGCCCGTACGCGGCCCCTCCAACCGTGTGGTGGCCGCCGTGTCGGTATCGGGCCCCATCGAGCGCCTGACGCGCCACCCGGGCCGTATGCACGCCCAGGCGGTCATCGACGCGGCCGCCCGCCTCTCCGAGGCCCTGCGCCGCTCGGGCTGACCTTCGGAAACGTCGCCGGGGAGGGCCGGCCTCAACGCCGCGGCAGGCCCTCCCCGTCCCTCGTTCCCCCGTCACCCGGCTTCTCGGGCCGCCTTCGCCGACCGGTACGCGTACCGGTCCTTCGCGTAACGGCCCCGCCTCGCGAGGGGCGCCTGCCCGTGCGCGGCCGCGAGACCGAAGGGCGGCATGTCGGCGTAGATCGACTCGTACGACCCCTCGGGCACCACATACGCCTCGTGCCAGATCCCCACGTGGCCGCGCGTCTTCCCGGCCCGCTCCTTGCGGTTGATGATCGCCCACACCTTGTGGTGGAACATGTCGGGCGAACTCGCGTACGCGTAGAGCTACTCCTTGGACTCCCAGTACTGGACGACGTAGTACGTCCTCGGCGAGGCCGTGAGCAGGACCCGCCCCAGCAGCCCCCGGTCGCCGTCCCGCGCGAGTTCCGCGAGCATGCGGAACATCGCCGGCATGACCGGCAGCCACTGGTGCACGGCCCAGAAGTGGTTGACACGCATGCCGATCAGCAGGACCACCACTTCGCCTTCGGCATCCGCGGTGGTGCGGCCCGACACCGGCTTCGCGAACATGGTGACCCCCTGGCTCCCCGTTATCGGATAGCGGCACTATCCATGTCTGCGATGCTTGGATAGTGGCACTCCCCAAAGAAGGGCGCAAGACATGCGGCTGGCGGAACTGAGCGAGCGCAGCGGGGTGTCCATCGCGACGATCAAGTACTACCTGCGGGAAGGGCTGTTGACCCCGGGCCGCCGGATCAACGCGACCACGGCCGCGTACGACGAGAGCCATCTGCGCCGGCTACGGCTGGTGCGCGCGATGATCCAGGTCGGCCGGATCCCGGTGGCGACGGTGCGGGAGGTGCTGGGGCACGTCGACGACGATTCCCTGGGCCGCACGATCCGCCTCGGCGCGGCCCTGTGGGCGCTGCCGCAGGTTCCCGAGCCGGACGCGGAGGACGAGTTCGTCCGGGCCGCTCACCGCGAGGTCGAGCAACTGCTCCGGACACTGGGCTGGTCGAACGCCCAGGCCCTGGTCACCATCTCGCCGGCCTACCGCTCACTGGTGGTGGCGGTGGCCACGTTCCGGCGGCTCGGATACGACTGGGATCCCGAACTGATCGCGTCCTACGGCCGGTTGATGCATCAGGCGGCCGTCCTCGACCTGGACTTCGTGGAGACCCGTCCGTCGGAGGCGGAGAAGGTCGAGACGGCGGTCGCGGGGGCGATTTTCGTGGAGCCGGTGCTGCAGGCTCTGCACCGGCTGGCGCAGGAGGAGGAGTCGGCGCGGAGGTACGGCTTCGAGTGAACGGGAAATGCGGAAGGCCCCCCACCGAAGTGGAGGGCCTTGCGCCTGTGTACCCCCGACCGGATTCGAACCGGCGCTACCGCCTTGAGAGGGCGGCGTGCTAGGCCGCTACACAACGGGGGCGTGGACTCTGCGTTTCCGCAGGCCCGAGCTGGTCTACCTGGACTCGAACCAAGACTAACTGAACCAGAATCAGTCGTGCTGCCAATTACACCATAGACCAATGTGGTTTAGACCAGTCAGTACCCCCGACCGGATTCGAACCGGCGCTACCGCCTTGAGAGGGCGGCGTGCTAGGCCGCTACACAACGGGGGCCCTAGCGATCCCGAGAAGATCGGAACCAGTACCCCCGACCGGATTCGAACCGGCGCTACTGCCTTGAGAGGGCAGCGTGCTAGGCCGCTACACAACGGGGGCTTTGCAGATGCTGTGTTTTCATTCAAAGCGTCTGCGAGCTGGCCTACCTGGACTCGAACCAAGACTAACTGAACCAGAATCAGTCGTGCTGCCAATTACACCATAGGCCACTGGAACGCAAGCCCCTGCGGGGATCTTGTTCTAGTTCGCTCCTCCGGATCCCGGCCTCTCGGCCCGCTCCCCGGCGGCGCAGGAAGAACATTACCCGAAGGTGGACGGGGCTCCAAAACGGGTATCGGCGCCGAGGAGCGCGGGGAGTTCGGCGAGGGAGGCGATCCGGTGCGGACCGGCGGGTGCGCCGGCCCCGGCGTACACACCGTCCCGGTCGATCCACACCGACAGCAGTCCGGCGTCCGCCGCGCCCCGCCCGTCGATCTCCGGGTGGTCGCCGACGTACGCCACTTGGTGCGGGGCCAGCCCCAGGGCCTCGCAGGCCGCGTGGAAGGCGCCGGCCTCCGGTTTGGAGATGCCGAGTTCCGCGGCGCACAGGATGGCCTCGAAGCGGTCGTGCACACCGAGCACGCGCAGTTTGCGGTCCTGGACGTGAAGGCTGGAGTTGGACAGCACGGCGTGGCGGTGGCTGGTGGCCAGGGTGTCCAGGACGGGCAGGACGTCCGGGAAGAGGGCCCAGGCGGCCTCGTAGTGACGCATGTAACGGCGGAACCAGTCGTCTGCCTCGCCGTCGGTGAGGTCCAGCCCCAGGAACATCCGTACGCGGTCGCGGCGCTGCCCCTCGAAGGAGATCTCGCCGGCCGAGAAGCGCGCCCACTGCCGGTCGGTGATCTCCCGCCAGTACGCGACGGCCTGCTCCACGGTCTCGTATCCGTCGAGCAGGCCCTCGGCCAGGAGGTACTGCCCCATGCCTACGCGGTCTGCCGTGCTGTAGTCGAAGAGAGTGTCGTCGACGTCCCAGACCACGGCTCGAATGCTCATGATCCGACGGTAACGCCCGTGCGCGGCCGAGGGGCGGAACATGTCAGCAAGGAAGGGCGGCAGCCGTGTCGGCTGCCGCCCTTCATGTGCGCCCTCACGCGGTCAGTCGCGCCAGCGCCGCGTCGATCCGGGCCAGCGTCTTCTCCTTGCCCAGGACCTCCAGGGACTCGAAGAGCGGCAGGCCGACCGTGCGGCCCGTGACGGCGACGCGAACGGGGGCCTGGGCCTTGCCCAGCTTGAGGCCGTGGGCCTCACCGGCGGTCAGGACGGCCTCCTTCAGCGACTCCGCCGAGGTCCAGTCCGCCGTCTCCAGCTTCTCGCGGGCCGTGCGAAGGAGCGCGTCGCTGCCCTCCTTCATGGCCTTCGCCCAGCTCGCCTCGTCGAACACCGGCTCCGGCAGGAAAAGGAAGTCGACGTTGTCCGTGATCTCCGACAGCACCTTCAGGCGGGTCTGCGCATGCGGCGCGATCGCCTGCCACCTCGACTCGTCGAAGGCCTCCGGCGCCCACGGTGCGAACGGCGCCTTCAGCCAGGGACGGCAGCGCTCCGTGAAGTCCTTCACGTCAAGAAGGCGGATGTGGTCGGCGTTGATCGCCTCGCACTTCTTCAGGTCGAAGCGGGCCGGGTTGGGGTTCACGTCCGCGATGTCGAAGGCCGCGACCATCTCGTCCATCGTGAAGATGTCCTGGTCGGCGGAGAGCGACCAGCCCAGCAGGGAGAGGTAGTTGAGAAGGCCCTCCGGGAGGAAGCCGCGCTCGCGGTAGAGGTTGAGCGACGACTGCGGGTCGCGCTTGGAGAGCTTCTTGTTGCCCTCGCCCATGACGTAGGGGAGGTGACCGAACTGCGGGATCTGCCGGGCGATCCCGAGCTCGATCAGCGCCTTGTACAGGGCGATCTGCCGGGGGGTGGAGGAGAGCAGGTCCTCGCCCCGCAGGATGTGCGTGATCTCCATCAGGGCGTCGTCGACCGGGTTGACGAGCGTGTAGAGGGGGGCTCCGTTCGCCCGCACGATCCCGTAGTCCGGGACGTTCTCCGGGGTGAACGTGAGCTCGCCGCGGACCAGGTCGGTGAAGGTGATCGTCTCGTCGGGCATGCGGAAGCGGACGATGGGCGTACGGCCCTGGGCCCGGTACTCCTCGACCTGCTCGGCGGTCAGATCGCGGCAGTGGCCGTCGTAGCCGGACGGCTTGCCGGCGGCGCGGGCGGCCTCACGGCGGCTGTCCAGCTCCTCCTGGGAGCAGTAGCAACGGTAGGCGTGCCCGGCGTCCAGGAGCTTCTGCGCGACGTCCTTGTAGAGGTCCATGCGCTGCGACTGGCGGTACGGCGCGTGCGGGCCGCCGATCTGCGGGCCCTCGTCCCAGTCGAAGCCCAGCCAGCGCATCGAGTCGAGCAGCTGCTCGTACGACTCCTCGGAGTCGCGGGCCGCGTCGGTGTCCTCGATGCGGAAGACCAGAGTGCCCTGGTGGTGCCGGGCGAACGCCCAGTTGAACAGGGCGGTGCGCACCAGGCCCACATGGGGGTTACCGGTGGGCGACGGGCAGAAACGAACGCGTACGGAGGAGCCGGGTGCGCTAGCCACGCTTGACAACCTTGTTGGTGAGAGTGCCGATGCCTTCGATGGTGACGGCGACCTCGTCGCCGACGTTGAGGGGGCCGACCCCTGCCGGGGTGCCCGTGAGGATCACGTCGCCGGGGAGCAGCGTCATGGCCTCGGTGATGTTGACGATCAGGTCCTCGATGGAGTGGATCATCTCGCTGGTGCGGCCGAGCTGGCGCTGCCGGCCGTTGACCGTCAGCTGGATGGTCAGGTCGGACGCGGCGGCGATGTCGAGGTCGGTCTCCACCCAGGGGCCGAGCGGGCAGGAGGTGTCGAAGCCCTTGGCCCGCGCCCACTGCTTCTCGCGCTTCTGGACGTCCCGCGCGGTGATGTCGTTCGCGCAGGTGTAGCCGAAGATCACGTCCTTGACGCGCTCGCGCGGGACCTCGCGGCACAGGCGGCCGATCACCACGGCCAGTTCGGCCTCGTGGTGCAGGTCCTCGGTGAAGGGCGGGTACTGGATCTCGTCGCCGGGGCCGATCACGGAGGTGGACGGCTTGAAGAAGGCGAACGGGGCGTCGGGGACCTCGTTGCCCAGCTCCCTGGCGTGCTCGGCGTAGTTGCGGCCGAAGGCCACGACCTTGTTGGGGAGCACCGGCGGCAGCAGCCTCACCTTGCTCAGCGGCACCTTCGTACCGGAGAGCTCGTAGTCCGCGAACGGGATGCCCTTGATGATGTCGAGGACGAGTTCGTCCTGCTTGTCGCCCTCGACCGCGCCGAAGGCAACATTCCCGTCGATGGAGAACCTGGCGATGCGCACGGGTTGCTTGGCCCCTTGACTGAGCTGGCTGGAGTCTGACGCTCCAGGCTAACGCGGGGAGGCGCTCCCGCCTCGCGCTTTGGGGCCTGTCCGGCGGATCAAGCCGCAGGGAAGCAGCGTCATCTGCGGAGTGGAGGAGACCGACGACCACGCGGCAGATGTGCGTGCCAAGCCCCGCGTCCGCGGCATGATCCGCCGGGCGGGCCCTGAGGCCGTGGGGCCGTACGGCGAAGGGCGCCTCCGCGTCCGCAGGGCGCCCTTCACATTCGTACCGCCGACTTGAGCAACTGGCGGCCCGCGCGCGTATTACCCGGCGACGGAGGCCGTGGCGGGGGCCTCCTCGAGGATGGTGCGCTTGGGATTGGCGGTCTGGGTGGGAAGATCGACGGAGTGCTCCGGCTGCTGCGGGGTCTGCAGTTCGCCGGCGTCGTCGAGGTGCGCCAGCGTCGTGCGCCGCGGGTTGGCTATCGTGCGGAACATCGTCGTCGTCTTCACGGTTGTACAGACCCTGTCGTGTGCGGGCGCCGGGAGGGTCCAGCGGACCCCCGCGGGGGCGCGGGTTGTCGGATTTGCCATTTCTGTAAAGCGCAAGGCTAATCGCGCGATTCCCTGGCGAAGACGTGAAGACCCTTTGATTGCCGTGTGAGTTTGCTCACGAATGCAAGGTCAAACCGGTCAATTCAGGCCTGCAATCGACTGCGACGAAACGGATATTTGCCACCTGAAGCCATCATTCCGCTCCTGATCATGGCGACTGGGACACCCATGCCATCTCGGCAGTTCGGGGGCTTACGTCCGGTATAAGCGGGAACGCTTTTCACTTCCGGTGACATATCCCTTACACGGGGTCACGGATGTCACAGCCTGACCAACGGGCCTTGTTGGAGATCCGGCACTGTGCTGGAATTCCACGGACCGCCGCAGGATCGAGCCGGCGCACATGGGGCGCAACGCGCGCCGAGTGGCGGCGAGAAGGGGGAGCCAGCGCCGGTCACTCACGACCATCAGGGGGCGCATTCAGGGCGCCCCCTACACGCCGACACCGTCCTTCCGTTCACGCGGAGGGGCGCCTGGTCCAGAGGTTGCGACGCTAGTGCAGGGACGTTTCAAGAGGGATGGCAGCGCTTCGGCGGAGCCGGAGGCGCACGGCGGGACCGACCGCGGTTCCTCGCCCCAGCACGCCCAGAACCCGGGCCCGGCCCCGTCCGGCGACGGCGGTGAGCGCCCGGGTCGCCCCGGCGCGTCCGCGTCGGCGACCCCCGCGCCCCCGACGGTGAAGCCGCAGCAGGGCCCCACCGGCCCCGGCCCGCGCGTCGCACTGCGCAACTGGCGCATCTCCACGCGTCTGGTGTCGCTGCTGGCGCTCCCGGTGGTCGCGGCCACCACCCTGGGCGCGCTGCGCATCAACCAGTCCATGGACGACATCCAGCAGCTCGACAACATGAAGCTGCTGACCGACATGACCCAGCAGGCCACCGAGCTGTCCGCCGCGCTCCAGGAGGAGCGCGACAAGTCGGCCGGCCCGCTGGCGCACAACGGCTCGGCGACCGACTTCACCGTCAAGGGCCTGCGGGACAAGACCGACCGCGCCCGGGACAACTTCATCGCCGCCTCCGACGAGGTCGACAGCGCCAGCAACGAGGGCAACCTCCAGGGCGTCCGCGACAGCCTCGTGGGCATCGTGCGCGACCTGAACAACCTCACCAAGATCCGCAAGGAGGCCTACGCCTCCGAGGACAACTCCACGCAGACGGTGGACGCCTACCACCGCCTGATCACCCACCTGCTGGACCTCTCGCAGGACATGGCCGAGGCCACCAGCAACCCGGAGATGATCCAGCGCACGCGCGCCCTGGCGGCCTTCTCCTCCGCCAAGGAGTACGCGTCCGCCCAGCGCGCGGTCCTCGCCGCGGCGCTGCCCGCGACCAACACCGATTTCGGTCAGCTCTCCCCGAACGACCGGCTGTACGCCCAGGCGTCGCTGGACAGCGAGGAGTCCGAACTCGGCACCTTCCGGAGCATCTACGGCGACGAGGGCGCCGAGGAGCTGCTCAAGCCCATCGAAGAGGGCAACCCGACCATCACCGCGACCGACACCTACGCCACCCGTGCCTTCGGCCGGGCGGACGGTCTGCAGTCGCTGGACAAGCGGTCGTACCAGGACTGGCTCGACGACAGCTCGACCAAGATCAAGGGCATGGCCCAGATCGAGCAGACGCTGCTCGAGGACATGGAGCAGAAGGCGCGCGAGCTGCGCAACGAGTCGGAGCAGGAAGCGATCATCTCCGGTGCGCTGATCCTGCTCGTGCTCGGCGTCTCGCTGGTCGGCGCCTTCGTCGTCGCCCGGTCCATGATCCGCTCGCTGCGCCGCCTGGAGGAGACCGCGACCAAGGTCGCCCAGGACCGTCTGCCCGAGCTGGTCAAGCAGCTGTCCGAGTCCGACCCGCAGGACGTCGACACGTCCGTGGAATCGGTCGGTGTGCACTCCCGGGACGAGATCGGCCGAGTGGCCGCGGCCTTCGACGACGTGCACCGCGAGGCGGTCCGCCTCGCCGCCGAGCAGGCCCTGCTGCGGGGCAACGTCAACGCGATGTTCACCAACCTCTCGCGCCGCTCCCAGGGTCTGATCCAGCGCCAGCTGTCGCTGATCTCCGAACTCGAGTCCCGCGAGGCCGACCCGGACCAGCTGTCCTCGCTGTTCAAGCTGGACCACCTCGCCACCCGTATGCGCCGTAACGGTGAGAACCTCCTCGTTCTCGCGGGTGAAGAGCCCGGCCGCCGCTGGACCCGCCCGGTCCCGCTGGTCGACGTGCTCCGCGCCGCCGCGTCCGAGGTGGAGCAGTACGAGCGCATCGAACTGGCCGCCGTGCCGACCACCGAAGTGGCCGGCCGCGTGGTCAACGACCTCGTGCACCTCCTCGCCGAGCTGCTCGAGAACGCGACCTCCTTCTCCTCGCCGCAGACCAAGGTCAAGGTCACCGGTCACGCGCTGCCCGACGGCCGCGTCCTGATCGAGATCCACGACACCGGTATCGGCCTGTCGCCGGAGGACCTCGCCGCGATCAACGAGCGGCTCGCCTCGCCGCCCACCGTGGACGTGTCGGTCTCCCGCCGCATGGGTCTGTTCGTGGTCGGTCGTCTGTCGCAGCGCCACGGCATCCGTATCCAGCTCCGCCCGTCCGACTCCGGTGGTACGACCGCGCTGGTCATGCTGCCCGTCGACGTCGCCCAGGGCGGCAAGAAGCCGCAGCCGAAGCCCGGCCAGGGCCAGGGTGCCGTGGCCGGCGGTGCGGCCGCCGCGCAGGCCGCCGCCGGTGCGGCCGCCGCACGTCGCCAGGCCCAGGGCGGTGCCCTCGGTGGCGGCGCCCCCGGCGGCGCTCTCGGTGGCGGTGCTCCCGCGGGCGGCGGTGGCCGTCTCGGCGCCGGTCAGGGTCCCCGGGCCGCGCTGCCCGGTGCGGGCCAGGGCGGCCGTCCGGGCGCGCCGGGCGGTGCGCGCGGGCCCCAGTCTCCGTCGGCTCCCCCGCAGGGCCGTCCGGCTCCGGCCGGTGCAGGTGCCGGCTTCGGCCAGGCACCGGGCGCACCGCAGGGGTTGCCGGCCGCGGGCACCGGTATGCAGGGCCAGGACGCGTTCGGCAACAACACCCGCGGGCCCGTGCCGCCGCAGCGCGGCAACAACGAGGCCGAACAGGGCGGCCGCCGCGGGCGCCAGCCCCTGCTGCCGGGTCGCGGTGGTCCGCGGGCCGAGCTGCCGGGCGGCGACCCGCAGCCGCGCACACCCAGCTGGAGCGACGAGAACGCCCAGCCGCCGGTGCCGCGCGCCTCGCTGGACGCCCCCCGCGGCCACGAGGAGCCGGACGTCGCGCAGACCGCGCGCATGCCGCGCATCGACGACCGCCAGGGCCCCGGGGCGAACGGGCCGCAGACCACGGGCCAGTTCCCGCGACCCGACCTCGACGCCCCGCGGCCCGGTGCGAGCGGCCAGCAGAACAGCGGCGGATTCGTCCGCTCGGACGTCTTCGGCGCCCCGAGCACCCCGGCGCCGAACAGCACGGGCCAGTTCGCGGCCCCGCAGGCCTACGACAACGGCTCCACCGGCCAGTTCCCGGTCCAGGGCTACGACGGCTCGTCCACCGGACAGCACGCCGTGCCGGGCTACGACGGCTCCTCCACCGGACAGCACGCCGTGCCGGGCTACGACGGCTCCTCCACCGGGCAGCACTCCCTGCCCGGCCGCCAGAGCCCGGACTCCACGGGCCAGTTCGAACGGCCTCAGGTCAACGGCACGCGTGGTGGCTACGGCGCTCCGCAGCAGCCCCCCGTCCCGCCGCGTCCGGCGCACCGCCCCGAGCCGGAGGCGCTGCCCCCGGCCACGGGTCCCGGTGACGGTCGTACCCCGCTGTACGACACGCTGGAGACGAACTGGTTCCGCGGCGGCTCACAGGGCCGGCACCAGAACAACGGCTCGGCTCCGGCGGCTCCGCAGCAGGCGCCGGCTCCGGCTCCGGCTCCGGCCGCTCCTCAGCGTCCCGCACCGACTGCCTGGCGCAGCTCGCCGAACGACGACCTCGTTCGGCAGGCCGAGCGCGTACGGCAGCCGGCCGCGGGCGGTGTCACCACCTCCGGCCTGCCGCGCCGGGTGCCCCGGGCGAACCTCGTTCCGGGCACGGCTCAGCAGCAACAGCACCAAAGCGGTCCGCAGGTCTCGCGTTCGCCCGACGACGTACGCGGCCGGCTGACCAATCTCCGTCGGGGCATCGCGCAGGGTCGTCAGGCCGGCACCGGCCAGACGGGCAGCTTCCCGAGCCCCACTCACCAGCAGGAGCTTTAGTTGAGCCAGATGAGCCAGGCGGCACAGAACCTCAACTGGTTGATCACCAACTTCGTGGACAACACGCCCGGTGTCTCCCACACCGTCGTCGTGTCCGCCGACGGTCTCCTTCTGGCGATGTCCGAAGGCTTCCCCCGCGACCGTGCGGACCAGCTCGCGGCCGTCGCGTCCGGGCTCACCTCGCTGACCGCCGGGGCCTCCCGGATCTTCGAGGGCGGCAACGTGGCGCAGACGGTCGTCGAGATGGAGCGCGGGTTCCTCTTCCTGATGTCCGTCTCGGACGGCTCGTCCCTGGCCGTCCTCGCGCACCCGGAGTGCGACATCGGCCTCGTCGGCTACGAGATGGCGCTGCTGGTCGACCGCGCGGGCGCCGTGCTCACGCCGGACCTGCGCGCCGAGCTCCAAGGCAGTCTGCTTCACTAAAGCCCCCCGGATCCACCCGCCTCACCAAATCACCGTCCGGCCGCCACAATCCCCCCACCGGCCTCGTCAGACGGCACGACTGACCGATTGCTGTCCCGCCCGGAGGATTCATGACCCCGCCCACCGCCTCTCATGATCCGTACGCGGAGCCGTACGGGGACGAGGGCGACCAGCCGCTGGTACGTCCGTACGCGATGACCGGCGGGCGGACCCGGCCGCGCTACCAGCTCGCCATCGAGGCCCTGATCAGCACCACGGCAGACCCGGCAGCCCTCATGGGGCTGCTTCCGGAGCACCAGCGGATCTGCCACCTGTGCCGCGAGGTGAAGTCGGTCGCCGAGGTGTCCGCGCTCCTGGCCATGCCGCTCGGTGTGGCCCGGATCCTCGTCGCCGACCTCGCCGAGGCCGGCCTGGTCGCCATCCACCAGCCGGGCGGCGACGAGAACAACGGCGGCGCTCCGGATGTGACGCTGCTCGAAAGGGTGCTCAGTGGACTTCGCAAGCTCTGAACCGGGCCGGGCCACCACTTCCGCGAAGATCGTGGTGGCTGGCGGCTTCGGCGTGGGCAAGACCACGTTCGTCGGCGCCGTCTCGGAGATCAACCCGCTGCGCACGGAGGCCGTCATGACGTCCGCCAGCGCGGGCATCGACGATCTCACCCACACCGGGGACAAGACCACCACCACGGTGGCCATGGACTTCGGCCGTATCACCCTGGACCAGGACCTGATCCTGTACCTGTTCGGTACGCCGGGCCAGGACCGCTTCTGGTTCATGTGGGACGACCTGGTGCGCGGCGCCATCGGCGCGGTGGTCCTGGTGGACACCCGCCGTCTCGCCGACTGCTTCCCCGCGGTCGACTATTTCGAGAACAGCGGTCTGCCGTTCGTCGTGGCCCTCAACGGCTTCGACGGACAGCAGCCCTACCAGCCCGAGGAGGTCCGCGAGGCCCTTCAGATCGGGCCGGACACCCCGATCATCACGACGGACGCCCGGCACCGCGCGGATGCCAAGAGCGCGCTGATCACGCTGGTGGAGCACGCGCTCATGGCACGGCTGCGGTAGCACTCAAGTCGTCTGCGCAATACGGCAGTTGTCGTAGATGTACCGGAGCCGGCTGTGGCCTTTGACACGGTCGGCTCCGGTGTTCATAACGTTTCGGCAGAGGAATCGGGTGGTACGGCCACGCGTCGCGGTCATCCGGTGTCGCTGCGCGTACGAAGGCCCCGCCTTTTGGCGGGGCTCGCTCTTTATGACCGTTTTATCTGGGGTTTACATCACACGGAATCGGCGCTTCCCACTGTTTGGCCGAGTGCAGGATGACGTGCTGGAATGCCTGAACTGCCCAATAGTCAATGACGTACTTGTGGTCGATGGCTGACCGGGCTCTGAGACAGCGGCACGACGAAGGTGCCGACCGCCGAGAGGTTGTTGGTCGAGTGAGGCGAAGCAAGAAAAGTCCCGAGCCGGCGGCCCGGGGCAACTTCACCCCGCCGC
Source organism: Streptomyces sp. HUAS ZL42 (assembly GCF_040782645.1). Lineage (GTDB taxonomy): Bacteria > Actinomycetota > Actinomycetes > Streptomycetales > Streptomycetaceae > Streptomyces. The sequence goes on from NZ_CP160403.1 coordinate 3,208,501, forward strand.
CGCGCGGAGCGGCGCCCGCCCCCGTGCCCGGCTCGGAGCCGACGGCCGCACCCGCTCCGAGCGGCGGCCGTTTCTCCCCGCGCAACTGGCGCGTGCCGACCCGGCTGAACGCGATCCTGCTCATACCCGTGCTCGTCGGCCTCGTCATGGGCGGCTTCCAGGTGAAGAGCTCGATCGACACCTGGCAGGAAGCCGAGGACGCGGAGAACACCGCCGTCCTGGTGCGCGCCGCCCTCACCTACAGCAACGCGCTGCTGGTCGAGCGTGACACGACCGCCGCGCCGCTGCTCCAGGGCAAGGGCGAGGACGACGAGACCGTCGTCGCGGCGCGCAAGGCGACCGACGAGGCCGCCGACGCCTTCGACAAGGCCGCCCAGAACATGCCGGACCTGCCCAACCTGGAGCGCCGCCTCGCCCGCTTCCGCGAGGTGGAGCCGGACCTGCAGAAGCTCCGCGCGGCCGCCTACACCGACAAGCTCCCCGGCGTGAAGACCGAAGAGGGTTACGTCGGGGTCGAGCACAAGCTCCTCGAGTTCTCCAACGAGCTCGGCCTGGGTACCGGAAACATCACCAGCTACGGCCGCACCGTCTACGCCGTCTCGCTCGGCAAGGGCGCGCTCTCCCTGGAGCGCTCCATCGGCATGCACCTGCTGATCAAGCCGGGCACCAGCGAGTCCAGTCTGGCCACACAGCGCGTCGCCCTGTCCTCGTACGCCTACCTAGAGGGCATCGCCATCCAGGAGTACCAGAGCGGCGGCACCGCGCAGGACATCGCCAAGCTGAACGCGGCCCAGACGAAGATCCAGTCCGACGGCGCCGAGATGGTCAAGCAGGCCAAGGCCAAGAACCCGGACTACGTGGCGCCGCCGTCCGACCCGACCGACATGGTCAGGGCCATCTCGACCCTGCAGACCACGGACGCCGGTGAGCGCGCCAAGCTCGCGGAGAAGGGCATCACCGCCGAGAACTGGTGGGCGATGACCACCCTGAAGTTCGACGCGTACCGCAACATCGAGTCGGACCTGGCCAACACCGCGGTGAACGAGGCGTCGAGCATCGCCGACGCCGCCAAGCGCGACGCCTTCATCACCGGTGCCGCCGTCGTGGTCGCCCTGCTCCTCGCGTTCATTCTGGCCGGTGCCGTGGCCCGCCAGATGTCCCGCGCGATGCGCCAGCTGCGCAACGCCGCCTTCGGCATCGCCGAGCAGCGCCTGCCGATGCTGGTCGACCAGCTCTCGCGCACCGACCCCGGACGGGTCGACACCCGCGTCGCCCCGATCCCGATCAACACCAAGGACGAGATCGGCGAGGTCGCCCGCGCCTTCGACCAGGTCCACCGCGAGGCGGTCCGGCTCGCCTCCGAGCAGGCCCTGCTGCGGGGCAACATCAACGCGATCTTCACCAACCTCTCGCGTCGCAACCAGTCGCTGATCGAGGGCCAGCTGACACTGATCACCGACCTGGAGAACAACGAGGCCGACCCGGACCAGCTGGAGAACCTCTTCCGCCTGGACCACCTCGCGACCCGTATGCGCCGCAACGGCGAGAACCTCCTGGTCCTCGCGGGCGAGGAGCCCGGCCGCCGCTGGGACCAGCCGGTCCCGCTGGTCGACGTGCTGCGCGCGGCCTCCTCCGAGGTGGAGCAGTACGAGCGCATCGAGCTCTCCGGCGTCCCCGAGGCCGAGATCCACGGCCGCGCCGTGACCGACCTCGTGCACCTGCTGGCCGAGCTCCTGGAGAACGCCACCACGTTCTCCTCGCCGCAGACCAAGGTCCGCGTCACCGCGACCCGTCTCCCCGACGGCCGCATCATGATCGAGATCCACGACAAGGGCATCGGTCTGACGGCCGAGGACTTCGCGGACATCAACCACAAGCTGGCCAACCCGCCGACCGTGGACGCCGCGATCTCCCAGCGCATGGGCCTGTTCGTGGTCGGCCGGCTGTCCGACCGGCACGGCATCCGCGTCCAGCTGCGCCCCTCGGGCGAGCAGGCCGGCACCACCTCGCTGGTCATGCTGCCGGACGCGATCACGCACGGCGGTGGCGGCGAACCGGCCATGGCCGGCGACGAGTTCACCGTCTCGCAGATCATCCCCGAGCAGCAGTACCAGGGCGAGGACTTCAACCAGCCCATGCGTACGGCCGCGGAGCTCGGCTTCGACGACAGCCGCTACGCCGACGTCCCGGACGACATCAGGGAGCTCGACCCCGTGGGCCGCTCACTGCTGCGCGAGGAGCGCCGCGCCCAGCTCGAGGCCCAGACGCACAACCCGCAGCTTCCTGCGCAGGCCCCCGAAACACCGGCCTACACCGGCGAGTTCGAGGCGCAGCCCGCCTACGACAACGGCCAGGGCGGCTATCCGGAACAGCCCGCCGCGTACGACCGGCAGACGGCGTACGAGGAGCCGCGGCAGCCGTCGTACGAGGACCCGTACTTCGCGCCGAACGGCGCCGCGCCCCAGAGCGACACCTTCTCCCCGAACGGTGGCGAGTCCTTCTCGTCGAACGGCGGCTACCCGGAACCGTCGTATGCGGAGCCGGCTCAGGAGGAGCCCGCGCCCGTGCAGGCCTCCGCCCAGGAGAGCTACGCGGCGTACGACGAGCAGCGCTACCAGGACGACTGGCCGCAGCAGAACGGCTACCAGAACGGCTACCCGGACCAGTACGCTCCGCAAGCGGAATCCACGCAGGACCCTGACGCAATCGAGCAGGACCGCGTAGGCTTCGACCGTCCGGGACCGGCCCCCTCCGCCGTCCACGAGCTGACCGACGCCGGGCTTCCCCGCCGCGGATCCATCGCGAGCGGTTCGAACGGCGCACGGCCCGTGCACCAGGAAGCGCCGGCCTCCTCCAAGACCGCGGAGAGCAACGGCGACGGCGGCTTCTGGCGCTCGGCGAACGACGAGCGCTGGCAGCAGGCGTCGCAGCTCCGCAAGCCCAAGGCGGGTGGGGTCACCTCCTCCGGCCTGCCGCGGCGGGTTCCCAAGGCCAACCTGGTCGAGGGCGCCGCCGAGAGCACCCCTCAGGGAGGCCCACAGGTCTCCCGCGCCCCGGAGGACGTCCGAGGCAGGCTGAGCAACCTGCGTCGCGGGGTCCAACGCGGCCGCAACGCAGGCAGTGAAACGAACGGCCAGGGCTTCGGCCCTGACAGCACCTACAACCAGGAGCGTTAGTGTGAGCCCGATGAGCCAGGCGGCACAGAACCTGAACTGGTTGATCACCAACTTCGTGGACAACACCCCGGGGGTGTCCCACACGGTGGTGGTCTCCGCCGACGGACTCCTTCTGGCGATGTCCGAAGGCTTCCCCCGCGACCGCGCCGACCAGCTCGCGGCCGTCGCCTCCGGTCTGACGTCACTGACGGCAGGCGCCTCCCGGATCTTCGAAGGGGGCGCTGTGAACCAGACGGTTGTGGAGATGGAGCGGGGATTCCTGTTCATCATGTCCGTATCCGACGGTTCGTCACTCGCTGTTCTCGCACACCCCGAGGCGGACATCGGCCTCATCGGGTACGAGATGGCCCTTCTGGTGGACCGAGCCGGTTCGGTCCTGACGCCCGATCTTCGCGCGGAGCTCCAAGGGAGCCTTCTCAACTAACAAACGGACGGTGCGTTTTGGCGTCCCGGGGCCGTAAGGTTTCGGGACGCGGCTTCCACAGCGATGGGTGCCAGCACAGTCGGAGGAGGAGAGAAAGTGGCAACACCCCCAGGCGGTTCGTCTGGCAACTGGTCGTACGGCCCCGGCCAGGGCCAGGGCGACGGTGCGCAGCACGCGAACCGTTACAACTTCCCCTCCGCCCCGAGCCACCGGCAGCAGCCGTACGCGCCCCAGGGTCCGCAGGGCCCCGGGCCGTCGCCGTACGACCAGCCGCCCGCTCCGCGCATCCAGCCCGTGCAGCCGCAGCGCCGCAGCCCCGAGCCGTCGCCCGCCGGGGGGTCGCACAACCCCCTGGTGCGTCCGTACGCCATGACCGGCGGCCGGACCCGCCCGCGCTACCAGCTCGCCATCGAGGCGCTGGTGCACACCACCGCGCAGCCGCACCAGATGCAGGGCCAGCTGCCCGAGCATCAGCGGATCTGCAACCTCTGCCGTGAGATCAAGTCGGTAGCCGAAATCTCCGCGCTTCTGACGATCCCCCTCGGCGTGGCCAGGATCCTCGTCGCCGACTTGGCGGAGGCGGGACTGGTCGCCATCCATCAGCCCGGCGGCGACGAGAACGCCGGCGGCCAGCCAGACGTGACACTGCTCGAAAGGGTGCTCAGTGGACTTCGCAAGCTCTAGCGGCGGTCCTTCCCGCTCCACCACCTCCGCGAAGATCGTGGTGGCGGGCGGCTTCGGCGTGGGCAAGACCACGTTCGTCGGCGCCGTCTCGGAGATCAACCCGCTGCGCACAGAGGCCGTCATGACGTCCGCTTCGGCAGGCATCGACGACCTCACCCACACCGGAGACAAGACCACCACCACGGTGGCCATGGACTTCGGCCGTATCACCCTGGACCAGGACCTGATCCTGTACCTGTTCGGTACGCCCGGCCAGGACCGCTTCTGGTTCATGTGGGACGACCTGGTGCGCGGCGCCATCGGCGCCATCGTCCTGGTCGACACCCGCCGTCTCGCCGACTGCTTCCCCGCGGTCGACTACTTCGAGAACAGCGGCCTCCCCTTCGTCATCGCGCTCAACGGCTTCGACGGCAACCAGCCGTACAACCCGGACGAGGTGCGCGAGGCCCTGCAGATCGGCCCGGACACCCCCATCATCACGACGGACGCCCGCCACCGCGCGGACGCGAAGTCGGCGCTCATCACGCTCGTGGAACACGCACTGATGGCGCGGCTGCGGTAGACCGACGCACGCACAGGTGGGCGGCCCTCCCCGACTCGGGAAGGGCCGCCCACCTGTTTTCACCTCCGGACGGGCACACGTGAAGGGGCCCCTCTCTGCAGAGAGGGGCCCCTTCACGACATGGGCGCGTGACTACGGCGGCGCGGCTCACCCGTGCCAGCTGTGCGGAGCGCGGAAGCCCGGCTCGCGCTCCAGGCGGCGCCAGCCCGCCTTTGCGCGGCCGCGGTGCGCCGGGGTCGGCTCGGACGTACGGGCGGCGGCGCGGGCCAGGAGGATCGCCGTGATGGCGGCGACTTCCTCGGGCTCGGCGTGGCCCTTCTCGACGCGAATGTCAGGGGTGTCCATGGGTGTCAGTCTCCGTGAGAGAGGTTTCCGCGGGGGTACCGCGAAGGATCCGCCGGGTTACTGCGGGGGGTTGCCGTGCTTGCGGGAGGGCAGATCGGCGTGCTTCGACTGCAGCATCGCCAAGGAGCGGATGAGTACCTCGCGCGTCTCCGCCGGGTCGATGACGTCGTCGACCAGGCCGCGCTCGGCCGCGTAGTACGGGTGCATCAGCTCGGACTTGTACTCCTTGACCATGCGGGCCCGCATGGCCTCGGGGTCCTCGGCCTCGGCGATCTGACGCCGGAAGATGACGTTGGCGGCACCTTCGGCGCCCATCACGGCGATCTCGTTCGTCGGCCAGGCGTAGGTGAGGTCCGCACCGATGGACTGGCTGTCCATGACGATGTAGGCACCGCCGTACGCCTTGCGCAGGATCAGCGAAATCCGCGGCACGGTCGCGTTGCAGTAGGCGTAGAGCAGCTTCGCGCCGTGGCGGATGATGCCGCCGTGCTCCTGGTCGACACCGGGAAGGAACCCCGGTACGTCCAGGAAAGTGACGATCGGGATGTTAAAAGCATCACACATCTGGACAAAGCGTGCAGCTTTTTCCGAAGCCTCGATGTCCAGCACGCCCGCGAGGGTCTGCGGCTGGTTCGCCACGATGCCGACCACCTGACCGTCGAGGCGGGCCAGCGCGCAGATGATGTTGCGCGCCCAGCGCTCGTGGACCTCCAGGTACTCGCCGTCGTCGACGATCTCCTCGATGACCTTGGCCATGTCGTACGGACGGTTGCCGTCCGCCGGGACCAGGTCCAGCAGTACGTCGCTGCGGCGCTCGACGGCGTCCGTGGACTCCACCCGCGGCGGGTTCTCGCGGTTGTTCTGGGGCAGCAGCGACAGGAGGTAGCGCACCTCGGCGATGCACGTCTCCTCGTCGTCGTAGGCGAAGTGGCAGACGCCGCTGGTCTCGGCGTGCACATCCGCGCCGCCCAGGCCGTTCTGGGTGATCTCCTCGCCGGTGACCGCCTTCACCACGTCAGGCCCGGTGATGAACATCTGGGACGTGTCGCGGACCATGAACACGAAGTCCGTCAGGGCGGGGCTGTACGCCGCACCGCCCGCGCACGGGCCGAGCATGACGCTGATCTGCGGGATGACGCCACTCGCCTTGGTGTTGCGCTGGAAGATGCCGCCGTAGCCGGCGAGGGCGGAGACGCCCTCCTGGATACGGGCACCGGCACCGTCGTTCAGGGACACCAGGGGGGCACCGGCCGCGATGGCCATGTCCATGATCTTGTGGATCTTGGTGGCGTGCGCCTCGCCCAGCGCGCCGCCGAAGATGCGGAAGTCGTGGGCGTAGACGAAGACCGTGCGGCCCTCCACCGTGCCCCAGCCGGTGATGACACCGTCGGTGTACGGCTTCTTGGCCTCCAGACCGAAACCGGTGGCCCGGTGCCGGCGCAGCTGCTCGACCTCACGGAAGGACCCCGGGTCCAGGAGCAGCTCGATGCGCTCCCGGGCGGTCAGCTTGCCCTTGGCGTGCTGCGCCTGGGTCGCCTTCTCGCTCGGACCCGCCAGGGCCTGCGCGCGGATCCCGTGCAGCTCGGCGACCCGGCCGCGCGCGTCGGTCGGCTCCCCGCTGGGCTCCTCGGTCGACTCACCCGTCGTCTCTTCCAAAACGGTCATGTAGCGACCTTACGAAGCCCGCCAAGGAAAGCGAGCCGTCGACTCCGTACAGTCTCCGGACCGTTTTCCTGGTACCACTGAACAGAACCTGAGCGGCATGCAGGCGTTCCAACTGCTCAGGGGGCGTGTGGCTTGTGGAGGTCACACAAAGCGGGGGCGGCTGAGAGCCGATTCACATTGGGGTGGCGGATGCCATCGGTGGGGTGAACGCCGAGCACAGAGTAAGGCCCTCGCGGGGTGCCCGGAACACACCCTCAGACGATGTTGAATTTTCAACGGAATAGGACTACGGTCTCTCCTGTTGGACTCGTTGAAGATTAAACATCCCCTCCCAAGGAGCACGCCATGGGCATCTTCGGCCGCAAGAACACCACCGAGACCGCCGCCGTCCCCGCCGCCGTGAACCCGGACCTCGCCGCCCTGACCGGTGAGTACGCGATCGACGCGTCCCACACCACGATCGGGTTCGTCGCGCGCCACGCGATGGTCACCAACGTCAAGGGCAAGTTCCTCGACTTCACCGGTTCGCTGTACCTCGACGGCACCGACCCGGCCCGGTCCACGGCCTCCATCGACGTCAAGATGGACAGCATCGACACGGGTTCCGCGGACCGCGACGGCCATCTGAAGAGCGCGGACTTCTTCAAGATCGAGGAGTTCCCGACGATGACCTTCCGCTCCACCGGGGCGGAGGCCCTCGGCGGCGACGACTACCGGATCACCGGAGACCTGACCATCCTCGGCGTCACCAAGCCCCTCACCATCGACCTGGAGTTCAACGGCGCCGCGAAGGACCCCTTCGGCAACGAGCGCGTCGGCTTCGAGGGCAAGGCGGAGATCCTGCGCTCCGAGTGGGGCCTGACCTGGAACGCGGCCCTGGAGACGGGCGGCGTCCTGATCTCCGACAAGATCAAGCTGAACTTCGACATCTCGGCGATCAAGAACGCGTGACCCCGCGGCACCGGCTCCACTGACGCCCCCTGAGCGCGCCCGCCCTCTACTCCCCCGTGCCGGAGAGCGGGCGCTCGGCGTGTCCGGCGGCGGTGGCCTCCAGCTTCGCGACCGCAGCCGCGAGCTGCGCCGCCCGACTCTGCGGGGTCCGGGCCCGGAGCAGGCCCAACATCGCAAGGTACCGATCGGTCCGCCCGAGCCCGTCGAAGACGGCCTTGGCGCGCGGCCTGCCCGCCAGCGCCGCGGCGAGGTCCTCTGGGACGTCGGCGTCCTTCTGCGACACGTACGCCGCCGCCCACCGCCCGTCCGCCCGCGCGGCCGCGACCTCCGCGAGCCCGCCGGGCCGCATCCGGCCGGCCGCGGTCAGCTCCTCGACCCTCCGCACATTGACCATCGACCAGAGGCTGCCGGGCCTGCGCGGAGTGATCTTCTGCAGGAAGTACGAGTCGTCGACCCCCTTGCGCTGACCGGTGATCCACCCGTGGCACAGGGCCAGGTCATTGACCTCTGCGGCGGTGACGGAGGCGATGCCCGACCCCTTCCTGGCCACCTTGACCCAGAGGCCGGGACGGGAAGCGGGGTGGGCGGTCAGCCACGCGTCCAGGTGGGCCGCGGTCTCGAAGGCGACGGCGTGCGGGGTGCCCAGTGTCATGAGGCCACCGTAGGAGGCAAATAGGTCTGGAACCGTCCTCATTGGACCCCTCGGGCAACCGCACGCCCACCCCTGTCGTCTCACCTGCCGACACCGATGGGGGAGGCGCCAATGGCCATGGTCGGCCTGTTCTGGATCACCGAGGACTGCGTGTACGTGGGAGCCGAGCCGGTCGGCACCGCGTCGGCGGTACGTCTGACGGAACAGGGCGTCGAGGCCCTGGGGATCAATCACGGCATGTCCTGGAGCTGGAGCGAGGTGGGGCTCCTCGACGTCCGTGACGTGGCCGTGCGGTCCGCCGCCCGGCGCCTCGCGTCCATGGCCTTCGACTCCCTCCTCGTGGCGGTGACCGGCGACGGGGAGCTCCCGCCCGCGTACACGGTGCGTGTGGAGCCGGTGGCCGGCGACGCGGTGGACGTCAGCGTCCTGTCCGCCGTCACCGGCGGGATCTACACGCCGGAGGAGTACGTCCTCTCCCGCACGCTCCTGGAACGCCTCACCGACGGGCGGGCGACCGTCGCCGACCTGCTGGCGTGGCGCCGCGACCACGCCGCCGAGGGCACCCCGTCCCGGGAGGAGCGGGAGGCGCTGCTGCGGAAGTGGACCAGCGAATAATCGCCGTCGTGGCGGCGCCGGAGACCAGTAGCTCTTCCCGGGCCGGGCGTAGGGACGGAGCGGCTCCTCAGGATCCGCGAGGCCGAGCAGGAGGCGAGCAACCGTTTCCTGCGCGCTCTCGGTGTGGGTGTCCTGCTCGACGCCGCCCATCTGATCGTCGCCGGCCCCCACCTCGTACGCCGTCGCTTGGAGCGCTCGGCGGCCGGGCCTCACGCATGGCTGAATCGCACCTCTTGCCCATGGAGTCCCAGCGTTCTCATAATCCAGCAACAGAATTTGACCAGCCCATGCCAATGGATGGCCATTTCTTTGCGCACGTGATTGGCATGAGCGCGTCAATCTTCAACCCCCCACGGAAGGCACCAAGTTGAAGAGACTCCTCACGGCCCTCAAGAGATGCGCGGCCGTCGGCGCCGCCGCCCTCGCGATCGCCAGCCTTCAGCCCGTCTCGGCCGCGCAGGCCGCCCCGCAGCCCGTCGTCGGCGGAACCCGTGCCGCGCAGGGCGAGTTCCCGTTCATGGTCCGGCTCTCCATGGGCTGCGGCGGCGCGCTCTACACCCAGCAGATCGTGCTCACCGCCGCGCACTGCGTGGGCGCGACCGGCAACAACACCAGCATCACCGCCACGGCCGGTGTCGTGGACCTCCAGTCCACCAGTGGCCGCGTGCAGGTGAAGTCCACCAAGGTCTACCGGGCACCCGGTTACAACGGCAACGGCAAGGACTGGGCGCTCATCAAGCTCGCCGCGCCCATCAACCTGCCGACGCTGAAGATCGCCACGACGACGCAGTACAACACTGGCACGTTCACCGTCGCCGGGTGGGGCGCGGCCACCGAGGGCGGCGGTCAGCAGCGCTACATGCTCAAGGCCAACGTGCCGTTCGTGAGCGACGCCACGTGTCGTTCCTACAGCGGCTACAGCGGGCTCATCGCCAGCGACGAGATATGCGCCGGCTACGCGGCGGGCGGGGTCGACACCTGCCAGGGCGACTCCGGCGGACCGATGTTCCGTCGGGACGCGAACAACGCGTGGATCCAGGTCGGCATCGTCAGCTGGGGCATAGGCTGCGCCCGGCCCAACGCGCCCGGGGTCTACACCGAGGTCTCCACCTTCGCCTCGGCGATCGCGTCGGCGGCGTCCACGCTCTGACGCTCAGCTCGTCTCGCTCGTCTCTTACGGCGTACACGGGTCCGGCGCAGAAATGGTGCCGGGCCTGTGTACGCACCGTCCCGGGTGGCTCCGGCCCGAGAAGGGACCTCCACCCGTTCAGAACCCTCCCCCGAAGTCCCCGCCTCCGCCGAAGTCCCCTCCCCCTCCCCCGTCGAAGCCGCCCCCGAAGTCGCCGAAGTCGCCCGAGTCGAAGTCGGCCCCGGAGACGTCGCCGCCCTCGTAGCCGCCGAAGTCGCCGTAGCCGGCACCGTAGTCGGCGGCGTAGGACGGGGTGGCCATCATGCTGCCGAGCAGCGTGCCGATGAGGAGACCGGGGAGGATGCCGCCGCCGAAGTAGCCGCCGGCCCAGGGGCCGTAGGCCGGGCCCGCGTCCCAGTACGGGCGGCGGCCGTAGTCCGTGTCGACCTCGCGGATCACCGGGTCGCGGCCGTCGGCCAGGCGGGTGCGGTCGGCCGCGCACACCGGGACCTCGCGCGGGGCACCGGCCGGGGGCGTCCATGTGGCGTCGGCGACGGACGGGCCGTGGCGGGGGTCGAAGAAGCAGGGCGGGCGGCGTTCGGGCAGCGGCCTGCGCTCCCGGCGGGCGGCGAGCTGGGCGAGGGAGAAGCGGCCGTCCTCCAGGGCCTCGGTGACCGCACGGACGTCCTCCGGTTTGCGTGCCTCCGCCATGAACGTCTTCGCCTGTTCGTAGGCGTCCAGCGCGCGTTCGTAGTCCGCCCGCATCGCGTCGTCGGCGCCCGGTTCGGCCGGGTGGAAGTCGAGGCGGTCCAGTTCCTCGCCGAAGGCGGTGATGTCCTCGTCGACCACGACCCGGAGCCTGTCCAGTGCGGCCCGCTGCTCCTCCTCGTGACGGCGCCGGTTGCGCCGTACCAGCGCGTACGCGCCCGCGCCGCCCGCGACCAGCACCGCTCCCGCGGTGATCAGCCCGGTGTACGACACCCCGCCGCCGTCGCCGGAGCTCCAGCTCGCAGGAGCCGAGCCGCCCATGTTGGCCAGGGCGCGGTCGGTGAAGTCGTTCAGCTGGGCCGCGGTGCCTTTCTCGTCCTCGACGCTGGTGACGAGGTTCCGTACGGCCGTGGGGGGCAGGACCGAGGAGTCGGCCCGGGCGTCGAAGCGGTCGCCCAGGCGGACCGCGTACAGGCCGGTGATGCCCGTGGCGGTGCGCAGGTCGGTGAAGAGGTTCTCCGTGGGGTAGCCGGCGGGCAGGACGGCGATGAAGAGGGGCTTGTCGGCGTCCTCGATCTGCCGCTCCAGCGCGTTCTCGTCCGCGTCCGACAGTTCGGCGGCAGCGGCCGGGTCGACGTAGACCGGGTTCTCGCGGAGGGCCGCGGCGATCGCGGAGATACTCGTGGCCGCCTCGGCGCGCGGGGCGCCCGCCGACAGGACGGCCAGGGCCGTCAGGACGGCGAGCGCCAACGCGATCAGCAGTCCGGCGGGGCCTCGGGTGGGAAGCACGGCCTTCATACTTCGAAGCTACCCGAAGGCGCTCAAATCCGGTCATTCTCGGTGGCGGAAATGCGATGCCTGAGGTCCTCCGGCCGGCCGCGGTCGGCTCCCGCGACCGGCCCGGGCGGTCTTCGTGCAACCCTGCGACCAGTGATGTGGTCAAGGTGACATGAGAAATGCGGGAGCGGCCGTGGCGGGTGTGGTGGCCGGGGCAATGCTGTTGAGCGGGTGCGGCGCGGAGCTGCTGCCGCTGGTCGCTGTTCGGCTGGGTGCGTCTGGCGCGCCGGAGGCCGTGCTGCGGCCCTGCGGCGACGATCTGATCCAGGGGCTCTCGCTCCGAGGAGCACCGGCGGGCTCCGACCGGGTCCTCTCCGGCTGGAGGGTGCCCGGCAAGCGGCACGGCGCCGACGCGGAGTTCCCCTTGTTCTCGCCGCCGGCCGCATGGCATGCGCGGCCGACCGGAGAGCAGCGGCTGGTGCCCGGGTACACGTACGAACTCGTCTTCGGCAAGGCCGAGTTCAACTACGAGTACACGGGCATCGTCACCTTCCGCGCGGCCGACCTCACCGCCCTGAAGCCGGGCCAGGTCTGGGCCGACGACCGCGCGATGAGCCTCGGCGAGTTCGAGGAGCTCGCCGAGGACTCGTGCTGAGCGCCGGTCACTCGGCCGGCTCCACTCCCGCCCGCAGCAGCCCGTACGTGTACGCGTCCTCCAGCGCCTGCCACGACGCCGCGATCACGTTCTCCGCCACGCCGACCGTGGACCACTCGCCGCTGCCGTCCGTGGTGGAGATCAGGACCCGGGTGGTGGACTGGGTGCCGTGCACGCCCTCCAGGATGCGGACCTTGTAGTCGACGAGGTCCAGCTTGGCGAGCTGGGGATAGATCTTCTCCAGGGCCACCCGGAGCGCGCGGTCGAGGGCGTTGACGGGGCCGTTGCCCTCCGCCGTCGCCACGATGCGCTCGCCCTTCGCCCACAGTTTGACCGTGGCCTCGTTGGCGTGGGTGCCGTCGGGGCGGTCCTCGACGATGGCCCGCCAGGACTCGACCTCGAAGTAGCGCAGGGGCTTGCCGCCCTGCACCTCCGTGCGCAGCAGCAGCTCGAACGACGCGTCCGCCGCCTCGTACGTGTAGCCCTTGAGCTCGCGCTCCTTGACGCGCTCCACGACCCGGCCGACCAACTCGCGGTCGCCGCCCAGGTCGATGCCGAGTTCCTTGCCCTTGAGCTCGACGGAGGCCCGGCCCGCCATGTCCGACACCAGCATGCGCATGGTGTTGCCGACCAGCTCCGGGTCGATGTGCTGGTACAGGTCCGGGTCGACCTTGATGGCGGAGGCGTGCAGGCCCGCCTTGTGGGCGAAGGCGGACACGCCCACGTACGGCTGGTGCGTGGACGGCGTGAGGTTCACGACCTCCGCGATCGCGTGCGAGATCCTCGTCATCTCGCGGAGCTTGCCCTCGGGCAGGACCTTCTTGCCGTACTTCAGCTCGAGTGCCGCGACCACCGGGAACAGGTTGGCGTTGCCGACCCGCTCGCCGTAGCCGTTGGCCGTGCACTGGACGTGGGTGGCGCCCGCGTCCACCGCGGCGAGGGTGTTGGCGACCGCGCAGCCCGTGTCGTCCTGGGCGTGGATGCCGAGGCGGGCGCCGGTGTCCGCCAGGACCGTGGAGACGACCGCCTGGACCTGTGCCGGCAGCATGCCGCCGTTGGTGTCGCAGAGGATCACCACGTCCGCGCCGGCCTCCGAGGCCGTCCGTACGACCGCCTTCGCGTACTCCGGGTTGGCCCGGTAGCCGTCGAAGAAGTGCTCGCAGTCCACGAAGACCCGGCGGCCCTCTCCCTTCAGGAAGGACACCGTGTCGCGGACCATCTCGAGGTTCTCGTCCAGCGTCGTGCGCAGGGCCAGCTCGACATGGCGGTCGTGCGACTTCGCGACGAGGGTGATCACCGGGGCGCCCGAGTCCAGGAGCGCCTTGACCTGCGGGTCCTCGGAGGCCTTGGCACCGGCGCGCCGGGTGGCGCCGAAGGCGACCAACTGGGCGTGCTGGAAGTCGATCTCCTGCTGCGCGCGGGCGAAGAACTCGGTGTCCCGCGGGTTGGCGCCGGGCCAGCCGCCCTCGATGAAGCCCACGCCGAAGTCGTCCAGGTGCCGTGCGATGGCGAGCTTGTCGGCGACGGTGAGGTTGATGCCCTCCCGCTGGGCGCCGTCGCGCAGAGTGGTGTCGAAGACGTGAAACGAATCGTCGAGCTCGCTGGATGCGGTCATGGTGTCAAGGCTCCTGTGTTGGATCTCGGTCTGTACCGGAATGACCGGCTCCACCGTCCCCCCATGGTCCCTCGCGCTCTCGCTCCCGGCTGTGGGTGGGCCAGAAAAGCGAAAAACCTCTCGCGGGTGCGAGAGGTCTGCGCGCGGGTCGAGGACGACGGTGGCCGCCCGTACCTGGTCGTACGTGGCGGTCACTGCGGACCGGCGCGCCTGCTGCCAATAATCATGGCGAACGAGAGCACGGGGGCAGTGTGGCACAAGCCGCCCGGGCGCTCACCGCCCGTCTCAGTATGCGAACCCAGTGCTTCAGCGGGGTCGGCGTACGAAACCGTCGCCCGGCGCTGCTACAGCAGGCCCGCGGCAGTGAAGGTGGGCAGGCACAGCGCCATCGTCCCGGCGAACGCCACGGCGGCCGACGGCAGAGCCGCGCCCAGGCCCTCGCCCTGGGTGACCTTGAGGATCACGGCGAGCAGAGCGACGACGAGGGAGAGGAGCACCGCGACCAGGAGCCAGGCAGCCGTGAGCGCCGGCTGGGCAGGTGAGGGGTTCACGGCTCAGCCCACCTCCAGCCCCGGGAGGAACCGGCTCGCGCCGAACGCCGGCTTCAGGTCCGTGAACCAGGTGGCGCCCTCGTCGTACGCGGCGAAGAACGGCCGGTCGACCAGTTGCGGGTCGCGCGCCTGGATCAGGTGCAGCACGAAGACCTTCTCCCCGGCCACTTCGGCGACGCCGTCCACACAGACCTTGCCGGGCATCGCCGACATGACCGGTCCGCGCACGGTGCGCGCGAGGCCGGACACCCGGGCGTAGGCATCGCGGAAGATCGCATGGCCGCGGGCCAGCGGCACCGCGAAGTAGCCCTGGGGCCCCGTGTCCCGCTCCACGAACTGGTAGTACGGCACCGCCCCCAGCGTGGTCGTCTCGTCCCACAGTTCGGCCCAGGCGTCCGCGCTGTCGTTGATACCGGCGACGAGAGGACCCTGACAGCGGATCACGGCCCCCGTGTCGCGCACGCGTCGCACTGCCTGGCGTACGACCGGCGGCCGCAGTTCCCGCGGATGCGTGACATGGGCCATCAGCGCGAGGTGACGGCCGCTCGCCACCACCTTCTCGAAGAGCCTGAGCAGATCGTCGGCGTCCCGGTCGGAGACGAAGCGGTACGGCCAGAAGGCGAGCGACTTGGTACCGATGCGCACCGAGCGGATCGTGTCGATCTCCAGCAGCGGTTCGACGTAACCGCGCAGCACGTCCGTGCTCATGACCATCGGGTCCCCGCCCGTGATCAGCGCGCTGGTGACCTCCGGGTGGGCGCGCAGATAGTTGGCGGTGGCGGCGGTGTCGTCGGTGGCGATGCGCAGGTCGGACTCCCCGACGAACTGCGGCCAGCGGAAGCAGTACGTGCAGTAGGCGTGGCAGGTCTGCCCCTGGCGCGGGAAGATCAGCACCGTCTCGGGGTACTTGTGCTGCAGCCCGGTCAGGCGCCGGCCCTCGTGCACGGGGACGTTGGCGTCGAGCTGGCCCGAGGGGTGCGGGTTGAGCCTCATCCGGATCTCGTGGGCCGCGCGCTGGATCTCGGCCCTGGGCGCCTCCCGCCCCAGCAGATCCGTCATGCGGCGCAGATCGGGCGCGGGCAGCATGCCGGACTGCGGGAAGGTGAGCCGGAAGATCGGATCGTCGAGCCCGGCCGACCAGTCGATCAGCTCGTCGACGACGTACGTGTTCGTGCGGAACGGCAGGACCACCGACACCGCCCGCAGGGCGAGGCGATCGGTGGCGGACAGGGGCACGCGCCGCAGCAGACCGTCCAGATCACGGGGCAGGAAGGCGCGGAAGCGGGGGCTCCCGGGGGGAGCGGGGTGGTGCGCTGAACTCATGTGTGCCAGGGCCCTCTATTCCGTGACCAGGACCGGCGGCCGCAGTTCGACGAAGGCGGTCGCCGACGCATCGTACTTCTCCGTGAAGTGCTGGATGAGTTGCTCGTGCAGCGCGCTCTCGTCGTCGACGACGAACAGCTCGTGCGCGCCCGCGGCACTCAGGGCCTCGCTGTATGCGGAGAGTTGGTCGAGACGGTGGCGGGCGAGGTAGGTGACGAGGTCGGGGGCGGAGACGTACAGGCAGTCGTCGACGAAGACGAAGTGGCACGTGAACTCGCGTCGTCCGTCCTCCGTGTCGACGAGGGTGACCGGCATCCGGGTGAACCGTTCCATCGGCTTGCCCTGCTGCCACAGCTCGTCGAACCGCTGCTCCACGAACGTGCCGAGCGGGGAGCGGGCGGCGACCTCCAGCTGGACGCCCTCGCCCGAGAGCCGGCCGACGGTCAGGAAGGAGACCAGGCAGCGCTCGTCCCAGCGGTAGAGCGTCACTCCGGGGGAGGTGGAGCACAGCCGTACTTCGAGCAGTTGCCTCGCGTTCTCGTCGAGGCGCTGGGCGAACCGGTCCAGGGTGCGCAGGTTGCGCAGGATGTCTCGGCGGATGTCGGCGCTGCGCTCGCCCAGTTCGCGGCCGCGCAGGATGACGGCGAGGGAGTCCGGGTCGAGGAGCAGGATCTGCACGCGCGTGCCGTGCGCGGTGGCCGACTTGACGCCCCGGAAGAGGCGTTCGGAGAACTGGGGGCCGAAGAGGTTGGAGAAGGTGTCGAGGACCTTCACGTTGGAGGTGGCGCCGTGGACCTGGGCGGCGAACCACTCGTAGTCCAGCCGGGTGTGCTCGCGGACCCGGCCCTCCTGGGCGCGGGAGATCAGCGGGCCGATCACGAAGATGGTGACGACGACGCCGACGATGTCGGTGCCGAGGTTGAGGGCGAAGTTCTGGCCGTAGGCGGCCATGCTGTGGGAGCTCCACAACAGGAACCCGGCGCAGGCCGTGAGCAGCACGAGCACAGTGAGGCTCTGGGGGCGGCGCGGGGTGCGTAACGTCCGCGCCAGCCAGCGCAGCCGAGGTATCGGCGACCGTCCGCTCACCCGTGCTCCCTCCCCCGGCCGTGGACACACGGGAGAGCACGCTCCCCCCGCGGAATCAGTCAATACCCGCGCGGGGGAAGCGCTACGCGTCGAACGAACGGGCCCGTGTCCGTATGCCCGTTTGGGGTTGCTCAGCCCAGCTCGTGCATCCAGCCGTGCTTGTCCTCGGCCGTGCCGCGCTGGATGTCCAGCAGCGCCTGGCGCAGCTTCAGTGTGACCTCGCCGGGCTCGCCGCCCGACTGCTTCCACTCGGCGCCCTCTCGCTTGACCGTGCCGACGGGGGTGATCACGGCCGCCGTGCCGCAGGCGAAGACCTCGGTCAGCGTGCCGTTCTCGGAGTCCCGCTGCCACTGGTCGATGGAGACGCGGCCCTCCTCGGCCTCGTAGCCGAGGTCGCGGGCGACGCTGAGGAGGGAGTCACGGGTGACGCCCTCGAGGATGGAGCCGGTCAGCGACGGGGTGACGATCTTGTTGTCGTACACGAAGTACAGGTTCATGCCGCCGAGTTCCTCGACCCACGTGTGCTCGACCGCGTCGAGGTAGCAGACCTGGTCGCAGCCCTTGCCGGCGGCCTCGGCCTGGGCGAGGAGGGAGGCCGCGTAGTTGCCGCCCGTCTTGGCGTCGCCCATGCCACCGGGCACCGCGCGGACGCGGTCCTCGGAGACCCAGATGGAGACCGGCTTGACGCCGCCGGCGAAGTACGCGCCGGCCGGGGACGCGATGACCATGAAGAGGTACTCGTTGGCCGGCTTCACGCCCAGGCCGACCTCCGTGGCGATCATGAAGGGGCGCAGGTAGAGGGACTCCTCGCCGCCGTGCGCCGGCACCCACGCCTTGTCCTGCCGGACCAGTACGTCGCACGCCTCGATGAACGTCTCGACCGGCAGCTCGGGCATGGCCAGGCGGCGGGCGGAGGCCTGGAAGCGCTTGGCGTTCTTGTCCGGGCGGAAGGTGGCGACGGACCCGTCGGGACGGCGGTAGGCCTTCAGACCCTCGAAGATCTCCTGTGCGTAGTGGAGGACCATCGTGGCCGGGTCGAGGGAGATCGGCGCGTACGGCACGAGCTGGCCGTCGTGCCAACCGCGGCCCTCCGTCCACTTGATCGTCACCATGTGGTCGGTGAAGTGTCGGCCGAACCCGGGGTTGGCGAGGATCGCCTCGCGCTCCGCGCTGGAGAGCGGGCTGGCGGAGGGCTTGAGCTCGATCGTGGGCGTCGTCATGAGTAGTTGTCCTTCACCGGTTGTGTGTGACGGGCCGCGCTCACGCCAGTACTGCCAGTGGCCAGTGCTAGGACGTCCGAGCATTCCCTCAATCCGCGGCTCCGCGTTCGATTATCGCAAGCGGGGGTCCGTTGGGGGTACCACCCAGGCCCTTAAGGCACTGGGGGAGAAACGGCGTGAATGCGACCCAGGGGAAGATGGTGGCACCCGGCGACGCATACGAAAAGCCGCCGGGTGCGGATGCGACCCGGCGGCTTCGAGAGTTGGTGCAGCGCGGCGGGTCAGCCGGCTACTCGTACGGAGAGCGCGTCGCCGATCTCGGAGGTGCTGCGGGTGCGCAGCGCGCCGCGCTCCGCGAGGTCGGTGGAGACGGCGTCCTCGATGCGGGTGGCCTCGCCCTCGTAGCCGAGGTGGCGCAGGAGCAGGGCGACGGACAGGACCGTGGCGGTCGGGTCGGCCTTGCCCTGGCCGGCGATGTCCGGGGCCGAGCCGTGGACGGGCTCGAACATGGACGGGAACTCGCCGGACGGGTTGATGTTCCCGCTCGCGGCGACGCCGATGCCGCCGGAGACGGCGGCGGCGAGGTCGGTGATGATGTCGCCGAAGAGGTTGTCGGTGACGATCACGTCGAACCGCTCAGGCTGCGTGACCAGGTAGATGGTCGCCGCGTCCACGTGCATGTACTCCGTGGTGACCTCGGGGAACTCCGCGGCCACCTTGTTGAAGATGTTGGTCCACAGGTGACCCGCGAAGGTCAGCACGTTGTTCTTGTGGATCAGGGCGAGCTTCTTGCGGGGGCGAGCC
This sequence comes from Streptomyces sp. HUAS ZL42, assembly GCF_040782645.1. Lineage (GTDB taxonomy): Bacteria > Actinomycetota > Actinomycetes > Streptomycetales > Streptomycetaceae > Streptomyces. The sequence continues at coordinate 3,227,443 of NZ_CP160403.1, forward strand.
TGGGCGCGGGCGAACGCGTCGCGGACCACGCGCTCCACACCGAAGGCGGTGTTGACGGAGACCTCGGTGGCGACCTCGTGCTCGGTGCCCTTGCGGATGGTGCCGCCGTTGCCGGTGTACGGGCCCTCGGTGCCCTCTCGGACCACGACGAAGTCGATCTGCGGCTCGCCGGCCAGCGGGGTGGCGACACCCGGAAGGAGCTTCGACGGACGCAGGTTGACGTGGTGGTCGAAGGCGAAGCGGAGCTTGAGCAGGAAGCCGCGCTCCAGGACGCCGGACGGGACGCTCGGGTCGCCGATCGCGCCGAGCAGGATGGCGTCGTGCTTCTTGAGGGAGTCGAGGTCGGCGTCGGTGAGGGTCTCACCGGTGGCGTGGTAGCGCTTGGCGCCGAAGTCGTACTCCTTGGTCTCCAGCTTCACATCCTGCGGAAGGACGGCGGAGAGGACCTTCAGGCCTTCGGCCACGACCTCCTGGCCGATGCCGTCACCGGGGATCACTGCGAGATTGATGCTGCGAGACATGCCCGGAACCCTACTCCTCGTCCCATGGGATGACACACGCCGTCCGCCATACGGACATGAGGCGAGGGGGCAACTTCATTCTGACGGGTTGCGTTCACCGGTACGCCTGGCGGGGGTTGGGAATCGCTGGGAAGTTCCAGCACATGACTGTGTTTCCCAGGGCACTGCCCCCATCAGCGGCTCCGCCGCGGGCCCCCGGACCCCCCGGTCCCGACTTCGGCATCCCGGCACAGCTCGCGGGCCGGATGAGCATGGCGGAGCAGTACGAGTACCTGCGCACGAAGCTGTCCCGGCGCCGCACGCTGGTGACCGCGGGCGCGGTGGCGGGCGGGCTGCTGACGGGCTGCTCGGGGGCGCAGGGTTCCTCCGCGCCGACGCGCTCGGTCTCCCCGCTCACGACGGCCCCCGGCTCCACCGTCGCTCCCTTCGGCCGCCATCTCGCGTTCGGCGCCGATCCGCGGACGGGGATGCGGATCTCCTGGCAGGTGCCGTCCGCGGTGCGCAAGCCCTACCTGCGGATCGGCGCCCGGCCCGACGACCTGGGTGAGAGGGTCGAGGCCGAGGTGCGTGCCCTGCACACCCCGGGCGTCGCGGGTGTGCGGCCGGCGGTCGAGCAGTACTACGTGCACGCGACCCTGGACGGCCTGCTGCCCGGCACGACGTACCACTACGGCGTCGGCCACGACGGCTTCGACCCGGCCGACCCGCGGCACCGCTTCACCCTCGCCTCCTTCCGTACGGCACCGGCGAACCCGGAGACCTTCGTGTTCACCGCCTTCGGCGACCAGGGCGTGGGACGGGCCGCGGCCGCCAACGACCAGGTGCTGCTGCGCCGGAAACCGGCCTTCCACCTGCACGCGGGCGACATCTGCTACGCCGACGTGAACGGGCGGGGCAGGACGTCGGACGGCTACGACCCCACGTTCTGGGACCGGTTCTTCGAGCAGAACGAACCGGTGGCCGGGTCCGTGCCGTGGATGGTGACGACCGGCAACCACGACATGGAGGCCTGGTACTCCCCCGACGGCTACGGCGGCCAACTGGCCCGATTCTCCCTCCCGGAGACCGGCTTCGATCCGCGTGGGGCGCCGGGCGTGTACGCGTTCACGTACGGCAACGTGGGCTTCGTGGCGCTGGACGCGAACGACGTGTCGTACGAGATCCCCGCCAACTTCGGCTACACGGAGGGGAAGCAGACGGCGTGGCTGAACCGCAGGCTCGGCGAGCTGCGGGCGGCGGAGGGCGTCGACTTCGTCGTCGTCTTCTTCCACCACTGCGCGTACTCGACCTCGGCGCACGCCTCCGACGGCGGGATCCGCGCCGAGTGGCTGCCGCTGTTCACCGAGCACCAGGTCGACCTGGTGATCAACGGCCACAACCACGTGTACGAGCGGACGGACGCCATCAGGAACGGTGAGGTGGGCCGGCCGGTGCCGATCGGCGGATCCACGGATCCGGCGCGGGACGGGATCGTGTACGTCACCGCGGGCGGGGGCGGCAAGGATCTGTACGGCTTTCCGGCGGGCGCACAGGAGAGTTACGAGGGGCACGTGCGCGAGCACGAGTCCGTCGACACCTTCCAGTGGACGAAGTCGCGCCACGCCAGGCCGGAGACGGTGGAGTGGTCGCGGGTGCGCTACCGGGGCTTCTCCTTCCTCTCGGTGGAGGCGGAGAGCGGCGCGGCCCCGAGGCTGAAGGTTTCGGCGCTCGCGCAGAGGGGCGAGCGCATCGACCATTTCGAGGTGCGGCGCGGCGGGTGAGACCGCGCCGCACCTCACACGGGTGCGGCTCCCGGCTCAGGGTTGTGACACGTGTACGTCCGCCGTGCGCGGCTCAGTGGCCGGTCTCGCCGCCGTTGTCCCGGCGGTCGAGGGCGCGCTGGAGGGCGGCGGCGGCGTTCTTGCGGTCGGACTCGCTCGTACGGGAGACGTGACGGACTCGGCGGCGGACGGTCGTCTCGGCCATGGGGAATCGACTCCTTCGAAAACCCGGGAGTGCGGAAAGGGTTACGAGACGCCGGATGGGGCGGGGAGCGGTGCCGCAGGGGTTGCCTGCACGGGGCCCGGCTCACGACCGCCATTCGCTTGGTCGAGCGAGACGTTCGGCTTCTACAAACGTAAGGGAGGACCGCGCGTCTGTCTCCACAATTACTCGGACTTCCTACTATCTGAGACGGTGAATCGAGTCACACGGCTCTGAACTGGGCTTTCGCCGTACGTGTCACCCGGAGAGTAGCGACCTCCCCGCTCCGAGAGCACGATGAGGGGGGACCGGAGACTCGGGAGGGAGACCCGATGGCCACGCCACAGTCCCGCACCCAGGTGATGACCCAGCGCCGGTTCGGCGGCCCGGAGGTCCTGGAGATCGGGGAGCGGCCGCTCCCCGAACCCGGCCCCGGAGAGATCCTCCTGCGGGTCCGGGCGGCCGGCGTCAACCCGGTCGACTGGCTGGTGCGTTCGGGCACGGCCCCGCTGTACGGGGAGCCTCCCTTCACGCTGGGCCGGGACGTGTCCGGCGTGGTCGAGGCGGCCGGCCCGGACGCCAGTCTCTTCCGTCCAGGCGACGAGGTGTTCGGGCAGGTCGACGGCGGCGGTTACGCCGCGCACCTCGCCGCCCCCGAGACCTGTTTCGCCGTCAAGCCCGCCGCCCTCGACCACGTCCACGCGGCCGCCGCCCCGACGGCGACGCTCACCGCCTGGCAGGCCCTGATCGACATCGGCCGCATCGGCCCGGGCACCCGCGTGCTGATCCACGCGGCGGCGGGCGGCGTCGGACACGCGGCGGTGCAGCTCGCCAAGGCGGAGGGGGCGTACGTCGTCGGCACGGCCCGGGCCGACAAGCACGGCTTCCTGCACGACCTCGGCGCCGACGAGGTGATCGACTACACGACCGCCGACTTCGCCGCCGAGGTCCTTGACATCGACGTGGCCCTCGACCTGGTCGGCGGCGACTACGGCCCCCGCACCCTCAACACCCTCCGTCCGAACGGCCTGCTGGTCTCGGCGCTCCCAGGCAACCTGGGCCTGGCCCCGGAGGAGGTGGAGGCACGTGGGATGCGGTTCGCGGTCGTCCAGGTGGAACCCTCGGGGGCACGCCTCACCAAGATCGCCTCCCTCCTGGCCGACCGGCGCATCCGCGTCCACGTCGAGGCGACGCTGCCCTTCGCGGAGGCGGCCAAGGCCCATGAGCTGGGCGAGACAGGGCACACGAAGGGCAAGATCGTACTCAGCCTCCCCGACTAGGTGTGCTGCTCTCGCGGACGGATCGCCCACACGACTGATCCTCCGTGCGGCTCGCGACATCGGCCTCCGGCAATGGGAACGGTGACGTCATGAACGACAAGGTCAAAGCAGTTCTCGAGGGCGGTCCGCACGATCTGCCCGAGCGGATCGTCCCGGTTCCCGCCCCAGGAGAGGATGTGAAGATCCAGCTCCGCGGTGGGTACGAGCATTTCAGGGCGACCCCGCGGCAGGCGGACACGCCCGAAGGCAGGCTGCCCGTGTACGAGTGGTGGGAGCGGACGGAAATGCCCGGCTAGAACCTCCTCCGGCTCGGAGCGGGAGCCGGCTCACCGCACGACCGCCGTCACCGCCTCCCGGAAACCCTTCGGATCCTCGACCCACGGCATGTGCCCCGCCTCCGGCAGGATCACCCGCCGCACGCGCGGCAGGGCCCGCTCCAGCGAGTCCACCGCGGAGCGCGGCCGGATGTCCCGGGCGCCGTCGACGATCAGCACGGGCACGTCGAGCGCCCGGCAGGCCGCGTACAGCTCGGGAGTGCCCCACGTCCGCTTCCGCTCGGCGTTCAGGGCCTTGTTGCACTCGGCGTTGATCCCGAACCAGGGGTCGGCCATGCGCCCGGCGTGCTCCAGTGCCCGCCCGCGGTCCTCGAACTCGATCGACCACTGCAGGACGGCGCGCTCCCGCTCCTCCTCGTCGGAGAGGTTCGGACGGTCCGTCAGCTCCTGCCAGCGCGCCATCCGTTGGGGATCCCGGCCGAGCCGTCCGAGGAGGTTCTCCTTGTAGGCGGGGTGCCAGTCCGCGTCGGGGCCGATGCCGGTCCCCGCCACGTACACCAGCGAGCTCACCCGCTCCGGGTGCGCCAGCGCGTAGCTCAGCGCGAGCTGGGCGCCCCAGGAGTGGCCGAGCAACACCATGCGGCCGAGGCCGAAATGCCGTCGTACGGCGTCCAGATCCGCCACGAACCGCTCGCTCGTCCACGGCCCGGCGCACCGTTCCGACCGTCCGCAGCCCCGCTGGTCCCAGCGCACAGTCGTGGCAAGGCCGGCCGGCAGCGCGGCCACGTCCCCGAACATGTCCCACAGCCCGGGCCCGCCGTGGCACAGCACCAGCGGCTCGGCACCGTGTCCCGACCGCGACGCCCACAGCCGTACGCCGTCGTCGGCCGTGACCGTCTCCGTCTCGTTCTCCGTCCACGTCATGAGGGAGAGTCTGCCCGGCCGGGCACACGAACGGGCCAGGTGTTCTCGGCCTGGCCCGTTCGCGTGTGAGGGGGTGTCAGCCCATGTGCGGGTAGGTGTAGTCGGTCGGCGGGACCAGGGTCTCCTTGATGGCGCGGGTCAGGGTCCAGCGCATCAGGTTCTGCGGGGCGCCGGCCTTGTCGTTGGTGCCGGAGGCCCGGCCGCCGCCGAAGGGCTGCTGGCCGACGACGGCACCGGTGGACTTGTCGTTGATGTAGAAGTTGCCGGCCGCGTAGCGCAGCTTCTCCATGGTGTACGCGGCTGCCGCACGGTCGTTCGCGACGACCGAGCCGGTGAGGGCGTAGTCGGACACCGACTCCATCTGGGTCAGCATCTCGTCGTACTTGTCGTCCTCGTAGACGTGCACGGCGAGGAACGGGCCGAAGTACTCGGTGCGGAAGACCTCGTTCTCAGGGTCGCTGCACTCGACGACGGTCGGGCGGACGAAGTAGCCGACCGAGTCGTCGTAGGAGCCGCCGGCGACGATCGTGCAGGCCGGGTCCTCCTTCGCCCGGTCGATCGCGGCCTTGTTCTTGGCGAAGGCGCGCTCGTCGATGACCGCGCCGATGAAGTTGGCGAGGTCGGTGACGTCACCCATGGTCAGGTAGTCGACCTCTGCGGCGAACTCCTCCTTGAAGCCGGAGTTCCAGATCGACGCCGGGATGTACGCCCGGGACGTCGCCGAACACTTCTGGCCCTGGTACTCGAAGGCGCCGCGGGTCAGGGCGGTCTTGAGCACCGCGCGGTCGGCCGACGGGTGGGCGACCAGGAAGTCCTTGCCGCCGGTCTCGCCGACCAGACGCGGGTAGGAGCGGTACCTCTCGATGTTGGCGCCGACCGTCTTCCACAGGTACTGGAAGGTCCTGGTCGAGCCGGTGAAGTGGATGCCGGCCAGGTCACGGTGGACCAGGGCGACCTGGGAGACCTCGACGCCGTCGCCGGTGACAAGGTTGATGACGCCCTTGGGCAGGCCCGCCTCCTCCAGCAGCCGCATCAGCAGCACGGCGGCGTGGGTCTGCGTCGGGGACGGCTTCCAGACGACGACGTTGCCCATCAGGGCGGGGGCCGTCGGCAGGTTGCCCGCGATCGCCGAGAAGTTGAACGGGGTGATCGCGTAGACGAAGCCCTCCAGCGGTCGGTGGTCGAGGCGGTTCCAGACGCCCGGAGCGTTGGCGACGGGCTGCTCGGCCAGGATCTGGCGGGCGTAGTGGACGTTGAAGCGCCAGAAGTCGATCAGCTCGCAGGGGGCGTCGATCTCCGCCTGCTGGGCGGTCTTGGACTGGCCGAGCATGGTGGAGGCGGCGATCGTCTCGCGCCACGGGCCGGCCAGCAGTTCGGCGGCGCGCAGGATGATCGCCGCGCGGTCGTCGAAGGACATCGCGCGCCAGGCGGGCGCGGCGGCGAGGGCCGCGTCGATGGCGTCCTGCGCGTCCTGCTGGGTCGCGTTGCGGTACGTGCCGAGCACGGCCTTGTGGTTGTGCGGCTGGACGACCTGGAACGCGTCACCGCCGCCCAACCGCTTCTCGCCGCCGATCGTGCAGGGCAGGTCGATCGGGTTCTCCGCCAGTTCCTTCAGCTTGGCCTCGAGGCGGGCGCGCTCGGGCGAGCCGGGGGCGTAGCCGTGCACCGGCTCGTTGACGGGGGTGGGGACCTGTGTCACAGCGTCCATGTGTTCCGTACTCCTTGACTTGAGCGGTGTGGGTCAGCCCTTGGTGATCATGCTTCGCGCGAAGAAGCGCAGGTTCGCCGGCTTCTCAGCGAGCCGCCTCATGCTGCGCCCCCCGGGGGCCAACCCCCGGACCCCCGGCAGAAGCCACAGCACAACCCAGATGCATCAGCCATGACCGACCACGCTCCGCAGGAAAAACCGCAGGTTCGCCGGCTTCTCAGCGAGCCGCCTCATGCTGCGCCCCCCCGGGGGCCAACCCCCGGACCCCCGGCAGAAACCACAGCACAACCCAGATGCATCAGCCATGACCGACCACGCTCCGCAGGAAAAACCGCAGGTTCGCCGGCTTCTCAGCGAGCCGCCTCATGAAGTAGCCGTACCAGTCCGTGCCGTAGGCGGTGTAGACGCGCATGCGGTGGCCCTCGGCGGCCAGCCGCAGGTGCTCCTCGCTGCGGATGCCGTACAGCATCTGGAACTCGTACTCGTCGAGCTTGCGCGCGGCGCGGCGGGCCAGCTCCTGGGCGATGGAGATCAGCCGCGGGTCGTGGGACCCGATCATCGGGTACCCGTCGCCCTCCATCAGAGTCCGCAGGACCCGGACGTACGCCTTGTCGATCTCGTGCTTCTTCTGGTGGGCGACCTCGGCGGGCTCCTTGTACGCGCCCTTCACCAGCCGCACGCGGCTGCCGTTCGCGGCGAGGCGGTGGGCGTCGGCCTCGGTGCGGAAGAGATATGCCTGGATGACACAGCCGGTCTCCGGGTGGTCCTTCCGCAGCTCCTCGTGGATGGCGAACATCGAGTCGAGCGTGGTGTGGTCCTCCGCGTCGAGGGTGACGGCCGTACCGATGGCGGCGGCTGCCTCGACGACGGGCCGGACGTTGGCGAGCGCGAGTTCGTGGCCGCCTTCGAGTGCCTGGCCGAACATGGAGAGCTTGACGGACATCTCGACCTTCGGGCCGAGGCCCAGCGGCTTGAGCCGGTCGATCAGCCCGAGGTAGGCGTCGCGGGCGGCGGCGGCCTGCCCGGGGGTGGTGATGTCCTCGCCGACGACGTCCATGGTGAGCTCGAGACCGCGGTCCGTGAGCTCCTCGATGATCGGCACGATGTCGTCCACCGTCTCACCGGGTATGAAGCGGTCGACGACCTGCTTGGTCACCGGGGCCGCCGAGATCAGGCGTCGCATCCGGTCGCTGCGCGACGCGGCGAGAATCACGGGACCCAGCACGGGGCACCTCCACATACCAACCCATATGAGGCCGATTCCCGAAGATTCGGGTACGGCACGGGGAACCACCGTGAAACCTAAGGATCCCTCCGATCGTCAGCCATCGACAGCTGTCACGCATCCGTGCGGCAGATCTCAGACAGATGTATGAAGGGGCGCGGAATTGGGGGAGAATGCCCGGGTGACGCCGGAGTACAAGGACCACAAGGGTGACTACCAGGAGCTGGTCGACGAGATCTCGGAGCTGCTCGGCGCCCCGGCGACCCTGGAGAACCGGGACTTCGAGCTGATCGCGTTCGGCGCGTACGACAGCGAGGACGACCTGGACGCCACTGCCCTGGACCCTGTCCGCACCCGCTCGATCCTGACGCGCCGCTCCACGGCGAAGGTCCGGAAATGGTTCGAGGGGTTCGGCATCACGCGAGCGACGGGGCCGGTCCGTATTCCGCCGACCCCGGAGGCGGGGGTGTACCGGGGGCGCATCTGCCTGCCCGTACGGCACCGGGGCGTGGTTCTCGGCTACGTCTGGCTCCTCGAGGGCGAGCCGGGCCCCTCCGACGAGCAGCTGACCGCCTCCATGGAGGTCACGGGACGCATCGGCGCGCTGCTCGCGGACGAGGCCCAGCACGGCGCCGACCTCACCCGCGAACTGCGGGCGGTCCTCTCCGCGGAGCGCGGCTGGCAGCGGGACATGGCGGTGGCCGAGTTGCGCACCGCCCTGGGAGTCCGCGCGGACGGTCCGCACACGGTGGTGTGCGTGGCGCCCTGGCCGTCGGCCGACCCCGACGACGCCCCTTCTGTCCGTACGCTGCCGGGGGCGACGGCGCTGTGCACGGTCCCGTGGGGAGCCACGGGGCACTCCCTCGCCCTGCTGGTCCGGCTGCGCTCGACGGACACGCTGACACCGGCCACGTCGGCGGCGGGGCGGCTGCTGGAGCGGGCGGGCGCGGGAGGAGGTCCTCCAGCGGCCGGGATCGCGGCGGCGCGTCTCGGCCTCGCCGATCTGGGCGCCGCGTGGCACGAGGCGTCCGCGGCGGCCCGTGCGGCACTGGCGGAGCCCCGCTTCGGCCCGGTCGCCGAGTGGTCCGGCATCGGGCCGTACCGCCTGCTGACCTCGCTCCCGCCGGAAACGTCCCGCGACCCCGCGGTCGCCCCCCTCCTCTCCCCCGCCCACCACGAACTGGCCCGCACGGCGGAGGTCTACCTCGACTGCGCGGGCCAGGCGGGCCGCACGGCAGCGGAGCTGGGTATCCACCGCCAGACCCTGTACTACCGACTGTCCCGCGTGGAGCAACTGACGGGCCTGGACCTGGACGACGGCGAGGACAGGCTGCTGCTGCACATGGCATTGAAGGCGACACGACTGTAGACAGCCCACCGGGGACCACTTCGGCCCGGGCTCCGCCCCTGGACCCCGTCGGTCTCAACGGCCTCGTCCTGAAACGCCGGACGGGCCGGAATGGGTCACCCTTCTGCGAAGTGCCCGCCCTCGTCGGCGAATCGGGCGGGGGCAAGTCCCTCACGGCGCGGGCGCTCCTCGGGATGGCGCCGCGGGGCGCGGCCACGGGCGGGGAGATCCGGCTGGACGGTTGCGCCGGCCTCGCCGCGCTCCGGCGCCGCCGTATCGCCCTGGTCCCGCAGGACGCCCTGGCCGCCCTCTCCCCCGTGCACGCCGTGGGTGACCAACTCGCCACCGCCGTACGGTCGGTGAGCCGGGTCTCCGGCAGGGAGGCGCGGGCCCGGGCGGTCGCCGCGCTCGACCGGGTGGGCATCCCGGACGCGGCCCGCAGAGCGGCGGGCGTATCCGCACGAGTACTCCGGCGGCATGCGGCAGCGAGCGGGGGTCCAGGTGCGCTGGACCCCCGCCCAGGGCCCCGCTCGCGTGGCCGAACTCCTCGACCGGGTCGGTCTGGACCCGTCGTACGGCGACCGCCGCCCGCACGAACTCTCCGGCGGCCAGTGTCAACGGGTGGGCATCGCCCGCGCGTTGGCCTCCGGTCCGCGCCTGCTGGTCCTGGACGAGCCGGTGTCGGCCCTGGATCCGTCCGTGCGGGCCGGCGTGCTCAACCTGCTCGCCGACCTGCAGGACGAGTTGGGCCTCGGATACCTGTTCATCTGCCACGACCGCGCGGTGGTAAGGCACTTCGCGGACCGGGGGGGGCGGAGATGCGGGCTCGGCCTTCTTCACCACGCAGTACCTGCAGTCCGTGCTGGACAAGCGCGCACTGGACGCCGCTCTGTGGACGCTGCTCCCCTCGGTGCCGATCGGCATGGCGGCGCCGATGGCCACCGCCCTCGTCCAGAAGGGCGTCAACCGCGCCACGGTGGTGACCGCGGGCTTCGTGATCGCGGCGGCCGGTTACGGGATGCCGGCCCTCGCCGGTACGGACTCGATGTGGCTGGTGCCGGCCGCCTGCGGTGTCCTCGCCTCGGGAATCGGCATGGTCATCTCCCAGGTGACGGACCTCGCGATGGGCACCGCGCCGGTCGAGCGGGCCGGTGCCGCCTCCTCCCTGATGGAGACCGGGGCGGAGTTCGGCGGCGCGCTGGGCATGGCGGTCCCCGGGTCCATCGGTACGGCGATCTACCGCCACGGGATCCCGGACTCGGCGCCGACACCGGTCCACGAGACGCTGGGCGGCGCGCTGGCGGTGGCCCGGCAGCTTCCGGAGCGCACGGGTGACGCGCTGGCGACGACGGCCCGGGAGGCGTTCCCCAGCGGGATGCAGGGGGCGACGATCGCGGGGGCCCTGCTTCTGACGGGGGCGGCGGTGCTGGCGACGGTGACGCTGCGGGGAGTTCGGGTGCGGAGGAGGCGACCGAAAAACTGGAGACGGTGACTGCCTGAGGAAACATGCGGAACGCGCGAACGCTGGACGGGCTGACAGATGTCAGCCCGTCCGGCGTTCGAGGACGAGCCCGTTCAGGGCGAACGGGGGTCTGGGGGCAGAGCCCCCAGGGACGGCTACCTCAACCGACGGTCACCCGAGGCAGGCGGCAACGTCAGGCCAGGTTCACCGAGCGGGCGGAGGTCGCGCCGATCTCCGCCTCGACCTCCGCCAGAACCCCGGCGGACACCGTGTCGTCCACGGTCAGCACCGCCAGCGCCTCACCGCCCGCCACCGCACGCGCGACCTGCATACCGGCGATGTTGATACCGGCCTCGCCGAGGATGCGGCCCACCGTGCCGACGACGCCCGGACGGTCCTCGTACTTGAGGACGACCATGTGGTCGGCGAGCGCGAGGTCGACGTCGTAGTCGCCGACGGCCACGATCTTCTGCAGGTGCTTGGGGCCGGCCAGGGTGCCGGAGACCGACACCTCCTCGCCGCCGGCGAGCGTGCCGCGCACGGTGACGACGTTGCGGTGGTCCGAAGACTCGGAGCTGGTGGTCAGCCGTACCTCGACACCGCGCTCCTGGGCGAACAGCGGGGCGTTGACGTACGACACGGTCTCGTCGACGACGTCCTCGAAGACGCCCTTGAGGGCGCTGAGCTCCAGCACCTTCACGTCGTGCTGGGTGATCTCGCCGTACACCTCGACGTCGAGGCGGACCGCGACCTCACCGGCGAGCGCGGTGAAGATCCGGCCGAGGCGCTCGGCGAGCGGCAGGCCGGGCTTGACGTCCTCGGCGATGACACCGCCCTGGACGTTCACCGCGTCCGGCACGAGCTCGCCCGCGAGGGCCAGCCGCACGGACCTGGCGACGGCGATACCCGCCTTCTCCTGGGCCTCGTCGGTCGACGCGCCGAGGTGCGGCGTGGCCACGACCTGGTCGAACTCGAAGAGCGGCGAGTCCGTGCACGGCTCCTTCGCGTACACGTCGAGGCCGGCGCCTGCGACCCGGCCCTCCTTGAGGGCGGAGTACAGCGCCTCCTCGTCGACGATCCCGCCGCGCGCGGCGTTGACGATGCGCACGCTGGGCTTGACCTTGCGCAGCGCCTCGTCGCCGATGAGGCCGAGCGTCTCGGGGGTCTTCGGCAGGTGGACGGTGATGAAGTCGGAAACCTCGAGCAGCTCGTCCAGCGACAGCACCTTGACGCCCATCTGCGCGGCGCGCGCAGGCTGGATGTAGGGGTCGTAGGCGACGACCTTCATGCCGAAGGCGGACATGCGCTGAGCGACGAGCGCACCGATGCGGCCGAGGCCGACGACACCGAGGGTCTTCTCGGCGAGCTCCACGCCCGTGTACTTGCTCCGCTTCCACTCGCCGTTCTTCAGCGCGGCGTTGGCCTGCGGGATGTGCCGGGCGGTGGCGACGAGGAGACCGCAGGCCAGCTCGGCGGCGGTCACGATGTTCGAGGTGGGGGCGTTGACGACCATCACGCCGGCCTTGGTGGCGGCGGAGACGTCGACATTGTCCAGGCCGACGCCGGCTCGTGCGACGACCTTCAGCTTGTTCGCGGCGGCGATGGCCTCCGCGTCGACCTTCGTCGCCGAGCGGATCAGGATCGCGTCGACGTCGGCGATGGCCGGGAGCAGTTCGGCTCGGTCCGCTCCGTTGCAGTGCCGGATCTCGAAGTCCGGGCCAAGCGCGTCCACGGTTGCGGGCGACAGCTCTTCAGCGATGAGTACGACAGGTTTCGAGCTCACGTGAGTCCTCACAAGTCCAATGCATGCGGACGGCCGTCCCGACGGCCGCAGGCGGAGGAGGGGGTGCGGCGCCGGGAAAGCCTCGGTGTCGCTTAGCCGCGTGGAAGACGCACGACGCTGTGGGCCTGACGCGTATATGTGCAGCAGTGTAGTGGCGCGGCGGAGGCCGTCTTGCGCCCCTGCGGAAGGATCACCCGTCTGTGGCTGGACGGGGTGGACAACACCTTTTTCTTCGGATGTTACCCGTGGTTCGCCGAAGGGGCCGGAGCATGGTGCTCCGGCCCCTCGACCCGAGGCTTACGCCTCCTCGTTCACCCAGCTCATCAGCTTGCGCAGCTGCTTGCCGGTGGTCTCCAGCAGGTGCTCGGAGTCCTGCTGCTTGTACTCGTTGTACTTCTTCAGGCCGCCGTGGTACTCGTCCATCCACTGCTGGGCGAAGGTGCCGTCCTGGATCTCGGCGAGGACCTGCTTCATCTCGGCCTTGGTGGCGTCCGTGATGATGCGGGGGCCGGTGACGTAGTCGCCCCACTCGGCGGTCTCGGAGATCGACCAGCGCATCTTCTCCAGGCCGCCCTCGTACATGAGGTCGACGATCAGCTTCAGCTCGTGCAGGCACTCGAAGTAGGCGATCTCCGGCTGGTAGCCGGCCTCGGTCAGCGTCTCGAAGCCGGCCTTGACCAGCGCGGCCGTACCACCGCAGAGGACGGCCTGCTCACCGAACAGGTCGGTCTCGGTCTCCTCGGTGAAGGTCGTCTTGATGACGCCGGCGCGGGTGCCGCCGATGCCCTTGGCGTACGACAGGGCCAGGGCGAAGGCGCTGCCGGAGGCGTCCTGCTCGACGGCGGCGATGCAGGGAACGCCGCGGCCCTCCTCGTACTGGCGGCGGACCAGGTGACCCGGGCCCTTCGGGGCGACCATGCAGACGTCGACGCCGGCCGGGGGCTTGATGAAGCCGAAGCGGATGTTGAAGCCGTGGCCGAAGAACAGCGCGTCGCCGTCCTTCAGGTTGGGGGCGATGGACTCCTCGTAGACCTGGGCCTGGATCGGGTCCGGAACGAGGATCATGATGACGTCGGCCTCGGCGGCGGCCTCGGACGGCGTCACCACACGCAGGCCCTGCTCCTCGGCCTTCGCCTTGGACTTGGAGCCCTCGGGCAGACCGACACGCACGTCGACGCCCGAGTCACGCAGCGACAGCGCGTGGGCGTGGCCCTGGCTGCCGTAGCCGATGACCGCGACCTTGCGGCCCTGGATGATGGACAGGTCGGCGTCAGCGTCGTAGAACAGCTCGGCCACTTTGGGTTCTCTCCTTGTGTGCTGGTGTTGCGTCCCACCGTATGACGGCGAGGGGAAGGGAAGTTTCGGGGTCTCGGCATACGGGCGGCCGGATTCCCCCGGCCGCCCGAACGCGTCCTTACGCCGACCGGTCGAGAGCGCGCAGCGACCGGTCCGTGATCGAACGGGCACCGCGGCCGATCGCGATCGTGCCGGACTGGACGAGCTCCTTGATGCCGAACGGCTCCAGCATCTTGAGCATGGCGGACAGCTTGTCGCTGCCGCCGGTGGCCTCGATGGTGACGGCCTCCGGGGAGACGTCGACGGTCTTGGCGCGGAACAGCTGGACGATCTCGACGATCTGGGAGCGGGTCTCGTTGTCGGCGCGCACCTTCACCAGAACGAGTTCCCGCTGAACGGCCGAACCCGGCTCCAGTTCGACGATCTTCAGCACGTTGACGAGCTTGTTGAGCTGCTTCGTCACCTGCTCCAGCGGCAGATCCTCCACGTTCACCACGATGGTGATGCGGGAGATGTCGGCGTGCTCGGTGACGCCGACCGCGAGCGAGTCGATGTTGAAGCCGCGACGGGAGAACAGGGCGGCGATCCGGGCGAGGATGCCGGGCGTGTTCTCCACCAGGACGGAGAGCGTGTGCTTGGACATGGTCTTTTTGCGTCTCTCTCGCTCAGTCGTCTTCGTTGTCGCCGAAGTCGGGGCGGACGTCCCGGGCGGCCATGATCTCGTCGTTGGAGGTGCCGGCGGCGACCATCGGCCACACCATCGCGTCCTCGTGGACGATGAAGTCGACGACGACCGGACGGTCGTTGATGGAGTTCGCCTCTTCGATGACCTTGTCCAGCTCGTCCGGGGACTCGCAGCGGATCGCGTGGCAGCCCATGGCCTCCGACAGCTTCACGAAGTCGGGGACGCGGGTGCCGCGCGCGGCCGGGTTGACGTCGTCCGGCCCGGAGTGCAGCACCGTGTTGGAGTACCGCTGGTTGTAGAAGAGGGTCTGCCACTGGCGGACCATCCCCAGGGCGCCGTTGTTGATGACGGCGACCTTGATCGGGATGTTGTTCAGGGCGCAGGTGGTGAGCTCCTGGTTGGTCATCTGGAAGCAGCCGTCGCCGTCGATCGCCCAGACGGCCCGCTCCGGCGCGCCGGCCTTGGCGCCCATGGCGGCCGGGACGGCGTAGCCCATCGTCCCGGCGCCGCCGGAGTTCAGCCAGGTGGCCGGCTTGTCGTACGTGATGAAGTGCGCGGCCCACATCTGGTGCTGGCCGACGCCCGCCGCGAAGATCGTGCCCTCCGGCGCGAGCTGCCCGATGCGCTCGATGACCTGCTGCGGGGAGAGCGAGCCGTCGTCGGGCTGGTCGTAGCCGAGCGGGTAGGTCTCGCGCCAGCGGTTGAGGTCGGTCCACCAGGCGGTGTAGTCGCCCTGTTGGCCCTCGCTGTGCTCCTTCTGGACGGCCTGGATCAGGTCGGCGATGACCTCGCGGGCGTCACCGACGATCGGCACGTCGGCGGCGCGGTTCTTGCCGATCTCGGCCGGGTCGATGTCGGCGTGGACGATCTTGGCGTACGGGGCGAAGCTGTCCAGCTTGCCGGTGACGCGGTCGTCGAAGCGGGCTCCGAGGGCGACGATCAGGTCGGCCTTCTGCAGCGCGGTGACGGCGGTGACCGAACCGTGCATGCCCGGCATTCCCACGTGCAGCGGGTGGCTGTCGGGGAACGCGCCGAGCGCCATCAGGGTGGTGGTGACGGGCGCTCCGGTGAGTTCTGCGAGGACCTTCAGCTCGGCGGTGGCATTGGCCTTGAGGACGCCGCCGCCGACGTAGAGGACGGGCCGCCTGGCCGAGGTGATCAGCTTGGCCGCCTCACGGATCTGCTTGGCGTGCGGCTTGGTCACCGGGCGGTAGCCGGGCAGGTCCGTGGTGGGCGGCCAGCTGAAGACGGTCTGCGCCTGGAGGGCGTCCTTGGCGATGTCGACCAGGACCGGGCCGGGGCGGCCGGTGGAAGCGATGTGGAAGGCCTGCGCGATGGTGCGCGGGATGTCCTCGGCCTTGGTGACCAGGAAGTTGTGCTTCGTGATCGGCATCGTGATGCCGACGATGTCCGCCTCCTGGAAGGCGTCCGTGCCGATCGCCTTGGACGCGACCTGACCGGTGATCGCCACGAGCGGCACCGAGTCCATGTGCGCGTCCGCGATCGGGGTGACGAGGTTGGTGGCGCCCGGGCCCGAGGTGGCCATGCAGACGCCGACCCGGCCGGTGGCCTGCGCGTAACCCGTGGCCGCGTGACCGGCGCCCTGCTCGTGCCTGACCAGGACGTGACGGACCTTGGTGGAGTCCATCAGCGGGTCGTAGGCGGGAAGGATCGCACCGCCGGGAATGCCGAATACCGTGTCGGCGCCGACCTCCTCGAGAGAGCGGATGAGGGACTGCGCACCCGTCACGTGCTCGACGGGGGCGGACTGCTGTCCTCCGGATCGGGGCCGCGGCTGCGGATGATGGGCCCCGGTGGCCTGCTCGGTCATCGGCATTCTCTTCTCGATGCTGAGGGTTTTTGCGAAGTTCGTGCGGTGTGCGGCTGCTGTACGGCAGGTGCCTGTGCAACAAAAAACCCCTCGTGCCAAAAGGCAAGCGAGGGGAGCGCGCCGGTGTGGTCGCTGGGGTTTCCGGATCGTCCTCCGGTGGGTCCCAGCTCAGCCGACGCGCTGTCCAAGTACGAGAATTCGGGTGCGCATGGCACAGACCCTCCCCCCGGCACGCACCCGGTGTCAAGTGGGTGGGACGGGAGTCTCATTATGTGAGCGCAGAGTGGTCCCGCCGCCCAGGACGGCGGTCACACCACTCGTGCCACTGGTGTACACCCCGCCACCGCCTCCCGCGAAGGCGGGTTCGGCCGGGCCGTGCGGCACCGGACAGTGGCCGGAACGGAGCGCCCGGCGCAGCCGGTACTCGTCCAGCGGCCCGGCGAACACCATGCCCTGTCCGTGTGTGCAGCCCATCGAGCGAAGGGCGACGACCTGCTCCGGAAGGTCCACGCCCTCGGCCACGGACTGCAGCCCGAGGTCGGTGGCGATGCGCAGCAGACCGCTGGTGATCTTGTGCAGCCGCGCGGACTCGACGACGCCCTCGACCAGGGTACGGTCGAGTTTCAGCACGTCGACGGGGAGCCGCCGCAGGGCCGTGATCGCCGCGTAGCCGCTGCCGAAGCCGTCGAGCGCGATCCGGACCCCGAGCCGCCTGAGCGCCCCCAGACGTCGCTCCAGCTCGTCCAGCGGGACCCGTGGATCGGTGTCGGCCAGTTCGATCAGCAGCGAGCCGGACGGCAGCCCGTGCCGGGTGAGCAGGGCCTCGACGGAGCCCAGCGGCATCGACCGGTCCAGCAGGCGCGGGGCGCTCATGCGCACGGCAACCGGCACGTTCAGGCCGGTCGCGGCGCGCTCGGCGGCCTGCTCGACCGCCTCCTCCAGGATCCAGCGGCCCAGTTCGGACGTCTTGTCGCTGTCCTCCGCCACCCGCAGGAACTCGGCCGGCGTGAACAGCACGCCCTGCGAGGAGCGCCAGCGCGCCTGGGCGGCGACCGATGCGATCCGGCCGTCCTCCAGACAGACCACGGGCTGGTGCAGCAGCGTGAACTCGCCGTCGTTCAGCGCGGCCCGCAGCCGTGTGGCCAGTTCCGCCCTGCGTACGACGTCCTGCTGCATCTGCGGCTTGTACAGCTCGACGCGGCCCTTGCCGCCGGCCTTGGCCCGGTACATGGCGAGATCGGCGTTGCGCAGCAACTCGCCCGCACCGAGGCCGGGTTCGGCGAAGGAGACGCCGATGGAGGCGTTGACCCGGACATCGTTACCGTCGATCTCGTACGGCTGTGAAAGGGTCACCCTGAGGCGGTCGGCGAGCTCCAGGATGTGGCGTTCACGGGCGGTGCGGTCGCGGGTTCCGTCGCCGACGATCAGGGCCGCGAACTCGTCGCCGCCCAGCCGGGACGCGGTGTCCCCCTGCCGGACCGCGTCCTGGAGTCTGCGGGCGGCCTGGACGAGCAGCTCGTCCCCGGCCTGGTGCCCGATCGTGTCGTTGACGGCCTTGAAGCCGTCCAGGTCGATGAAGAGGACGGCCGTGCCCCTCAGGGCGGCGCCCCGGTCGGAGGAACGGCGGCCGGACAGCGCCTGCTGCACACGCTTGGTGAACAGCGCGCGGTTGGGCAGGTCGGTGAGCGGGTCGTGTTCGGCGTTGTGCTGGAGCTGCGCCTGCAGGCGCACCCTTTCGGTCACGTCCCGGCTGTTGAGGATGAGCCCGCCGTGGTGGCGGTTGACGGTCGACTCCACGTTCAGCCAGCCGCCGTCGCCGGACCGGAAACGGCACTCGATGCGCGTGGTCGGTTCCTCGAGCGGGCCGGCGGCGAGGAAGCGGCGCACCTCGTGCACCACGCAGCCCAGATCCTCCGGGTGGATGAGATTGGCCAGTTCGCTGCCCACGAGCTCGTCCGCGGGGCGTCCGTAGACCCCGGCCGCGGCCGGGGAGACGTACCGGAGGACGCCGTTGGGCGCGGCGATCATGATGACGTCACTGGAGTCCTGCACCAGGGAGCGGAAGTGGTTCTCCTTCTGCGCCAGTTCCTGGGTGAGGGTGATGTTGTCGAGCAGCATGATGCCCTGGCGCACCACGAGGGCCAGTACCACGGTGCCGCCGGTGAGCAGGACCACACGGTCGACGCTGCGGCCGCTGAGGACGTTGTAGAGGATCCCCAGAGTGCAGACCGCTGCGGCGAGGTACGGGGTGAGCGCGGTCAGGGAGCCGGTGAGGGGCCGGCCGGCCGGGTACCGGCTGTGATCACCCCCCTGTGGCGGCACGGAGTGGTTCGTCGTGCGCTGTCCGGGCACGTGCTCGTGCACCACGCGCGTGTGCCCCTCGTCGGGCGGTCCGCCCCGCCGGGAGGTGGCCCAGGGGGCGTACGCCAATAGCAGCGAGCCGGCGAACCAGCCCGCGTCGAGCAGCTGACCCGAGCGGTAGGTGGCGTGCAGCAGCGGCGAGGTGAACAGGGCGTCGCACATCACGGTCAGGGCGAGCGCGCCGATCGCGGTGTTCACGGCGGTGCGGTTCACCGCGGAGCGCGTGAAGTGCAGCGCCAGCACCATGCTCACCAGGGCGATGTCGAGCAGCGGGTACGCCAGCGACAGCGCGATGTGCGCCACGCTGGACCCGTCGGCCTTGGCGGCCTGTGCGAGCGCCAGGCTCCACGACAGCGTGAGCAGCGAGCCGCCGATCAGCCAGGCGTCCAGTGCGAGGCACACCCAGCCGGACCTGGTCACCGGCCGCTTGGCGAGCACCAGCAGCCCGACGATGGCGGGCGGCGCGAAGCACAGGAAGAACCCGTCGGCGTAGGAGGGGCTGGGCACGGGCAGTCCCAGGACGACCTCGTACCACCCCCAGACCAGGTTGCCGAGGGCCGCCATCGCCGAGGAGAGGGCGAAGAGCAGCCAGGCGAGTCGAAAGCGGACCCGGCGGGTGCGCGCGTAGAGGAAGCACGAGACCGCGGCGGTGCCTGCCGCGGCGCTCAGCCCGAAGTCGCCCATGATCAGCGCGACTTCGTCCGAGCCCCAGCCGAGCGCGGAACCGACGGCGTATCCCCCGCACACCAGGGCCAGTGCGAGTTGGCGGGCCAGGCCCGACCCGGGGCCGCGCAACGGTGGCCGGACGCGCGTCACCTCCGCAGGAGGCTGTGCCCTCCGCGCCCCGTCGAGGGTTGTCGTGGGAGAGGAGAGCGGGGTCACCGGGCCCTCCCGGTCCTCGCCGCTCCCGGGTCGTCGTGAGTGTGCCGGCCGCTGTGGCTGCCGTGGTGGCCGTGTCTGCGCGCCGCCGAGTACCAGGGTCGCCGCCGGCGGCTCCGCCGCGTCGGATCGCTCGTCCATAGGCCGTGCATCGCCCGTCGCCCCCCTCACAAGTCTGAGATGTCCATCCCCGGCGCCGAACGGTGCGCGGCGCAGCCCCTGTCGGGACGATACACCAGTCTCGTCACTCAGGGACATAGTTCCTCTACGCTCCGTGACGATCACGGGGTGCACGAGTACCCATCGCGCCCGAAAGGCCGCGGAGAGTACTCGAACCGGACTAAGCGCTTGTTGTTCCCGTCGTCAGAATCACGTGCCGCAGCGGCTCCCGGTTCACGAAACGGTTCAACTGGTCCACCAGCAGCCGCTTGGCGCGCGGCAGGAACGCGGACGTGGGCCCCCCGACGTGCGGGCTGATCAGCACGCCCGGCGCACGCCACAACGGGTGTCCCGGGGGCAGCGGTTCGGGCTCGACGACGTCGAGGGCCGCGGTGATGCGGCCGGTCTCCAACTCCGCGAGCAGCGCCTTCGTGTCGACGACGCCTCCGCGGGCCACGTTCACGAGCAGCGCGCCGTCCTTCATCCGGGACAGGAAGTCGGCGTCGACCAGGTGGCGGGTGGTCTCGGAGAGGGGCGTGGAAAGGATCACGACGTCCGCGTCGGGAAGCAGGGCGGGCAGTTTGGCGAGCGGATGCACCGGACCGCGTGCCGTGGTGCGCGCGGAGCGCGCGACGCGCGCCACCCGCGCCACCTCGAAGGGCACGAGCCGGTCCTCGATGGCCGAGCCGATGGCTCCGTAGCCGACGACGAGGACGTTCTTGTCGGCGAGCGCCGGACGGAACTCGCTCTGCCAGAGCCCCTGTTGCTGCGCCCGGACGAACTCGGGGATCCCGCGCAGCGATGCCAGGGCCAGGGCGAGCGCGAGTTCGGCCGTGCTCGCCTCGTGCACACCCCGCGCGTTGCACAGCTGCACTCCGGGCACCAGGTCGGACAGGGCGGCGGTGATGTCGTCCACACCCGCGGTCAGCGTCTGGACGACCTTCAGGTTCCGCATCTCCCGCAGCGGGCGGACCTTGACCGACTGACGCTTCATGTACGGCACGACGTACACGGCGCACCGGGCGGGGTCGCCGGGGAACTCCTGGTCTCCTCGGTCACCCCCGTCCCAGAAGAGGTAGTCGGGCCCTTCGGGAAGCCCTTCGATGTCGTCCGGAGGGATGGGGAGCCACACGTCGGATGTCATGGTCGCGAGGCTATGTCAGGCACGCCTGTGTGCAGAGGTTAGGTTGGGGGGCCAGGAGAGGGAGGGTCACGGGCAGGTGGAGCGCAGGACGATCGGCGCGGCGGCGCTCGCGGTGGGGGCTGTCGGACTCGGGTGCATGCCGATGAGCTGGGCGTACAGCGGGTCTCGGCAGCGCGGGGACGAGTCGCTGCGGGCGGTGCACCGGGCGCTCGACCTGGGCTCGACCCTCCTGGACACGGCGGACATGTACGGCCCGTTCACCAACGAGCTGCTGGTGGGGCGGGTGCTGAAGGAGCGCCGGCAGGACGCGTTCGTGTCGACCAAGGTCGGCCTGCTGGTGGGCGAACAGCACGTCGTGGCCAACGGACGGCCCGGGTATGTGAAGCGCGCCTGCGACGCCTCGCTGAGACGGCTCCAGACGGATGTGATCGACCTGTACCAGCTGCACCGCGCCGACCCCGAGGTCCCGGTCGAGGAGACGTGGGGTGCGATGGCGGAGCTCGTCCAGGCCGGGAAGGTACGGGCGTTGGGGCTGTGCGCGGTGGGTGCCAGGGGCGGCCGCAGGTCCGGGACCCGTCTGCACGACACGACGATCCGGCAGCTGCGGCGGGTGCAGCAGGTCTTCCCGGTGAGTGCGGTGGAGGCCGAGTTGTCGGTGTGGTCGACGGAGGCCCTGGACACGCTGCTGCCGTGGTGCGAGGCGCGCGGCGTCGGCTTCCTGGCCGCGATGCCGCTCGGCAACGGCTTCCTGACCGGCACGCTGACGCCGGGCGAGGGTTTCGAACCGGATGACATGCGGGCCCGCCACCCTCGTTTCACCGCCGAGATGATGGCGGCGAACCAGCCGATCGTGGCCGGACTGCGACGGATCGCCGCGCGGTACGGGGAGGCGGTCACGCCCGCTCAGGTGGCCCTGGCGTGGGTGCTGGCGCAGGGCCGCCACGTGGTCCCCGTACCGGGGACGAAGCAGGCGCGCTGGGTCGCGGAGAACGCGGCGGCGGCCGCGCTGCGGCTCACGGCGCAGGACCTGGCGGAGGCGGCGGGACTGCCGGGGGCGCAGGGGTCCTGGGACTGAGGAGGAGCGCCGGGTCGCGAAGATCGCGAACGTGTCCGTCCTCGGACGGCCCCGACCAGGCGCGATGCGTCAGCCTCTCGCGGGCCGGCCGGGCCGAAGCCGTGTGCCGGGCCGAGTGTCCTGATATCGGCCTCCGCGATCGGGAACCCGTGAGGCGCGGGCGGTGTAAGACATGTAGAACCTGCCGCTGGACCGCCGCGTCGAAGGGACCAAGATCGTGCAACGTCGAGCTGTGACGGCCGTGCTGGCCGCGGGCGCGCTGCTGCTGACGGCCGGATGCTCCTCCGACGACGGAGGGAACCCGGGCGACGGCACCAGCTCCCCACCGAGTCGTACGACCGCGCAGGCGTCCCCCACACAGCAGGCCGCCGAGGAGACCCCGCCCGCGAAGGGCACGGTGAAGGTGGTCCGGACGGTCGCCACGGGCCTGAACACCCCCTGGGGCCTCGCCCCGCTCCCCGACGGCGACCTGCTCGTCTCCTCCCGCGACGAGGCGACGATCACGCGGGTCGACGCGGAGACGGGCAGGAAGACCGAGGTGGGCGAGGTGCCAGGGGTCTCACCCGCGGGCGAGGGCGGCCTGATGGGCCTCGCCCTCTCCCCGGACTACGCCTCGGACCACATGGTCTACGCGTACTTCACCTCGGCCTCGGACAACCGCATCGTCCGCATGCTGTACGAGGAGCAGAAGCCGCCCGGCGAGCAGCTGGGCGCGCCCGACACGATCTTCAAGGGCATCCCCAAGGGTTTCGTCCACAACGGCGGCCGGATCGCCTTCGGCCCGGACAAAATGCTGTACGCGGGCACGGGCGAGAGCGGCGACCGGGGCCTCTCCCAGGACAAGAAGTCCCTGGGCGGGAAGATCCTGCGCCTGACACCGGAGGGCGAGCCCGCGCCGGGCAACCCGTTCCCCGGCTCCCCGGTGTATTCGTACGGCCACCGCAATGTGCAGGGTCTGGCCTGGGACTCCCGACAGCGCCTGTTCGCCGCGGAGTTCGGCCAGGACACCTGGGACGAGCTCAACGCGGTCAAGCCGGGCGACAACTACGGCTGGCCGGAGGCCGAGGGCAGGTCGGACGACCCGGCCTACCACAACCCGATAGCCCAGTGGGGCACGGACGACGCCTCCCCCAGCGGCATCGCCTTCGCCGAGGGGTCCATATGGATGGCCGGCCTGAAGGGCCAGCGCCTGTGGCGCATCCCTCTGAAGGGCACGGAGGCCTCCGCCGACCCTCAGGCGTTCCTAGAGGGCGATTACGGGCGGCTGCGCACGGTGGCGGACGCGGGCGGGAACAAGCTGTGGCTCACGACCAGCAACACGGACGGCCGGGGCGATGCGAGGAAGGGCGACGACCGGATTCTGGAGCTGGAGGTGAGCTGACCCCCTCTGTCACTCCTCGCCGGGCTCCTCGTCGGCCGACTGCTCGGGCGGGCGTACGACCACCTTCCCGGAGGCGAGGTCTATCGGCCCCCGCCCCGGATCGTTGTCCCCCACGTCGACCCGGGTCAGCTCCAGCCGGTTCTGCTCGTCGCGGGTGTGTTTGCGGCCGGGTGCGAACAGTTCCTCGAACATGTTGAACACGGTCGCCTCCCCGTACGCCGGTCAGCCGGTCCCGTCCAGCGTACGCCTCACCCCGCCACGGAGGCCGTGCGAGCGTCCGGCGGGAACAGTCCCAGCCGATGTGCCACCGCCGCCGCCTCTCCCCGGCCGGAGACGCCGAGCTTGCCCAGGATGTTCGAGACATGGACGCTCGCCGTCTTCGGGGAGATGAAGAGTTCCTCGGCGATCTGGCGATTGGTGCGGCCGGCGGAGACCAGGCGCAGGACGTCGCGTTCCCGGCTGGTGAGACCGAGGGCCTCGACGGGGTCGGACGAGTGCTCGGGCGCACCGGTCAGGGGGAGGCGGGCGCGCTGGGCGAGGAGGGTGACCGCGTCGGTCAGCGGGCGGGCGCCGAGGTGGTCGGCGACGGCGTGGGCCAGGCGCAGCAGTTCCGTGGCGCGGGCGCGCTCGTCCTCGCCGCCCGCCCAGAGGAGGGCACCGGCCAGGCGGTGGCGGACGCGGGCGAGGTCGTAGGGGCGCTCCAGGCGTTCGAAGGCGGCTACCGCCTGCGACCAGATGTCGGCGGTGTCCCGGCCCTCGGCGCGCTGGAGTTCGGCGCGCACCCATGCCTCGTACGCGAGCCAGATGGGCGCGTCGGTGGTGGTCCTCTTGGCGGCCTCGAGGATCCGTTCGAGGGCGGCGGCTCGTCCCTCTGTCACGGCGGGCAGTGCCGGGGCGTCCGCCTCGGCGGTGACCGCGGCCAGCAGCAGCGGCCAGCTGTAGCGGTGGGTGCCGGGCGGGACGCCGGCGTCCAGGGCGCGTTGGAGTTCCGCTCGGGCGTCGAGGATGCGGCCCTCGGCCGCTGCCACGCCGACGGCGATGCGGGCCACGGACAGCCACTGCTGGGGTACGGGGTCATGGGTGCCGAAGTGGTCACGGGCAGCGGCCAGTTGGCGCGCCGCCTCGGCCACGTCGCCCCGGCCCAGCGCGACATGCGCCAGGCGCAGGGCGCCCGTGCCCTGGGGTTTGGCGCTGTTCTCGCGCCGCTGCGCGCGGGTGGCGGCCTCGGCGGCCTCGTCCCAGCGGCCCAGCGAGTACAGGGAGTCGGAGAGGTTGCCCCAGGCCCAGGCCTCGGTGTGCAGCAGGCCGACCTTCCGGGTGTAGACGGTCCCTTCCCGGAGGATCGCGGCGGCCTCCTGGGAACGGCCGACCCCTTCGAGTTCGGAGGGCAGGTTCACATAGGTGCGCCCCGCGACGGACGAGATGCCTTCCTGAAGCGCCTGTTCCTTGACCTCGTACATCGCCGCGAGCCCGGCTTCGATGTCGCCCGAGTTGACCATGAGGCTGCCGAGGGTGAGGCGCGCGTTCAGCTCGATCTCGCGGGCGTTCACCATGCGCGCGTACTCCACGGCGCGCTCGGCCGCGGCAAGGGCGTCGGGGCCGGGTTCGTGGAGCATGGACCAGTTGGCGACGGTGCTGAGCACCTCGGCGTGGACCTCGGAGGGAGGCAGACCGCGCACGAGTTCCTGGGCGGTGGCCAGTTCTCGCCATCCGTCGCCGCGGGCCTGCGCCTGGACCAGCAGGGAGCGCTGGGTCCAGAACCAGGCGGCGCGCTGCGGATCCGCCTCGTCCTCCAGCAGATGCAGCGCCCGCTTGGTGATCTTCAGGGCACGCTCGCGCTCCCCGCACAGCCGTCCGGCGACGGCCGCCTCGGCCATCAGGTCGAGGTAGTGCAGGGGGGTGGTCTCCGGCTCGCAGCCGCAGGGGGCGTAGACCTCGGTGTAGTCGACGGGGCGCAGCTGGGCGCGCAATTCCTCGGGGGTGGAGTCCCACAGCTCCATCGCCCTTTCCAGGAGCCGCAGTTGCTCGCTGTAGGCGTGCCGGCGGCGGGCGGCGGCGGAGGCGGCCAGGACGGCGGGCAGGGCCTTGGCGGCGTCGTGGGCGTGGTACCAGTAGCTGGCCAGGCGCATGACGCGCTCGTCGGCGGGGACGAGCGTGGGATCGGCTTCCAGGGCCTCGGCGTAGCGGCGGTTGAGGCGGGAGCGTTCGCCGGGCAGCAGGTCGTCGCTGACGGCCTCGCGGACCAGGGAGTGACGGAAGCGGTAGCCGTCGCCGCCGGGCGCGGCCAGCAGGATGTTGGCGTTCACGGCGGCCCGCAGCGCCTCGATGAGGTCGTCCTCGACGAGCCCGGCGACGGCGGCCAGCAGCGGGTACTCGACGGTGGAGCCGCCCTCGGCGACGACCCGGGCGACCCGCTGGGCGCTCTCGGGCAGGCTCTCCACGCGGACGAGCAGCAGATCGCGCAGGGAGTCGGTGAGGCCGGTGCGGCAGCCCTCGTGGGCCGCGCAGGCGAGTTCCTCGACGAAGAAGGCGTTGCCGTCGGAGCGTTCGAAGATCTCGTCGACCTGGGCGGGGTCGGGCTCGGTGGCCAGAATTCCGGCGATCTGGCGGCTGACCTCGTCGCGGTTGAAGCGGGCGAGTTCGAGGCGGCGGACCGTGCGCAGCCGGTCGAGTTCGGCGAGGAGGGGGCGCAGCGGGTGGCGGCGGTGGATGTCGTCGGCGCGATAGGTGGCGAGGACGAGGAGGCGACCGGTGCGCAGGGTGCGGAAAAGGAAGGCGAGAAGGTGGCGGGTGGAGGCGTCGGCCCAGTGCAGGTCCTCCAGGGCGACGACGACCGTGCGGTCGGCGGCGACGCGTTCCAGCAGTCGCGCGGTGAGTTCGAAGAGGCGGGCCATGCCCTCCTCGTCGTGCCGGCCCGTTCCGGTCTCGCCCAGTTCGGGCAGCAGTCTGGCCAGTTCGGCCTCCTGGCCGGCGGCTGCGGCGGCCAGTTCGCCGGGCAGTTCGCGGCGCAGGGCACGCAGGGCGGTGGAGAACGCGGCGAAGGGCAGTCCGTCGGCGCCGATCTCGACACAGCCGCCGAGCGCGACGACGGCGCCCCGGCGGCAGGCCGCCGTGGCGAACTCCTCGACGAGCCGGGTCTTCCCGACGCCGGCCTCGCCCCCGATGAGCAACGCCTGCGGCTCACCCGCGGCGGCTCGGGCGAGCGCGTCGTTCAGTGTCTCCAACTCGTCGGCTCGGCCCACGAAAACGGGGCTGACGGACCTGGTCTCCACAGGCCCGAGCATTGCACGAGCCTGCGGTGACGGGGCACCGGTTTTCGGGAGGCGAGCCGGGGGTGCCGTGGAGACGCCGCCGGCCGCCGCGCGCACGGCCGCGGGGAGGAGCGGTGGGTGCGCGGGCGGCCGGGTCGACGGGTGGTGGGACGGCGGTGCCGGCCGGTCGGTGCCGGTGCGGCCGCCGCCCCCTCCCTCCCCCGCGTTCACGCGACGCGGGCGAACCAGTGCCGACGGGAGCGACCGGTATGGGCCTCGTGCTCGGCGGTGCGCTCGGCCGCCTCCCGGCGGGCGGCGCGACGGTGGCGTACGGCCTCGCGGGCGAGCCGATCGTGCTCGGCCCGGCGGCGCAGTTCCGCGGAACGCATCTGGTGGAGCTCGTACTCGTACATGGCAGGTCCCCCTGTGTCGTGGTGAGAGGCCGGTTTCTCGGCTCGCTTGCTGCGATGCCTCAACCTTCGTCTCCCAGGTGGGTCCGCCACATCGGGAGAGTTCCGCATCTTCGGGAGCGGGCGGGGCCTTAGACGCACGCGAGGGGCCTCAGGGCCGCCGTAAGTGCCTTACGGCGGGCCTAAGACCCCTCGGGACCTGCGGTAATGCGAGCCTTGGCTCAACTGGTGGAGGGCAGGCCGAGCAGGACGTCGGTGTACTTCAGGACGGCGAGGAGCAGGCCGATGACGCCGAGCGAGACTCCCGCCCAGGCGACGGACTTGATCCAGGCGGCCTGCGGCTTCCCCGGGGCGCCGAACGCGGGCCGGGCCAGCACCACGACGCCGACGATCAGCGCGGCCAGCGCGAACAGGCCGCCCCACAGGGCGGTGGTCTGCCAGGCGTCCCCGTACACCTCCTTGACCTGCTTGGCGACGCTCGCGGTCGACGAGGTCTGCAGCTGACCCACGAGGGTCTCGCGCGCGGCGGCGACGGTCCCGACCCAGTTGCCGGTGAGCGAGACGATGCCGAGCGCGGCGGAGACGACGGCGCCGGCGCCCTGGCCGACACCGGACGGGCCCTCCTCCTCCACGGCACCCTCGGCGTGTTCGTCGTCGTCCCGGGCCTCGCTCTCCGTCACCTCGGCCGAGGTGTCGGCCTTGGTGACGTCCACGTTCTCTTCGTCGGTCTTCGTCTCGGCGCCCGTCTCGGCCCCGGTCTCGTCAACAGTCTTGGTTCCCATGCCTCGCACCGTACGGACGCTCTCTGAGAGGTCTCTTAATGATCGTTACTGGTCCTTGTCATTGGCACGCGCGCGTGCTTCACGCCACTCGGGCGCGAGAACGGACCACACTTCGAGGTCGTGCCGGACACCACCATAGGGGTGCGCCTGCCGCCGTACGCCGTCCCGGGTCATTCCCAGCCGCCGCGCCACGTTCAGGCTGGGCCGGTTCCCCGCGGCGGCGACCCATTCGACCCGGTGGATGCCGCGCTGTTCCACTGCGAAGTCGATGAGCACGCGCATCGCGCGGGTGACCAGTCCGCGCCCGGTGCCTGCGGGTTCCAGCCAGCACCCGACCTCGCAGTTCCCGTTCGCCGCGTCGAAGTTGAGGAAGAGCACGCCGCCCACGAGCTTGCCGTTCAGCCACAGGCCGTGCAGGGACGCGGTGTCGGCGGCCCGCATGTCGGCGTACCGCTGCAGCATGGCCCGCGCGGACTGGACGTCAGTCTCCTTCGACCCGAAGGCGATGAACTGGCCGATGAACTCCCGCCCCCGGTCCAGATGCGCCAGGAACTCCTCGGCGTGCCACGGCTCCAGAGGCCGCAGCTGCGCTCCGTCGTCACCCAGGGATATCGCGTACATCCGGCTCCCGCCCCTTCGCCAGTACGTCCGCCACCTCGGCGTCCGTCGCCTCGGCCAGCCTTTCATGGGCGGCCCGGCACTCGGGCGGTTCGATGCTGATCCGGGGCAGGATGCGGCCGAGCCACTGCGGCAGCCACCAGTTGGCGCCGCCGAGCATGTGCATCAGGGCCGGCACCAGCAGCGTACGCAGGACGAAGGCGTCGAGGGCGACGGCGGAGGCCAGTGCGATGCCGAACATGGCGATCACGCGGTCGCCGCTGAGGACGAAGGCGAGGAAGACCGAGATCATGATGACCGCGGCGGAGTTGATCACCCGGCTGGTCTCGGCGAGGCCGACGCGGACGGCACGCCGGTTGTCGCCGGTCTCCAGCCACTCCTCGTACATCCGGCTGACGAGGAAGACCTGGTAGTCCATGGACAGCCCGAACAGCACCGACACCATGATCACGGGCAGGAACGGCTCGATGGGCCCGGCCCGGCCCAGGCCGAGGAGCTCGCTCCCCCAGCCCCACTGGAAGATCGTCACGACGATGCCGAAGGCGGCGGCGACGGCGGCGATGTTCATCACGGCGGCCTTCAGCGGGATGCCGATGGACCGGAAGGCGAGCAGGAGCAGCACACAGCCGAGTCCGACGACGACCCCCACGAACAGGGGCAGCTTGCCGACGATGACGTCCGCGAAGTCGTCGTAGGAAGCCGTCACGCCGCCGACGTGCACGTCGAGGGAGGTGCCGGTCTCGGCGCGGGGCAGTACCTCGGTGCGCAGGCGTTCCACGAGGTCGCTGGTCTTCTGCGACTGAGGGGCCGACTCCGGGACGATCGTGAAGTACGCGGTGTCGCCGCCCGTGTTGTAGGTCACCGGTGTCACCGAGGCGACGCCGTCGGTGGTGCGGATCGTGGCGTCGAGGTTGTCGAGGGCGAGTTTGTCCTCGGCGCCGTCGACCTCGGTGACCAGGGTGAGGGGGCCGTTCACGCCGGGTCCGAGGCCGTCGGCGAGGAGGTCGTAGGCCTGGCGCGTGGTGGCTGACCGGGGATCGTTTCCCTGGTCGGAGGTGCCGAGGCGGAGGGAGAACGTGGGCAGGGCGAGGACGGCGATCACGCCGACGGCTATCGCGCCGAGCAGCTTGGGGTGGCGCTCCACGAACGCCGACCAGCGGGCGGCGAGCCCGGTCGGCAGCTCGGGTTCCGGCCCGTGCTCGGCCAGCCTGCGCCGCTCGCGACGGCTCAGGGCGCGCATGCCGATGAAGGACAGCAGCGCGGGCAGCAGGGTCACGGAGGCCGCGACCGTCAGGACGACGGTCAGGGAGGCGGCTATCGCGACGCCGTTGAGGAAGTTCAGGCGGAGGATCAGCATGCCCAGCAGGGCGATGCAAACGGTGGCACCCGCGAAGACGACCGCGCGTCCCGTGGTGGCGACGGCGTTGGTGGACGCCTCGGTGACGGTGAGGCCGCGTTTCAGTCCGCGCCGGTGTCTGGTGACGATGAACAGCGCGTAGTCGATGCCGACGCCGAGCCCGATCAGCATGCCGAGCATGGGCGCGAAGTCGGCGACGTCCATGGCGTGCCCGAGGAGCACGATCCCGGCGTACGCGGTGCCGACGCCGACCAGGGCGGTGGCGATGGGCAGCAGGGACGCGGCGAGCGAGCCGAAGGCGAGGAACAGCACGACCGCGGCGACGACCACGCCGACGACCTCGGCGAGATGCCCGCCGGACGACTCGGTGAGTGCGATCGCGGTGCCGCCCAGCTCCACCTGGAGCCCGTCGGCCTCGGCGGCCTTGGCGGCGCTCACCACGGCCTGCGCCTCGGACTTGTCGATGTCCTCGGCCCGGCCCGCGAAGGCGATCGTGGCGTACGCCGTGTGCCCGTCCTCGCTGATCCGGGCGGCACCCTGGTCGTCGTACGGGCTGACCACGGCGGCCACGCCGGGCAGGTCCGCGATCTTCTCCAGGGTGCCGGTCATCGTCTGCTCGACGTCGGCGGCGCGGACGGTGCCGGACGTGGTGTGCCAGACGACGGTGTCGCTGTCGCCGCCGAGGCCGGGGAAGCCCTCCTGGAGCAGCTGGGTGGCGCGGCCCGACTCGGTTCCGGGGGCCTCGTAGTCGTTGGAGTACGCGGAGCCGGCGACGGCGGCGGCCGCGGTCACCCCGCCGAAGGCGAGGAGCCACAGCAGTACGGCGATCAGGCGCCGTTGGACACACCAGCGTGCGAGGGCTGCCACGAAACGTGCTCCCAGAGTGACGAATTGTGGATCTTTGACCGGGAACAGTCGTCGAAGAACTGAACAGCCCGCAAAGAACGCATGAGCAATGCCAGGCCACTCTTACAGGCGAAAGTGATCGTTTGCCGCGTTCGTGGGCTTATTCACAGGAGTGGGAGGCAGATCACAGGACAGTAACGGTCACTCTGTCTTCCGGCGTGGCGTCTCTCACGGAAATACGGTCCCGCAACGGGAACTTCTCAGCACCGCTCAGTCGGACTGGTCTCCCACAGCCATCACCATCACCCCGGCGATCAGCAGCCACAGGGCCCGCCGGGTGCGTCCCCGGGAGCCCAGCACGGCGGCGAGCGCACAGACGACGGCACCGAGGGCGTAGGCGGTGGGGACGAGGGCCGGTGCGGAGCCGGTGAGGCGGAGCACCGACGCGGCGAGGCCGACGAGGGTCAGCAGGGTTCCGGTACCGGCCGCCGTCCAGCGGGCCCGACGCGCGTCCCCCGCCATGTCCTCGGCGTCCTCCGCCTCGGCCATCCCGGCATCGGTTTCGGAATCGGCACGTCCACTCATGCCGCGCGAGCCTAGCGCCTCCCTCTGAGAAAAGCGGATGCGGGGCGGCGCACCCGTTGCCGGCGTCCGCGCCGCCCCGTCCCCGGCACTTCCGCGCCAACGCGGGCAGGTGCATTGTTTGAGCGTCCGACCGAGCTCCTCCGTACCCCTTTCCGCTTCCCAGGACTCAAGGAGCCCGTTCACCGATGCCAGACATCACCCCGAGGACCTCGACGGAGGACCTCACCAGACGGCTGGCCCACGCCCGCTACCCGCGCAGCACCAACTACGACGTCCGCTGGGTCATCGAGAACCAGATGGGTCCGAACGCGCTGTGGCTGCTGGAGTGGCTGGCGCCCGCCCTCGGCCTGGACGCCCTGCGCCCCTGCGCCCGGGTCCTCGACCTCGGCTGCGGCCGGGCGATGACCTCGGTCTTCCTGGCCAGGGAGTACGACGCCCAGGTCACCGCGGCCGACCTGTGGGTCGAGCCCGACGACAACGCCCGGCCCATCGCCCAGGCCGGCTTCGCGGACCGGGTGCTACCCGTGCACACCGAGGCGCACGACCTTCCCTTCGCCGAGGGAAGCTTCGACGCGATCGTGAGCATCGACGCGTACCAGTACTTCGGCACGAACGACCTCTATCTGCCCACGCTGACCCGGCTGCTCAAGCCGGGCGGGCGGATCGGCGTCGTCGTACCGGCACTGCGCGAGGAGCCGGACGGCGTCGAGCCGCCGGAGCATCTCATGCAGTGGTGGCAGCCCGACTTCTGGTGCTTCCACACCGCCGGCTGGTGGCGCCGGCACTGGACCCGCAGCGGTGCCGTCGAGGTGGAGGCGGCCGACTGGCAGCCGGACGGCTGGCGGGACTGGCTGCTGTGGTGCGAGGTGATCGCCGAGGAGAGCCCCGAGGAGTTCCATCGCACGATGGCCCGCGAGGTCGGCGAGATGGTGCGGGCGGACGAGGGCCGCTCGCTGGGTTTCGTACGGGTCGTCGGGCGCCGTAAGTGAGCGAACGGCCCCGGAGGCCGAGCCTCCGGGGCCGTTCGCCTAACGGCCTCAGCCCTCGCTGACGCCCAGCTTCTCCAGGATCAGCTCCTTGACGCGGGCCGCGTCCGCCTGACCGCGGGTGGCCTTCATGACGGCGCCGACCAGGGCGCCGGCCGCGGCCACCTTGCCGCCGCGGATCTTGTCCGCGATGCCCGGGTTTCCGGCGATGGCCTCGTCGACCGCCGTACCCAGCGCCGAGTCGTCGGAGACGACCTTCAGGCCGCGCTTGTCGACGACCTCGTCCGGGGTGCCCTCGCCGGCGAGGACGCCCTCGATGACCTGGCGGGCCAGCTTGTCGTTGAGCGAGCCCTCGGACACCAGCGCGGTCACCCGGGCGACCTGCTCCGGAGTGATGGCCAGCTCGTCCAGCGCCTTGCCCGACTCGTTGGCGCTGCGGGCCAGTTCGCCCATCCACCACTTGCGGGCGGAGGCGGAGTCGGCACCGGCCTCGATCGTGGCGACGATCGGGTCCAGCGCACCGGCGTTGAGGATCGCCTGCATGTCGGTGGCGGAGATGCCCCACTCCGCGAGGAGGCGGTTGCGGCGGGCCAGCGGCAGCTCGGGCAGCCCGGCGCGGATCTCCTCGACCCACTCGCGCGAGGGGGCCACCGGAACGAGGTCCGGCTCGGGGAAGTACCGGTAGTCCTCGGCCTCTTCCTTCACGCGGCCCGAGGTCGTCGACCCGGTGTCCTCGTGGAAGTGCCGGGTCTCCTGCACGATCGTGCCGCCACCGCTCAGCACGGCCGCGTGCCGCTGGATCTCGTAACGGCAGGCCCGCTCCACGGAACGCAGCGAGTTGACGTTCTTCGTCTCGGAGCGGGTGCCGAACTTGTCGGAGCCCTTGGGCATCAGCGACAGGTTCACGTCGCAGCGCATCTGCCCCATCTCCATGCGGGCTTCCGACACGCCGAGCGCCTTGATGAGTTCGCGCAGCTCACGGACGTACGCCTTCGCCACCTCGGGAGCGCGCTCGCCGGCCCCGACGATCGGCTTGGTGACGATCTCGATGAGCGGGATGCCCGCGCGGTTGTAGTCGAGGAGCGAGTGCGAGGCGCCGTGGATACGGCCCGTCGCGCCGCCGACGTGCGTCGACTTGCCGGTGTCCTCCTCCATGTGGGCGCGCTCGATCTCCACGCGGAAGGTCTCGCCGTCCTCCAGCTGTACGTCGAGGTAGCCGTTGAAGGCGATCGGCTCGTCGTACTGGGAGGTCTGGAAGTTCTTCGGCATGTCCGGATAGAAGTAGTTCTTCCGGGC
This sequence comes from Streptomyces sp. HUAS ZL42, assembly GCF_040782645.1. Lineage (GTDB taxonomy): Bacteria > Actinomycetota > Actinomycetes > Streptomycetales > Streptomycetaceae > Streptomyces. The sequence continues at coordinate 3,260,873 of NZ_CP160403.1, forward strand.
GAAGCGGCACCACTCGGCGATCTCGCAGTTCAGCGCGAGACCGATCCTGATCGCGGACTCGACGCCGGTCGCGTTGACGACCGGGAGCGAGCCGGGCAGGCCGAGGCAGGTGGGGCAGGTCTGGGTGTTCGGCTCGGCACCGAGCGCGGTCGAACAGCCACAGAACATCTTGGTCTTGGTGCCGAGTTCGACATGGACCTCGAGGCCCATGACGGGGTCGTACGACGCCAGCGCGTCCTCGTACGACACCAGGTCGGTCGTGGTGGTCACGGTGAAACTTCCCTCTCAGCCCAGCAGGACGTCGTCGTCGCCCAGCCGCTTCAGCTCGCGGTAGAGGATGGCGAGGCCGGTGACGATGGCGACGGCGGACACGGTGGCGTCGATCAGGACCAGGGTGTCCTTCTCGGCACGGGCCTTCTTGAGTCGCTTGGCGACGCCGAACGCGCCGAACGCGGTCCCGGCCATGGACAGGTACGTGCCGGACTTGGACTTCTTGAAGCCTTTGGCCTTGGTCAGTGCACTCACAGCGACGGAGCCTCCTCGAGGAGCGGGTGACCCCACTTTTCCACGAAGGCGGCCTCGACGGCTGCTCCCACCTTGTACAGGCGGTCGTCCTTCAGCGCAGGGGCGATGATCTGCAGACCGACCGGGAGGTTGTCCTCCGGTGCGAGACCGCACGGCAGCGACATGGCCGCGTTGCCCGCCAGGTTGGTCGGGATGGTGCACAGGTCGGCCAGGTACATCGCCATCGGGTCGTCGGCTCGCTCGCCGATCGGGAAGGCGGTGGTCGGCGTGGTCGGGGAGACGATCACGTCGACCTGCTCGAAGGCCTTCTCGAAGTCGCGGGTGATGAGGGTGCGGACCTTCTGCGCGCTGCCGTAGTACGCGTCGTAGTACCCGCTCGACAGGGCGTAGGTGCCGAGCATGATGCGGCGCTTCACCTCGGGGCCGAAGCCGGCCTCACGGGTGATCGAGGTGACCTCCTCGGCCGAGTGCGTGCCGTCGTCGCCGGTACGCAGGCCGTAGCGCAGGCCGTCGAAGCGGGCGAGGTTGGACGAACACTCGGACGGCGCGATCAGGTAGTACGCCGACAGCGCGAGGTCGAAGGACGGGCAGTCCAGCTCGACGATCTCGGCGCCGAGCTCCTTGAGGAGGGCGACGGACTCGTCGAACCGCTGGATGACGCCGGCCTGGTAGCCCTCGCCGCGGAACTGCTTGACGACACCGACGCGCATGCCTTCGACGCTGCCGTTGCGGGCGGCCTCGACGACCGGGGGGACGGGGGCGTCGATGGAGGTGGAGTCGAGCGGGTCGTGCCCGGCGATGACCTCGTGCAGCAGGGCCGCGTCCAGGACCGTACGGGCGCAGGGCCCGCCCTGGTCGAGGGAGGAGGAGAAGGCGACCATCCCGAAGCGGGAGACCGCGCCGTACGTCGGCTTCACGCCGACCGTGCCGGTGACGGCGGCCGGCTGACGGATGGAGCCGCCGGTGTCGGTGCCGATGGCGAGCGGGGCCTGGAAGGAGGCGAGCGCGGCGGACGAACCGCCACCGGAGCCGCCGGGGATCCTGGTCAGGTCCCAGGGGTTGCCGGTGGGCCCGAACGCGCTGTTCTCCGTCGACGACCCCATGGCGAACTCGTCCATGTTGGTCTTGCCGAGGATGACGACGTCGGCGGCCTTCAGCTTCTTGGTGAGGGTCGCGTCGTACGGCGGGATCCAGCCCTCGAGGATCTTCGAACCGACGGTCGTCGGGATGCCCTCGGTGGTGAAGATGTCCTTGAGAGCGAGGGGGACACCGGCCAGCGGACCGAGCTTCTCGCCGCGCTCGCGCTTCTCGTCGACGGCGCGGGCCTGGGCCAGCGCCCCCTCACGGTCGACGTACAGGAAGGCGTGCACCTTCTCGTCGACGGCCTCGATGCGCGCGAGGTGGGCCTCGGTGACCTCGACGGCCGTGAGCTCGCCGGAGGCGATCTTCGCGGCGGTTTCGGCGGCCGTGAGCTTGATGATGTCCGTCATGGATCAGTCCTCCCCCAGGATCTGCGGCACCTTGAAACGCTGCTGCTCCTGGGCCGGGGCGCCGGAGAGCGCCTGCTCGGGGGTGAGCGAGGGACGGACCTCGTCCGCCCGCATGACGTTGGTCAGCGGGAGCGGGTGCGAGGTCGGCGGTACGTCTTGGTCGGCGACCTCGCTGACGCGGGCCACCGCGCCGATGATGTCGTCCAGCTGGCCTGCGAAGTGGTCGAGCTCTTCGGGCTTCAGCTCCAGACGCGCCAGCCGGGCGAGGTGGGCGACCTCCTCGCGCGTGATGCCAGGCATGCAGCGATCCTCTGGGGTGAGTGTGTGTGGTTTGGGCTGGGGCTAGTCGTCCCAATCCTATGGGGCTGGCCCCCGTGCCCGTGAAACGGTTTGCCGGGCCCCTTCACCTCAGCCGCACCGCTTCCAGGCCCCATGACCGGTCATCTCACGGCGGAATCGGGCCGAGGGCCGGGTCGGCAGGCCCACTCGCGCATCCACGAGCGCCGGGGACACAGGCCGCCTCAGCCGCACCGCTTCCAACCCCCATGACCGGCCATCTCACGGCGTAATCGGCCAAGGGCCGGGTCGGCACGCCCGCTCGCGGATCGACGAGCGACGGGGACACAGGCCGGAAGGGTCCAGGGACGGAGCCTCCGCCGGGGTCCCGGGCGGAGCAACGGTGGCCGGCGCCGAATGCATCGCCTCGCTCCGGCCGCGGACGCCGACGGCGAGTCACCCCCGCCGGCGACGTCCACCCGGCATCCGGGCTGGGCTGAACCGGCGGGCAGGCGGGCAGGCGGGAAAAGCACCTCACTCGGCCGCCGGCAGCGCCGCGCGCGGTCGCTGCCAGCCCCGCGATCCCCGGGCCCGCAGCCACGCCGTCGTCTCCTCCGGCGGCATCGCGGCCGCGACCAGCCACCCCTGTACGGCGTCGCAGCCCAGGTCCCGCAGCCGCTCCCACGTCTCGTCGTCCTCGACTCCCTCGGCCACCACGAGCAGCCCCAGTGAGTGCGCGAGGTCGACCGTGCACCGCACGATCTCCGCGTCCTCGGCGTCGACGGCCAGCCTCGCCACGAACGACCGGTCGATCTTCAGTTCGCTCACCGGCAGCCGCCGCAGATGCACCAGCGACGAGTAACCCGTCCCGAAGTCGTCCAGGGACATCTTCACGCCGTGCCCGGTCAGCCCGTTGAGCGTGTCGGCGGCCCGCTGCGGGTCCTCCAGCAGGACGTGCTCCGTGATCTCGAGCTGGAGCGCTCCCGCCGGGACTCCGTGCCGGGCGAGCCGCGCGGCCACCGAGCCCGCGAAACCGGGCGTGTGGACGTCGCGCGGGGAGACGTTGACCGCCACCGGCACGTACAGCCCCTGGGCCCGCCAGGCGGCGACCTGCCCGAGCGCCGTCTCCAGCACGTACTCCGTCAGGTGCGGCATCAGACCCGACGACTCGGCGATGGCGATGAACTCGTCCGGCGGCACCTTCCCGCGCTCGGGATGCACCCACCGCACCAGCGCCTCCAGCCCCGCGACCTGCCCGTCGAAGCGGACCTTCGGCTGGTAGTGCAGCTGCACCTCGTGCGCGTCCAGGGCCCGGCGCAGATCGCCGAGCAGACCGAGCCGGTCGGGGGTGTTCGAGTCCCGCTTGGACTCGTACACCTCCACGCCCGTACGGTCCCGCTTCGCCTGGTACATCGCCACGTCCGCCCGCCGCAGCATCCCCTCCGCGTCCAGCGCGTGGTCGGGGAAGACGGCGACCCCGGCGCTGGCCTCAAGGACGAGGGTGAGCCCGTCGAGGTCGAGCGGGGAGCTGAGCGCGGCGACCAGGCCCCGGGCGATACGGGTCGCGGACGTGGTGGAGTCGGCGACCGGCAGTAAGACGGCGAACTCGTCACCGCCGAGCCGCGCGGCCTCCGCCCCGCGCGGCAGGGCGAGGCGCAGCCGGTCGGCGATCTGCAACAGCAACCGGTCACCGGCGAGATGACCGAGCGTGTCGTTCACCGAGCGGAAGCGGTCCAGGTCGATCAGCATCAGGGCGGAGCGGGCGCCGATGCGCTCGGCGTCGTCCAGGGCGGTCCAGATGCGTTCCAGCAGCCACTGCCGGTTGGGCAGCCCGGTCAGCGGGTCGCGCAGCTGCTCCTCGGCCCGCGCGCGGGCGATCCACAGGGTGGAGTCGAGGGCGATGAGCGGGATGGCGAACAGCGGCAGCAGGATCGGTTTGGCCATGGCGACCACGCAGACGAGCGGCGCGATGCCGAGCAGGGCGACCGCGACCAGGCCCTGTCTGACCAGGGCGGTGCGGGCGACGGTGGGCAGGCCTCGGGAGCGCGGGGTGTGCAGGTACCAGAGCAGGACGCGGGTGACCGCGAGGTAGGCGGCCGCGACCAACACAACTTCCGGGGCGGTGTAGACCGTCCAGTGGTCCGGGTTCCAGGGGTTCTCGACGGACGGTACGGCCCCGAAGGCAGCCAGGACCAGGGCACCGGCGCCGATGCCGAGGATGTCCGCGGCACCGTGCAGAACGCCCTGCCGCCAGCGATTGCGGCGGGCGATGCCGACCAGGACGACGACGGTGAGGCTGACCATGCCGGCGGGCACCCAGCCGTACAGCAGCAGCACGGCGAGGGTGAGGGCGGCGCCGGAGCCGGTGCCGCCCCACCAGCGCGCGCGGCCCAGCATGACCAGGTGACCGACGATGATGCCGGTCAGCACGGCCAGGGACCAGCCCACGGTGCCGGACGGGAAGAGCGCGTGGTTGCCGGTGAACCCCCGGTAGAAACCGGCGCCGAGGACGACCCCGGCCGCCGCGACCACCGCCGAGGGCAGTGCGGGCCAGGACAGGTGCCGTTCGGGCTCGGTGCCCGCGAGACCGTCGGGGTGCTCGGCGGTGAACGGCCCGTGCGTGTCCGCGGGGGTGTACTGTCCGGGGACGCGCCCCTCCGCGCCCGTACGCTCCGATGACCGCGCCGCCCGCCCCCGCCATGCGCCGGTCAACCGGCGCAGCCGTGAGTCCGGGGCGGCGCTCTCGGTCGGTTCCATTCCCGTCCCTCTCACAGCCGGCGGTGCCCACGCCACGCGGCCCGATGCCCGACATCCATCAACGGCGCCGCGTTGGAAAGCCCTTCCCCCTGCTCATCAAGAGCACAGGGGATGCCCCGACCGCAGCTGGGCACGGCAGGCGCACATCTCAACAGTAGGCCGCAGAAGGCTTCCACGGGCAGCGGTCGTAGACGGTTGCCCGAATGCGACCCGGCCACCCGTATGCATCTGGTATGCGCCGAACAGCTGTCCTTCAACCGCTATTCCTCTGTTGGAAGCGCCACTTCGGCCGCCGCTTCCGGGCCTTGTTCAAGGAGCACGCCGAAACCCTCCTCGTTCAGAACAGGCACCTTGAGCTGCATTGCCTTGTCATATTTCGACCCAGGATTTTCACCTACGACAACGAAGGACGTCTTCTTGGAAACAGAACCGGTTACCTTCGCTCCCCGGCTCTGCAGCGCCTCCTTCGCCCCGTCACGCGTGAAGTGTTCGAGGGTGCCCGTGACCACGACGGTGAGGCCTTCGAGCGGACGCGGTCCCTCGTCCTCACCGGAGCCCTCCTCCTCCATGCGGACGCCGGCGGCCCGCCACTTCCGGATGATCTCCTGGTGCCACTCCTCCGCGAACCACTCCTTGAGGGAGGCGGCGATGATCGGGCCCACGCCGTCGGTGTTCGCCAACTCCTCCTCGCCGGCCTGCTCGATGCGGTCGACGGAGCGGAACTCGCGGGCGAGGGCCTCGGCGGCGACCGGACCGACGTGACGGATCGACAGGCCGGTGAGGATGCGGGCGAGCGGGCGTTCCTTGGCGGCGGCGATGTTCTCCAGCATCGCGAGCGCGTTCTTCTTGGGCTCGCCCTGCTGGTTGGCGAAGACCGTGGCGATCTTCTCGTCACCGGTCTTCGGGTCACGCTTGGGCAGCCCGCTGTCCTGGTCGAGGACGTACGCCTTGATGGGCAGCAACTGCTCGAAGGTGAGGTCGAACAGGTCGCCCTCGTCCCTCAGCGGCGGCTCGGCCGGCTCCAGCGGCCTGGTGAGGGCCGCCGCCGCGACATACCCGAAGTGCTCGATGTCGAGCGCCCTGCGGCCCGCGAGGTAGAACAGGCGTTCGCGCAACTGGGCGGGGCAGGTGCGGGCGTTCGGGCAGCGGAGGTCGACGTCGCCCTCCTTCATCGGCCTGAGCGGCGTACCGCACTCGGGGCACTCGGACGGCATCACGAACTCGCGTTCGCTGCCGTCGCGCAGGTCGACGACCGGGCCGAGGATCTCCGGGATGACGTCACCGGCCTTGCGCAGCACCACCGTGTCGCCGATCAGCACACCCTTGGCCTTGACGACGTCCTGGTTGTGCAGCGTGGCGAACTCGACCTCCGAGCCGGCCACCGTCACCGGTTCCACCTGGGCGTACGGCGTGACCCGGCCCGTGCGGCCCACGCCGACACGGATGTTGATGAGCTTGGTGTTGACCTCCTCGGGCGCGTACTTGTACGCGATCGCCCAGCGCGGCGCACGCGAGGTGGAGCCCAGGCGGCCCTGCAGCGGGATCTGGTCGAGCTTGACGACGACACCGTCGATCTCGTGCTCCACGGAGTGCCGGTTCTCGCCGTAGTACGCGATGAACTCCCGTACACCGTCGAGGTCGTCGACCACCTTGTTGTGCGTGGAGGTGGGCAGACCCCAGGTCTTGAGCAGGTCGTACGCCTGGGAGAGGCGGGTCATGCCGTCGAAGCCCTGGAGGGCGCCGATGCCGTGGACGACCATGTGGAGCGGGCGGGTGGCGGTGACGCGCGGGTCCTTCTGGCGCAGCGAACCGGCCGCCGCGTTGCGCGGGTTGGCGAAGGGCTTGTCGCCGGCCTCGACCAGGCGGGCGTTGAGCTCCTCGAACTTCTCCATCGGGAAGTAGACCTCGCCCCGGATCTCCACGACGTCCGGGATGCGGTCACCCTTCAGCCGGTCCGGAATGTCCGCGATCGTACGGACATTGGGGGTGATGTCCTCGCCGGTGCGACCGTCGCCGCGCGTCGCCGCGCGGGTGAGCCGGCCCTGCTCATAGGTGAGGTTGACGGCGAGGCCGTCGACCTTGAGCTCGCAGAGGAAGTGGTAGTCGGAGGTGCCGACGTCCTTGTGGACGCGCTCGGCCCAGGCGGCGAGCTCCAGGTCGTCGAAGGCGTTGTCCAGCGAGAGCATGCGCTCGCGGTGCTGGACGGCCGTGAACTCCGTCTCGTACGCGCCCGCGACCTTCTGGGTCGGCGAGTCGGGGGTGCGCAGCTCGGGATACTCGTCTTCCAGGGCCTCGAGCGAGCGCAGAAGCTTGTCGAACTCCGCGTCGTTGATGACGGGAGCGTCCTTCACGTAGTACCGGAAGCGGTGCTCCTCGATCTGCTCAGCGAGCTTCGCGTGCTGCTCCCGTGCCTCGGTGGGCACCGTCGTCTCCGCTTGCCTGTCGCCGGCCACCGTGTTGTCCTCCCGTTACTCAGGGTTGTCCGCGAGGGATCTCGCCGCCCGGACGCAGTGGGCCAGGGCCCCCCGCGCGTACTCGGGGGAAGCGCCCGCGAGTCCGCACGCCGGAGTGACCGTGACGGCCTCCGCGAGAAGGCCCGGTCGCAGCCCCAGCCTGCGCCACAGCGTCCTGACACCCATGACGCTACCGGCAGGGTCCGACAATGGGCCGTCGGTGCCCGCGACGGTCCCGACGAAGAGCCGCGTGCCTCCTTCCACGGCTTCCCCGATCGCGTCGTCGTCACGCTCGGTGAGGAGCGAGAAGTCGAAGGAGATCGCTGCCGCGCCCGCCCGGCGCAGGAGGGCGAACGGGACGTCCGGTGCGCACGAGTGCACCACGACCGGGCCGTCGCCGTGAACCCCGATGACGTCCCGGAGCGCGGCTTCGACGATCTGCCGGTCCATGGCGCGGTGGGTGCGGTAGCCACTGGCGGTCTTCACGCGGCCGCGGAGTACGGCGGTGAGGGAGGGCTCGTCGAGCTGGAGGACGAGCTGGGCGCCGGGGACACGGCGCTGGGTTTCGGCGAGGTGGAGACGCAGGCCCTCGGTGAGGGAGGCGGTGAGGTCGCGGCAGGCGCCGGGGTCGGAGAGGGCGGCCTCGCCGTTCTTCAGCTCGAGGTTGGCAGCAAGGGTCCAGGGCCCTACGGCCTGCACCTTCAGCGGTCCCTCGTACCCCTGGGTGAACTCCTCCAGCGCGTCCAGGTCCTCCCCCAGCCAGGACCTTGCCCGTTTCGTGTCCCGGCCCGGGTGGTCGCCGATGCGCCAGCCGCTGGGCTCCACGCGCGCGTACAGCTCGACGAGCATTCCGGCGGTCCGGCCGGTCATGTCCGCGCCGGGGCCGCGGGCGGGCAGCTCGGGGAGGAACGGGAAGTCCTCGAACGTACCGGTGACGGCCTTGGCGGCCTCTCGGGCGTCGCCGCCGGGCATGGAGCCGACGCCGGTGGCTGCGCCGAAGCTGAAGTGTGCGTTCACGTCTGAAGCCTACGTATGTCGTCGAGTGCGGTGTCCTGGTGCCCACGTCGGCCTTCTCGCGCCCCCGCCGCCCCTACCCGTCCCATCCCGGGGCGCTGCCCCGGACCCCCGCTGGGGGCTGCGCCCCCGCCCCCAACCCCGCTTCGGCCCTGAACGGGCCTCGTCCGCAAACGCCGGACGGGCTGGATGATGCAGACCGGCGCTGAGCGGCCCGCCTCGCGGCCGACCGCGTCGGGTGGTGGGTGGGCATAGGCCGGGGGCGGAGCCCCCGGCGGTGTCCGGGGAGCTCACGGCGCTCAGCGGCCCGGCCGCACCGTCACGTCGTTGATCTCCGCGTCCCTCGGCAGGTCGATCGCCATCAGGATCGTCGTCGCCACCGACTCGGGGTCGATCCACTGCGACGCGTCATACTCCTTGCCCTCCTGCCGGTGGACCTTCGCCTGCATCGGACTCGCCGTGCGGCCGGGGTAGACCGAGGTGACGCGGACGCCGCTCGCGTGCTCCTCGTGGCGCAGCGAATCGGCCAGAGCCTTCAGGCCGTGCTTCGACGCCGCGTACGCGGACCACTCGGCGTGGGCGTTCAGCCCCGCGCCCGAGTTGACGAACACCACGTGGCCCCGCGCCGTCCGCAGCTGCGGCAGGAAGTGCCGGGTCAGCTCCGCGGGGGCGATCAGGTTGACGTTGAGCTGGTGGCGCCAGGTCTTCGGGGTGAGGTCGCCGACCCGGCCCAGATCGACCACGCCGGCGATGTGCAGCAGCGAGTCCACCCGGTCCGGGAGCGTCTGGTGTGAGAACGCCCAGCTCAGCTTGTCGGGATCCGCAAGATCGCCGACCAGCGTCCGCGCCCCGGGGAACTCCGCCGCCAGCTCCTTCGCCCGGCCGGCGTCACGCGCGTGCAGCACGAGATCGTCCCCGCGCGCGTGCAGACGGCGGGCCACGGCCGCGCCGATGCCGGAACCCGCCCCGGTGATCACATGAGTAGCCATGTCCGCCATGCTCGCATCACCCGCACCCGCTCACTCCACGCCCCTGCGCTCTTCCAGGTAGGCCAGCGCCCCCACCGCTTCCTCCGCGAAGAACACCAGGTCGGTGAGCGGGCGGGGCAGGAAGCCCTCGTCCTCCATGCGCCGGAACTGCTCCTTCAGGCCGTCGTAGAAGCCCGCGGTGTTGAGGAGGACCACTGGCTTGTCCGTGTGGCCGTGTTTCTTCAGCTCCAGGATCTCCGTCGCCTCGTCGAGCGTCCCCGTCCCGCCGACCATGATCACCACCGCGTCGGCCTTCTCGAGGAGCAGTTTCTTCCGCTCGGCGAGGTCCTTCGCGATCACCATCTCGTCCGCGCCCTGGCGTGCCTTGGCGGCGAGGAAGTCCACGGAGACCCCGCAGAGCCGGCCTCCCGCCTCCTGCACACCGTCGGCGACCACCTTCATCAGGCCGACGTCCGAGCCGCCCCAGACGAGGGTGTGACCGCCCTTGCCCAGCAGGTTCGCGAATTCCCGCGCGGGGCGCGTGTATCGGTCGTCGAGGTCGGCGGCGGAGAGGAAGACAGAGATGCGCATGGGGCCACCGTACGCGGGAAGAACCCGGGGCCCGCGAGTGCTTTTCCGGTATGGCCGATGGACACACGATCACGATCGAGCAGGGCACGCAGCGCGTACGGGTCGTCCGCGGGGAGCAGGTGCTTGCGGAGACCGACCGGCCCCTCCTCCTGAAGGAGACCGGCTGTCCCGTGCGGTACTACATCCCGGCCGAGGACGTACGCCTCGACCTCCTCACCCCTTCCGACACCCACACGTACTGCCCCTTCAAGGGCACGGCGTCCTACTGGTCGCTGCCCGGCGCGGCGGACCTCGTCTGGGCCTATCCCGACCCCAAGCCCGACGTCGCGCAGATCAAGGACCATCTGTGCTTCTACGAAGTGGAAGTGTCGTGACCGATTAGTTCCGGTGCCGTCCGGCAGTCTGACCGGCATGGACAAGAAGACCCTTTCGCGCGACGGCACCCCCATCGCCTACGGACGCTCCGGACAGGGCCCCGCGGTCATCCTGGTGAGCGGCGCGATGTCGACGGGCGCCACGGTGGCACCCCTTGCCGCCCTCCTCGCGAGCCGCTTCACGGTCGTCCGGTACGACCGCCGGGGCCGCGGGGAGAGCGGCGACACGGCGCCGTACGCGGTGGAACGCGAGGTCGAGGACCTGGCGGCGCTCATCGACGTGGTGGGCGGTGAAGCGGCGCTGTACGGCATGTCGTCGGGCGGTGCGCTGGTGCTCGAGGCGACGGCGAGCGGGCTGCCGGTCCGTCAGGCCGCCGTCTACGAGACGCCGTTCGCCGACTTCTCGGAGTCCGGAGCCGAGGAGCGCGCCCGGTACACGGCGGACCTGACCGAGGCGCTCGACCAGGGGCGGCGCGGGGACGCGGTCGAGTTGTTCCTCCGGCTCACCGGCATGGCCGAGGCGATGATCCAGGGCGCCCGCCAGTCCCCCATGTGGGCCGGCATGGAGGCGATCGCGCCGACCCTGGCGTACGACGACGCCGTCATGGGCGGCGGTCTGGTGCCCCGGGAACGGCTGGCGTCGATCACCGTTCCCGTCCTGGCCGTCGCCGGCTCGGCGAGCCCCGCATGGCTGCGCCAGGCCGTGAAGGCCGTCGCGGACGCCGTGCCGCAGGGCACCTACCGCACGCTGGAGGACCAGACCCACATGGTGGACCCGAACGTCCTGGCGCCGGTGCTGGCCGGCTTCTTCACACAGGGGCGGTAGGGACTGCGCGTACGGTCACGCGTACGGTCACGCCACCGCGGTCGCCGCGCGCGTGGTCGACGCGATCGTGGCCGAGCCCACCACGCGCGTGCCGTCGTACAGCACGATCGCCTGGCCGGGCGCCACGCCCCGGACCGGCTGCGCGAACGTGACCTCCAGGGAGCCGTCGACCGGTTCGGCGGTCACCTCGGTCTCGCCGCCGTGGGCGCGGAGCTGGGCCGTGTAGGTGCCGGGGCCGGTCGGGGGGGCGCCGCACCAGCGAGGCTTGACGGCCGTCAGCCCCGTCACGTCCAGGGCGGCGGCCGGGCCGACCGTCACCGTGTTGTCGACCGGCGAGATGTCGAGGACGTAGCGCGGCTTGCCGTCGGCGGCCGGGGTGCCGATCCTGAGCCCCTTGCGCTGGCCGATGGTGAAGCCGTACGCGCCCTCGTGCGTGCCGAGCCTGTTGCCGGCCTCGTCGACGATGTCGCCCTCGGCCTTGCCGAGACGGGACGCGAGGAAGCCCTGGGTGTCGCCGTCCGCGATGAAGCAGATGTCGTGCGAGTCGGGCTTCCTGGCCACCGCCAGGCCCCGGCGCTCGGCCTCCGCGCGGATCTCGTCCTTGGTGGTGACGGTGTCGCCGAGCGGGAACATCGCGTGCGCGAGCTGCTTCTCGTCGAGCACTCCGAGGACGTACGACTGGTCCTTGGCCATGTCGGAGGCGCGGTGCAGTTCGCGGCTGCCGTCCGCACGCACGACCACCTGGGCGTAGTGACCGGTGCAGACCGCGTCGAAGCCCAGCGCCAGCGCCTTGTCGAGGAGGGCGGCGAACTTGATCTTCTCGTTGCAGCGCAGGCACGGGTTCGGGGTGCGGCCGGCCTCGTACTCGGCGATGAAGTCCTCGACCACGTCCTCTCGGAAGCGGTCGGCGAGGTCCCACACGTAGAACGGGATGCCGATGACGTCTGCGGCGCGGCGGGCGTCGCGCGAGTCCTCGATGGTGCAACAGCCCCGGGCGCCCGTGCGGAACGACTGCGGGTTCGCGGAGAGCGCGAGGTGGACGCCGGTCACGTCGTGGCCGGCTTCAGCGGCGCGGGCCGCGGCGACGGCGGAGTCGACCCCGCCGGACATGGCGGCGAGGACGCGGAGGGGGCGGGGGCGCTGCGGAGTGTCAGTCATAACACCTCAAGAGTACGGGTCGGCGGGAACCCCGGCCCGCGTGTATCCGTTGGCGGTCACATGGGGGAACGAAGGACTCCGAAGGACGGCGACCGGCGGATCGGGCGGCGTGCGCTGCTGGTGGGCGGGGCCGTGGCCGCCGTCGGTACGGCAGCGCTCGCGCGCGAGGAGCTGGCGCACCTGTGGTGGCGGTTGCCGGGTGTGGAGAAGTCGCGCGTAGAGGGGGCGGTCGACTACCGGGGTGCGCAGTGGGTGTCGGCCTCGTCGGCCAACTTCCGGTGGGCGGACCGGCCCGCCGACTACTCGATAGACATGGTGGTCGTCCATGTCACCCAGGGCGGCTTCGCCAGCGCGGTCAAGGCCTTCCAGGACCCGGGCCACCGTGCCGCGGCCCACTACATCGTGCGCAAGGACGGGCGGATCACCCAGATGATCCGCGAGCTGGACGTGGCGTTCCACGCGGGCAACCGGGAGTACAACGAGCGCAGCATCGGCATCGAGCACGAGGGCTTCGTGGAGAAGGCGTCGTCCTTCACCGACGCGATGTACGCGTCCTCCGCGCGGCTGACGGCGGGGATCTGTGCGCGCTACGGCATACCCGTCGACCGGGAGCACATCATCGGCCACGTGGAGGTGCCGGGGACGGACCACACCGACCCCGGGAAGTACTGGGACTGGGACCGGTACATGCGGCTGGTGCGGCAGGCCCGCACCACCTCCGCATGACGGAGTAACGCACATCACATGTCTTGCACGTTGTGAGCGGCCTGCGCAAGTAATGTGTCCGATGCGTCCCACACCCCGGACGTGACCTGCAGCACGTCAACTTGGCTTTGACTCAAGGGAGTTGGCGGGCCGCACCCACTCACGGCACGCGCACAGCCTCCCCGGCTCGCTCCTGATTCCGCCTCAGTCTTCACATAGCCCTTAGGTCAAACATCCACGCCCATGACTCACTCCACAGAGCCCACTTCGGGATCCGGTCGACACAGCAAGGGCGCCCACGCGCGAAGCGGTCAGCGCAAGGACGAGCACTCCAAGGAGAGCAGGGGCCGGGGCGGCAAGGGCGTCCACCGGCGGAAGTTCCTCGGCGGCATGGCGGGGGCAGGTCTCGCCGCCGTGGGAGCGGCAGGAGCGGCGTTCTCTCTGCTGCCCGACGCGGGCCGGAACAAGGCCGGCGCCGCGACCAACACCGCGACCCTGTCCGTCCCGGACCTCCTGGAGGGGACCACCTCCGACGGCACGACCACGTTCACGCTCGAGGCGCAGACCGGCTCCGCGGAGGTGATCAGCGGCGTCACCAGCACCACGGCGGGCTACAACCAGTCGTTCCTCGGACCCACCATGAAGTGGACCAAGGGCGACACGGTCCTGCTGAACATCACCAACAGCCTCGGTGAGGACACCACGGTCCACTTCCACGGCGCCCACGTCCCGCCCAAGATGGACGGCGGGCCGCAGGTCGCGTTCGCCGACGGTGAGACCTGGTCGCCGACCTTCGAGGTCCTCGACGAGGCGATGACGCTCTGGTACCACCCGCACGCCCTCGGGACCACGGCGAAGCAGGCCGTGCACGGCCTGGCCGGCCTGATCATCGTCGAGGACGACGACACGACCAGTGCGGCGCTGCCCAGCGACTACGGCACCGACGACATTCCGCTGATCTTCCAGTGCCTGGCCGTCGACGACTCCGGCGACATCAAGTACGACCTGAGCGGCTACCTCGGCGGCAACCTCAACTTCCCGCTGCTGGTCAACGGAACGAACGTCGACGACACGACGCTCACCTTCAGCGCCACCAGGACCCGGACCCGGTTCCGGCTGCTCAACGCGTCGCCCTCGGACATAATCACCATCCAGCGCAGCGACGGCGGCACGATGACCCAGGTCGCCACCGACCAGGGCTATCTGGCCGAGGCCGCCGACGTGACGGAGATCCGGCTGGTGGCGGGTGCCCGGGCCGAGATGGTCATGGACCTCTCCGCGGACGTCACCCTCCAGGCGGTCGTCACCACCGGCTGGGTCCGCGGCGGCAGCGGTACGTACGACTTCCTCACCGTCACCGCGAGCGGCACCGACACCCCGGACGACCTGCCCGGTTCACTCCGGACGATCGACCGCTACGACACCAGCGACTTCACCGCACGCACCATCACGCTCGGCCAGAGTGGGCTGAACATGACCATCAACGGCTCGGTCGGCACGACCATGGACGCGATGGCCATGATCAGTACGACGCTCGGCGCCAAGGAGATCTGGACGATCACCAACGCCACGCAGCTGGAACACTCCTTCCATCTGCACGACGTGCCCTATCAGCTCATCGAGATCAACGGCGCGGAACCGACCGGCGTCGAACTGGGCTGGTACGACACGTACGAGGTGGTCGGCGGCGGCTCGATCAAGATCGCGATGGAGTTCACCGACTTCACCGACGACACGTACATGTACATGCTCCACTGCCATCTCCTGCAGCACGAGGACGAAGGCATGATGGCCTCCCTCATGGTGACGGAGAGTTAGCCCGCGGTCAGGAGAGCGCTGCCGCCAGCAGGGCGACCGCCGGCGGCAGCCCCTGCCCCAGAGCACCGCGCCACAGGCGGGGGAAGGAAGCGGCGAAAACGAGCGCGGAGACGATCAGGAACGCGCAGAGGTAGATGACCAGGGTGCGGCCGGCCGTGGTGCTGCCGCCCTGGAGGGCGATCACACCGGCGACGAGACCGAGGCCGAGCAGGATGTTGTAGACGGCGACTCCCGAGCGCCACAGGGTGACTTCGGGCGCGTCCGCCGTGGACGTGGTGAGCAGGACGCGGACCGCGGGACGGTCGTAGAAGAAGCGCTCCAGCGTGCCGACGACGATGTGGGTCACGGCCGCGATCAGGGCGAAGACCTGCGAGACGAGGTTCACGGAGCGGAGTGTCCGCCCGGGTACGGACGTCGGCAAGAGCGTGCGCGGCCTCCCGTGCCCCCCTTATTACGTCAGACCCGCCGCCCTGGCCCGCTCCACCGCCGGGCCGATGGCCTTGGCGACCGCCTCCACGTCGGCCTCCGTGGAGGTGTGGCCGAGGGAGAAACGGAGCGTGCCACGGGCAAGGTCGGGGTCGGTGCCGGTGGCGAGCAGGACATGGCTGGGCTGTGCGACCCCGGCGGTGCAGGCGGAGCCGGTGGAGCACTCGATGCCCTGGGCGTCGAGCAGGAGGAGGAGGGAGTCCCCCTCGCAGCCGGGGAAGGTGAAGTGGGCGTTCGCCGGGAGGCGGCCCTCAGGGGACGGATCGCCGCCGAGGATCGCGTCGGGCACCGCCGTACGGACCGCTTCCACCAGGCTGTCGCGCAGGGCGCCGATCTCCCGGGTGAACCACTCGCGCTGCTCGGCGGCCAGGCGTCCGGCTACCGCGAAGGACGCGATCGCGGGGACGTCGAGAGTGCCGGAGCGGACGTGGCGCTCCTGGCCGCCACCGTGCAGGACGGGTACGGGGGTGTACTCGCGGCCGAGGACCAGGGCGCCGATGCCGTACGGCCCGCCGATCTTGTGGCCGGAGACCGTCATCGCGGCGAGCCCGGAGGCGGCGAAGTCGATGGGGACCTGGCCGAAGGCCTGGACGGCGTCGGCGTGCAGAGGGACGTCGAACTCCCCTGCGGCGTCGGCGAGTTCACGGATCGGCATCACCGTGCCGATCTCGTTGTTCGCCCACATGACCGTGGCCAGGGCGACGTCGTGGGGGTTGCGGGCGACGGCCTCGCGAAGGGCCTCGGGGTGGACCCGTCCGTACGGGTCGACCGGGAGGTACTCGATCGTGGCGCCCTCGTGTTCGCCGAGCCAGTGCACCGCGTCGAGGACCGCGTGGTGCTCGACGGGGCTGGCGAGGACTCGGGTGCGGGCCGGGTCGGCGTCGCGGCGGGACCAGTACAGGCCCTTGACGGCGAGGTTGTCGGCCTCGGTGCCGCCGGAGGTGAAGACGACCTCGCTCGGGCGGGCGCGAAGCGCTTCGGCGAGGGTTTCGCGGGACTCCTCGACCGTGCGGCGGGCCTGGCGGCCGGATGCGTGGAGGGAGGAGGCGTTGCCCGTGATGCTCAGCTGGGCGGTGAGTGCCTCTGCCGCCTCCGGGAGCATCGGGGTTGTCGCGGCGTGGTCGAGGTATGCCATGGTGACGCCGATTCTACGGCGCGCTGTTTTTGGGCCTCGTGTCAAGGTCGGCCTGGGGTGCGGCGAGGTCTCGCGCCTTGCCTGGGCTGCACCTGGCGTCGTTGGCGGCGCACCCTGCGCTGCAGGCCGTGCCCGCCCTCCCCCGCTCTCGGCTTCGCTCGAGCCGGGGGACCCCCACCGCCCTGCGGAACGACTGCCCACGGCGGTAGCGGACCGGCTGCCGACAGGCGGTACCACCGCCGTGAAAAGGTCCCCCTCAGAAGCTCCACGAGATCGTGCTGTCCGCCTGCATGAATGCCGCCAGGACCAGGAGGTCCGCCACGCCCAGGCCGAGGCCGAGGTAGGCGCGGCCGCGGCGGGTCGTGCCGCGCCAGAGGGCCACCGAGGCCAGGGCGATGGCGATCGGGCCGAGGAAGACGTTGAGGACGAGGAGGCCCAGGAGGCCCAGGATGAAGGACGCCACGGCCATGCCGTCGGCGTCGCGGGTACCGGTGGGGCGCGTTGCCGGTGCGGTGAGTTGCATGGTCGGTCAGCTCCCGAGGAGTCAGTGGTTCCGGATGTGACGCCGGCGGCCGTGGCGCTCCCGGAGCGCGAAGATGCCGAGCCAGGCGGCGATGACGGTGGCCGCGACGAGGGTGAACGTGAACGGCGCGTGGGCGACGGTGCCCATCACGACACCGAGCAGCAGGAGCGCTGCGACAAGGAACAGCATGGGATCGAATCCCCCTCCGAGAACAGTTGTTCACTGACTATCGAGTCTAGCGCGCCGTACGCCTTTTCAATTCCAGAGAACAGTTGTTAACTGCATGGCATGAGTCACACCCTCGGCATCCGGCAGGCCCAGAAGCAGAAGACCCGGCAGGCCCTCCTGGACGCGGCGCTGCGACTGCTGGAGGAGCAGAGCCTGAGCAGTCTGGGCCTGCGCGAGGTCACCCGCGCGGTCGGCGTCGCCCCGACGGCCTTCTACCGGCACTTCCGTTCCACTGCGGATCTGGGCGTCGCCCTCGTGGAGGAGGCGCTGGGCAGCCTGCACCCGATGATCCGGGACACCGTGAGCGCGGCCGAGACCAGTGAGGAACGCATCACGCGTGCCGTGCAGTTGATCGCCCGTCATGTGGAGAGCCACCCCGCGCACGTCCGGTTCATCGCCCGCGAGCGCCACGGCGGGGTGCAGTCGGTGCGGGCGGCCATCCGGGACCAACTGGCCCGGTTCGCCGAGGAGGTGAGGGACGAGCTGGCCAAGGACACGGAGGCGCAGGGCTGGAGCGACGACGACCTGCTCATGCTCGCCCACCTCTACGTCGACCAGATGCTCATCACGGCCTCGCTGTTCCTGGAGGCCCTGGAGGCGCCGGAGGAGGAGCGGGAGCGCGTGGCGCAGCTCGCGACCCGCCAGATGCGGCTCATCACCGTCGGCCGCCGGCACTGGCTGGACTGAGCGCGGGCAGCCGGGCGGCACACAGGGGCGGCACCCCCGGTGAACGGGGGTGCCGCCCCTGTCGTACGACGTCCGAGGTCAGCTCTTGGTCGCCGATGCCGTCGCCTGCTGGGTCGGGGCGCCGCTGGGCGCCGCACCGCCGGCGCCACCGCCCCCGCCCGGGCCGCCACAGCCGCCTCCCTGACCGCCTCCCTGACCGCCGCCGGGGCCGCCCTGACCGCCCTGCCCACCGCCGGGGCCCCCGCTGGGCGCACCGCTCGGCGCCCCGGACGGCCGGGCGGTCCCGTCGGCGGCGGGAGCGCCCGACGGGGCACCGCTTTCCATTCCCGACGGAGCACCGCTCGGCGCTCCGGACGGTGCCTGACAGGCCTGCTGCTGCCCGGAGTTGCCGCTGCCGGAGGACGACGAGTCGCCCGAGCCGCAGGCCACCAGGGCCAGAGGCGAGAGCGCCAGCAGGGCCACCGCCGGGATGACACGCACACGCTTCATGAGAAACAACTCCAGGGAAGATGAGGGAGTCCTGAGGCGTGCACTCAACCAACGGCGTTTAGGCCTTCCTTGAGACCGCTCTGTCCGCTGCCTGTCAATCAGGTAAAGCGGAGCTACAGAGAACGCTCTGAACAGGGATTACTGCTCCGGCCCCGCACCTGCCCGCTGGTACAAGGCCGTGACAGAAGCGGCCGCCGCGCGCAGTTCCTCACGCACCTCGGGCGGCGAGAGGACCTCCACCCGGTCGGTGAACGCGAGCAGTTGACGGGCTTCGCGGACGACGCCGTACGACAGTCGAGCGGTCACCCACTCGCTCCGGCCGTCGTCGTCGGGGAGTTCGGCCAGCTGCGAGGCGTTCAGGCGCAGGAACATGTCGAGCCGGTCCCGCCTGACGCGGACGGTGACGTCGAGTCCGCCGGGGCGTTCCTCGACCTGGCGGCGCAGCACCTCCCAGGCGTCGGCGAGTTCGACCCCGGGCCGCCGGCGCACCGCGTCGTCGAGGACCTCGGCCGAGTGCACCCGGTCGGCGCGGAAGAGCTGCGGTTTCGCCCGCCGGTCGGCGACCAGGTACCAGACGCCCGCCTTGGAGACGAGGCCGTACGGGTCGACGGTGTAGGTGCTCGGCTCCCGATCGCCGCTGTGCCGGTAGCGCAGTCGCAGCCGGCGGTCGGCGAAGACCGCGTCCTGGAGCGCCTCCAGGTCCACGGCGGGCCGCGGGCCGCCCTTCCAGCGGGTGGCGTCGACCAGTACGCGGCGGCTGGTCACCTCGGCGGCCGGCCGGTGCGGGGCGGGCAGCGCGGCCATCACCTTGCGCAGCGCGGAGCCGAGCGCGGCGTCCAGGCCGAGCGCGGCGTGCGCGCCCTGCGCGGCCAGGACGAACAGCGCGCGCGACTCGTCGGCGGTCAGTCCCGTGACGTCCGTACGGAAGCCGGCGAGCAGTTCGATACCGCCGTACCGCCCGCGCTCGGCGTACACGGGCACACCGGAGGCGGACAGCGCCTCGATGTCGCGGTAGATGGTGCGCACCGACACCTCGAGCCGCTCGGCGAGTTCGTGCGCGGGGACGCGGCCGCGGGTCTGCAGGAGCAGCAGGATCGAGAGCAGGCGGTCGGACTTCACGGCCCCAGGATCCCGCCCTGCACGGCCTCGGGCAAATGTTGACGGAAGCTGTCAGGTTATGCGGCGAATCTCTGAGCACCGATCCGAACAGAGAGGCCCGTTATGAACGCCGTCGACCCCCGACCGCTGTATGCCCGTGCCACCGAACAGGCGGCCGCGCTGATCAAGACCGTACGGCCCGAGCAGCTGAACGACCCGACGCCTTGTGCCGAGTTCGACGTCCGCCTGCTGCTCAGCCACATGGTCGGCGGCACCCTCCGTATCGCGGTGGTCGGCGAGGGCGGCGACGGGCTCGCCGTGCGGCCGTTCGCGGACGAGGTCGAGGACGACGCCTGGACGGGTGCGTACGACGAGGTCAGGACACGGGCGTTGAAGGCATGGGAGACCGACGCCAGGATGGAGTCACCGGTCCGGGTGCCGTGGGGCGAGGTGCCGGGGCGGGCCGCGCTCTCCGGCTATGTCATGGAGATCGTCACCCACACCTGGGATCTCTCCGAGGCGCTCGGACACCCGCTCGAACTCGACCCCGAACTCGCCGAGTTCGCGCTCGCCACCGCCCGCCGCGTCCTGCCGGACGAGCAGCGCGACGCGAACACGCCCTTCTTCTCGGCGCTGCCCGCTGCCGAAGGGACGGACACGTATGGCGAGTTGGCGGCCTGGCTCGGCCGGAAACCCCTCAGCCGAGCCTGACCCTCGCCAGCTGGCGGGACTGGGCGACCAGGCGGTCACTGCTGTCCCAGACCTCGGCGTCCTCCTCCAGGAAGCCGCCGGCGAGGTTGCGTGTGGTGATGGAGACCCTGAGCGGGCCCGGTGCCGGGCGGCAGCGGATGTGGACGGTGAGTTCGACGGTCGGCACCCAGCCGGTCAGGCCGAGTTCGAAGGCGGTGGGCGGCAGGGCGTCCACCGCGAGGAGGAGCGAGAGGGGGTCGGGGTCGCGGCCGTCGGCCAGCCCGAACCACGCCCGCATCTCCCCCTTGCCGGAGGGCTGCCCGAGCGCCCAGCCCAGGGTGGCCGGGTCGAGCTTGAGCATCAGGCGGTCGGTGATGGCCGAGCTGCCGTCGACGGGGGCCGGTCCGTCCTCGGGTCCGAAGCAGTGGTCCATGGGCGGGAAGGCGGGCGGCTTCGCGGTCGTACGGACGTCGTCCGGCAGGGAGTCCAGGTCGCCGAACGAGGCGAGGACGCGGATCCGCTCGATCTCCTCGCCGTGCTCGTCGTACTGGAAGAGCGAGGCCTGTCCGGTGGAGAGGTTCCGCCCGGTGCGCGCCACGTCCGTGCGGACGACCGCCGGGCCCGGCTGGGAGGCCGTCAGGTAGTGGGCGGAGATCGTGAACGGGTCGCCGTGCGGCAGGGCGTCCGCGAGCGCGCGGCCCAGGACGGCCAGCAGGTAGCCGCCGTTGACCGCGCTGATGATCGTCCAGCCGGCCGAGAGGTCGATGCCGTAGACACCGGGGGCGCGCCGGGTGACCGCTGTGTCCCGGTCGAACTCGCTGTCGCCGATCGTGGCCCGTGTGGCCGCTGCGGAAGCTGCTTCTGGCATGCCTGAACGGTACAACAAGTAACTACTAAGCGGTAGCTTTTCTTCTCTGGCGGCTGCGCGAAGCAGGCCGGCCACCCTGGGTGAGGGTCCGGCAATTTCTCGGTAAGTGTCCGAACTCGTCCGTAACCAGGGGCCCCGGATTCCCCTCTGTAGGGGCATGAGCCTCACCGGGACTCCGTTCCTCTACACCCTGATCGTGCTGTCCGTGGTCGCCGTCGCGCTGCCGCTGCTGCTGTGGTCGCGACTGCGCGGGCACAGAGCCCTGCGGGCCGTGGCCCGGCTGCTGATGCTGCTGTTCGCGCAGGGCACGGCCGTGGCCCTGGTGTTCGTGATGGTCAACAACGCCAACAACCTGTACGACAACTGGTCCGACCTGCTCGGCACCAAGAGCCACGTCGCACAGGCCGCCGACCTCGGCCCGAACGGCACCGGCGACATAGCCCTGGAGCGGCTGCCCAAGGTCAGACAGACGTTCAAGGAGGCTTCCGGTCCGTCCATGCGCGCGGCCGGCGGCGTCCGCGTCACCCAGCTCAAGGGCCGGGTGTCGGGCGTGAACGCCGAGGTCTACGTCTGGCTGCCGCCCCAGTACGACCAGCCCGCCTACCGGCACCACAGGTTCCCCGTCGTCGAGGTGCTGCCCGGCTACCCGGGCTCGGCGAAGGCGTGGTTCGGGGCGCTGCACGCCCACGAGCAGCTGCTGCCGCTGATGCGCAGCGGTCAGGTCGCACCCTTCATCCTGGTCGCCCCCCGCACCACCCTGCTGCCAGGCGTGGACACCGGCTGCGCCAACATCGCGGGCACGGTCAACGCCGACAGCTGGCTGAGCGTCGACGTGCCGAAGATGGTCATGGACAACTTCCGGGCCGAACCGGCGCCCAAGGGCTGGGCCGTGGCCGGGTACTCGGCCGGAGCGCACTGCGCCACCAAGCTGGCCGTGGCCCACCCCGACCGCTACCGCGCCTCGGTCAGCCTCTCCGGCTACAACGACCCGATCGGCGAACGCAATTCGCTCGCAGCCGAGACACCCGCGCTGCGCGCCGCGAACAACCCCTATGTGCTGCTGAAGAAGGCACCCACTCCGCCGGCCGTCGCCCTCTACCTCTCCGGCCAGCCCCGGGACGGCTATGAGGCGGCCCTCGCCCTGCGACAGGCCGCGAAGGCGCCGACGACCGTACACGTGGTCTACATCCCGAGGAGTGCGGGCGGGCACACCATGGCGCTGTGGCGGCCGCAGGTGGTTCCCGCGTTCCGCTGGCTCACCGAGGAGATGGGCCGGCACCACGTCGGCAAGCGCGGCTCTACTCCTCGCGCACCGTCGAACGACGATTCCACGCACGCGGCGCTCGCCAGTGGAACCGCATCGCGAGAAGGCGCAGGACGAAAGCCGTGAGGGCGGCGAAGCCGCCGGCCAGCGGGGTCAGGGCGGCGTAGCGGATACAGAGCACCACCATCGTGGCGCCGACCATCGCCGGGACCGCGTACAGATCGCGGTCCCAGCGCAGCAGTGACGGTACCTCGTTGGCCAGGACGTCGCGCAGCACTCCCCCGCCCACGGCGGTCCCGAGGCCGAGGGCGGCGGAGGCGGTGAGACCGAGGCCGTGGTCGTACGCCTTCGTCGTCCCGGTGACGCAGAACAGGCCGAGCCCCGCCGCGTCGAAGACGTTCACGCCTTTCTGGATGCGCTCCACCTGCGGATGGAGGAAGCAGACCAGCAGGGCGGCGAGCAGAGGGGTGAGGAAGTATCCCAGGTCCGTGAAGGCCGCGGGTGGCACCGCCCCGATGACCACGTCCCGGAACAGCCCGCCGCCCAGCGCCGTGACCTCGGCGAGCATGGCGATGCCGAAGACGTCGAAGTTCTTGCGGACGGCCAGCAGGGCTCCGGAGATGGCGAACACGAAGATGCCGACGAGGTCGAGCGTGTGCTGGACCGAAGGGGTGAAGAGTTGCTGGACCACCCTTACATTCTTACCCATGAAACAGCCCCCGCCTTACATAGCAAGGCGGGGGCCGCGATCGGGTCTACTTCTCCTTGGTGGGAGTCTCGCCGTTGGAAGCCGTGGGATCCTCGGGAACGTCGGGAACCTCGGGAACCTCGGGAACCTTTGACGCCGCCTCCTTCGCGGCGGTCAGCAGAACGGTGTCCTGCGGAGCCTGGTCCTCGAAGTTCTCCGGGTGGTGGCAGGCGACCCGCTGACCGGGCTTCAGCTCGACCAGCTGCGGCTCGGTGGTCCTGCAGATCTGCGTCGCCTTCCAGCACCGGGTGTGGAACCGGCAGCCGCTCGGCGGGGAGATCGGCGAGGGCACATCGCCCTTGAGCAGGATGCGCTCGCTCTTGGCGCCCCGGCGCTTGGGGTCCGGCACCGGTACCGCCGACATCAGTGCCTTGGTGTACGGGTGCATCGGGGCCTCGTACAGCAAGGTGCGGTCGGCGAGCTCGACGATCTTGCCGAGATACATCACCGCGATGCGGTCGGAGACATGGCGTACGACGGACAGGTCGTGCGCGATGATCACGTATGTCAGGCCGAGCTCCTGCTGGAGGTCGTCCATCAGGTTGACGACCTGTGCCTGGATCGACACGTCGAGCGCGGAGACCGGCTCGTCTGCGACGACCAGCTTCGGCTTCAGGGCGAGCGCACGGGCGATGCCGATGCGCTGACGCTGACCGCCGGAGAACTCGTGCGGGTAGCGGTTGTAGTGCTCGGGACTCAGACCCACCAGCTCCAGAAGGCGCTGGACCTCCTTCTTCACCCCGCCCTCGGGCTCGACGCCCTGGAGCCGGAACGGCGCCGAGACGATTCCGCCGATGGTGTGCCGCGGGTTCAGCGAGCCGTACGGATCCTGGAAGATCATCTGGATGTCCCGCCGCAGCGGGCGCAACGCGGCCGTGTTCAGCCGTGTGATGTCCTGGCCGTCGAAGTGAATGGTGCCGCCGGTCGGGTCCTGGAGCCGGGTGATGACCCGCCCCATGGTGGACTTGCCGCAGCCCGACTCGCCGACCACGCCCAGGGTCTCGCCCCTGCGCACCTCGAAGTCGATGCCGTCGACCGCCTTGACCGCGCCGACCTGACGCTGCAGCACGCCCTTGCGAATGGGGAAGTGCTTCTGCAGGCCCTCGACCTTGAGCAGCACCTCGCGGTCCTGGGAAGGCGGCGCCTGCTGCGGAACCGAGGGCGTCGCGTCCGTTTTCTTCGTCTCACTCACAGCTTCGGCGCAATCTCTTCGGTCCAGATCCGCGTGCGGTCCTCCGCCGAGAGGTGGCAGGCGGACCAGTGCCCGCCGGGGACCAGCTCCAGCTCGGGGCGCACGGTGCGGGTGACGTTCCCCCTGGGCACGTCCGCGTACGGGCAGCGGGGGTGGAAGGCGCAGCCCGAGGGGACGTTGATGAGGCTCGGCGGCTGGCCCTTGACCGGGGTGAGCCGCTCGGAGGTCTCACGGTCGATACGCGGCATCGAGCCGAGCAGGCCCCAGGTGTACGGGTGCTGCGGCTTCTCGAAGACCTCGTCGACCGGGCCGCGCTCCACGCACCGGCCGCCGTACATCACCAGGACGTCGTCCGCGATCTCGGCAACCACGCCGAGATCGTGGGTGATGAGGATGACCGCGGAGCCGAACTCCTTCTGCAGATCCCGGATGAGGTCGAGGATCTGCGCCTGGACGGTCACGTCGAGGGCGGTCGTCGGCTCGTCGGCGATGAGCAGCTCGGGGTTGTTGACCAGAGCCATGGCGATCATCGCGCGCTGGCGCATACCGCCGGAGAACTCGTGCGGGTAGCCGTCGACGCGCTTGGCGGGCTCGGGGATGCCGACCCGGTCGAGCATCTCGATGGCCCGCTTGCGCGCGACCTTCTTGCTGACGTCGTGGTGGACCCGGTACGCCTCGACGATCTGGTCGCCGACCTTGTAGTAGGGGTGCATCGCGGACAGCGGGTCCTGGAAGATCATCGCCATCTCGCGGCCACGCAGCCGGCGCACCTCCTCCGGATCGGCGGAGACCAGCTCCTTGCCGTCGAGCCAGATCTCGCCGGACATCCGGACGTTCTTGCCGCTCGCGCCGAGCCGGTGCAGGCCCATGATGGCCAGCGAGGTGACGGACTTGCCGGAGCCCGACTCGCCCACGATGCAGAGGGTCTTGCCCTTCTCCACCTCGAAGCTGAGCCCGTCGACGGACCTGACCAGGCCGTCGTCGGTGGGGAAGTGCACCTTGAGGTCACGGACCGCGAGGAAGGCGTCGGGCGCGTTCGCGGGCGAGCTCGTGGGCTCGCCCACGGCGGCACCGGTCTTGGAGAGTTCGGTCACGAGAGCCTCACGCGCGGGTCGGCGGCGGCGTACAGCAGGTCCACCAGGAGATTTGCGATCACGACGAAGAAGGCGGCGAGCAGGGTGACGCCGAGGATCGGGGGCAGGTCGTTGTCGGTAATGCCCTTCACCGCGTACTCACCGACGCCGTGCAGCGAGAACACCGTCTCGGTGATCACGGCACCGCCGAGCAGCAGGCCGAGGTCCATGCCGAACACGGTGATGATCGGCGTCAGCGCGGCCCTGAGGCCGTGCCGGGCGACCACCCTGCGCTCGCGCAGGCCCTTGGCCCGGGCCGTGCGGATGAAGTCCTCGTTCATCGTCTCCAGCATGCCCGAACGGGTCAGCCGCGCGTAGATGGCGGAGTACAGCAGGGCGAGTGTGCACCAGGCCGGGAAGAGGGTGTTGGCCCACTGCGCCGGGTTCTCGGTGAACGGGACGTAGGTGCGGCCGAAGATCGGCCACTGGTAGGTGAACAGCAGGATCGCCAGGCTGCCGGTGAAGAACATGGGCAGCGAGACACCGGCGAGCGCGACACCCATGAAGGTGCGGTCGAAGAACGAGCGCGGCTTCAGGGCGGAGATCACACCGACCACCACACCGGACACCAGCCACAGGATGGCGGCACCGAGGGCCAGCGAACCCGTCACCGGGAGGCGGGAGGTCAGCTGCGGCCAGACCGCCTCGTGGGTCTTGAAGGAGTAGCCGAAGCACGGCGCGTCGCAGTGCGCGGTCGTGGGACCCAGGTTGTAGGTGGCGCCGGCCACGATCCCCTTGATGAAGTGCCAGTACTGGATGTACACGGGCTCGTCGAGACCGAGGTTGTGCTTGACCGCTGCGATGTCGGCCTTCGTCGGGCTCTTGCCGATGTACTGCTGCGCGAGCTGGTCGGCCGTCTGGCCTGCGAGCCGTGGCAGCAGGAAGAAGATGGCGAAGGTGACCGCAGTGACGACCAGCAGCAGGATCAATGCCGCGAACGTCCGGCGGAGGATGTACGAGATCACGGGGACCGGCGCTGGTGCCCGCGGGCCGCGAAGCCCGCGGGCACCAATGCCTTCACCTGCCTTCCGGGGCTACTTCTTGGTCGTGCCGATGTTGAGGTAGTCGTACTGCCCGCTCCAGGCCGCCGAGGAGACCATGTTGGTGAACGTCGTCGGGCGGTACAGCAGGACCTTGAAGTAGGTCAGCGGAACGAGGGCAGCCTCGTCCATCACCTTCTTGTCGATCTGTGTGTACAGGGCGTCGCGGGCGGACTTGTCCTCGGTCGCGATCGCCTTCTCCAGGTTCGCGTTGACCTCGGGGTTGTTCAGCTGCGACAGGTTGGTGTTGCCGGACGCGCCGATGGCGTCACCGTGCAGGATCTGCTGCAGGAAGCCGTAGCCGGACGGCCAGTCGGCACCCCACTGCATCATCATCAGACCGATGTTCTGCTTCTTGTCGAACTCCGGCACACCCGCGTAGTCGGTGAAGTACTTGCCCGACGGGTACTGCTTCAGCGTGGCGTTGATGCCGGCCGCCTTCAGCGAGTTGATGATCGCGGTGGCCGCGTCGATCTCCTGCGGACGGTCGCTGCGCGCGGAGATGTTCGTGCTGATCGACGTCTTGCCGCAGGCCTTCAGCTGCTCCTTGGCCTTGGCCACGTCGCCCTTGTTGCCGTCGGTGGCGTACACGTCCGCCTTCTCGTAGCCGGGGATGTCCGGCGGGAGGACGGTGGTGGCGATGTCACCGCGGATCGGGCCGCCCTCGGCGGTCTGCACGGAGACCTTGTCGATGGCGTACTCGACGGCCTTGCGGCAGGCGACGTTGTCGAACGGCGCGAGCTTGGTGTTGATCGCCATGTAGACGAGACGGCCACCGTAGGTGTTGTCGGTGTTGGCCTTCTTGTCGGCGTCGTTGACGACCTGCGCCTGGGTCGAGGCCTGGACACCCGTACCGCCCAGGTCGATCGCGTCACCGGCCTGGACGTCCTTGTCGATGGTCTCCGCGTTGACCTTGAGGTTGACCACGATCTTGTCCGGGTACTGCTTGCGCAGCGGGTCGGTGCTCGCGTCCCAGTTCTCGTTGCGGACGAGGACGGCCTGCTTGCCCTCGTCGTAGCTCTGGAACTTGTAGGAGCCCGAGGACACGATGCTCTTGACGTAGTCGATGCCCTTGTCCTTGGCCTGGGGCACCGGAGCCGTCTGCGGCGTCGCGACCAGGTAGTCGAACTCCTGGAAGGCGCGGTTGAGCTTGAAGACGATCGTGGTGTCGTCCGGCGTCTCGATGGACGCCAGGCCGCCGGCGCTCTTGTCCTTGTAGGGGCCCTTGTACTTGTCGCCGCCCGCGAGGAACTGCTGGAAGTAGTTCGGGCCGAGGGAGAGGACGTCGCGCGCGAAGTTGGAGCGCTCGACGGCGTACTTGACGTCCTTCGACGTGATCGGCGTGCCGTCCTGGTACTTCAGGCCCGTACGCAGCTTGTACGTCCAGGTCTTGCCTCCGTCGCCCGGCACACCCGGGCTCGCGGCGAGGTCCGGGACCAGCTCGTTGCCCTTCTCGCCCGGGGCGGGCTTGAAGGTCATGAGCGGACGCGCGTAGAGACGGCTGAAGTTGTACATGTACGCGTAGTACGTGTTGCCGGGGTCGAAGGAGTCCGGCACGTCGGACAGCTCGTAGGTGACCGTGCCCCCCTTCGCGGTGGAGGCGTTGACAACGTCCTTGGTCGCTGCGTTGGCCCCAGCCGACTTCGTCCCGTTGTCAGTGTTGTCATCGGCCTTGCTGCATGCCGCGAGCAGCAGGCTCGCACTGCCGATGGCCGCAACCGCGGCCAGCGCTGACCTTCGCATGATGGTCTGCTTCCCCTTCACTGTTGGAAACCTGTTGGACTCTCGTCGCGGCGCCGCAGGTCAGCGGCTGCGCGGGTCGAGAGCATCACGGAGACCGTCGCCGAGCAGATTGAATGCCAGAACGGTCACGAAGATGGCAAGACCGGGCACGATCATGTACTGGGGATCGACCTGGTAGTAGTCGACCGCCTGATTGAGCATGCCGCCCCACGAAGCCTGCGGGGGCTGGATGCCGACGCCGAGGAAGCTGAGGCTCGCCTCGAAGAGGATGTTGGTCGGGATGAGCAGCGTCGAGTAGACGATGATCGGGCCGACCAGGTTCGGGAGCAGCTCCCGGAAGAGGATGTACGGCCCCTTGGCACCCATGCCCCGTGAGGCGTCGACGAACTCGCGCTCCCGCAGGGCGAGGGTCTGCCCCCGGACGATACGTCCCAGGTAGGGCCAGTTGAAGAAGCCGATGACGAAGATCAGCACGCTGATGTGGAGCGGCAGGCCTTCCAGGCCGAAGGCACCGCCCTGGAGCGTGGCGGAGATGGCGATGGCGAACAGCAGGAGGGGGAAGGCGAGGAAGGTGTCCATCAGCCGGCTGATGATCGTGTCGACCCGCCCGCCGTAGTAACCGGCCACCACACCGAGGACCGCGCCGATCGTGTTGGACAGGATCGTCGCGCCGAACGCGACGACCAGCGAGACCCAGGAACCCTCCAGGATGCGGGTGGCGATGTCGCGCCCGAACTTCGGCTCGACACCGAGCGGGTGGTCCCAGCTCATGCCGCCGAAACCGCCCTTGGGCAGGGAGGTGTTGGGGTCGATGAGGTCCTGGTGGAAGGCGTTGGGGTCGAGGCCGAAGACCGCCTGGATGGGGCGCGAGAGGATCGCGATCAGTATCAGCAGGATCACGACGACCCCACCCGCGACGGCCACCCTGTCCTTCTTGAAACGGGACCAGGCGATCTGCCCCAGGGAACGGCCCTCGATCTGCCCCTTCGCGACGCCGGTGAGCACAGCCTCCGGCTGCGCCTCGGCTGCCGCTCCGGTGGTCTCGATCGGTGCGGTCACAGTGACCCGACCCCTCTCGCCGGTGGTGACCGGCCTTTGTCCGCCGCTGTCGGCGGCTTCGTTCGCTTACCTACTACGCGGCCTGCGCCGATGGTGCGGCCCAACTGTCCAATTGATCCTTTTGATGCCGATCGGCACTCGTTCAGAGGATCGATGACCTCGCGTCTGAGAGGCGAGTCTTCAACGCGCTCACGATCACACGCCAGGTCTGGCAGAGAAAGTATGCGCAACCGTGATGCCGACCTGGGCATTCCGTTATCCGAACGCAACGCTTCGCCCTGCGGACGCGCCTGACCCACCGGTCACTCCGCCGCGCATCAGCGGGTGACAGGCGTCACATCATGACCACATGGCTCAGTAGGCCCCAGGAGGACCCGGATAGCCGTACCCGGCCGCCGGTGCCTGGGCGGGGGCGGGGGCATGGGCCTCGCGGTCGTAGAAGGGGCGGGCGTTGGCCCGCATCCACAGCACGACCGGGTCGTAGTCGTCGGACATCGCGACCGTCGACACGGGCAGACCGTCCGGGACCGCGCCGATGGACTGCTGCATCATCGAGCGCACCGAGTCGACGGCGGTCGGCGAGGTGTCGTACACGTCCAGGCCGATGGCGAGGTACGGCGCGCCGAGCGCCGGCTGCACCCAGGCGCGGCGCAGCCCGCGGACCGCCGGGGTGCGGTGGGCGTTCTGCGCGAGCAGGGCGTAGAACTGGGGGATCTCGATACCGGGTTCCGAGAGACGCAGGGGGCCTGCCGGCTGGCGGTCCAGGCCCGTCGCGATGCGGCGCAGGTCGAGCCAGGGGATGCCGACGCCGCCACCCGGGGCGTGCGGGTTCAGCCAGAGGCCGTAGTGGTCCGGGTACAGGGTGCGGGCGACGTCGACTCCGTCGACCACCTCGTACGAGCGGTTCCAGCCGCTGGCGGAGAGCTCCTGGGCGGAGGTGACACAGGGGGCGTAACCGTAGCCGTCGACCTCCATGTTCCCGTACTGGGCGTCCGGGGAGCCGGCCTGGCCGTGCCAGAGAAGCATCCAGACCTGGCCGGAGGACGGCGTCGCGAGCGCGCGCAGCAGCGCCTCGTAGGCGTCGTAGCGCCCGGGCGTCACCTGGCGCAGCATGTGCTCGACCTGCCCGGTCGCGGCAGTGCCGCTTGCGCTCACCTTTAACCGCCCTTCAGATGTCCTGGCCCCCGGATATGAAACCAGCTTAGGTTGCTCCACCCGCAACAGGCGCCCAAGAGCTCGGGCGTTGTCGAGGGTTGGCGAGTGCGGGCGAAGTCGCTAGTAATCCCTCGTATAGAAGGGGCGTACCTGCTCCCGCATCCAGTCCGCCACCGGATCTCCCTGGGCCACGTCGAGCAGGACCAGGTTGACCGGCCACTTCACCGCTGTCCCGGCCAGGGCCCGGGACAGCGCCTCCATGGGAACGGTGCGGAGGTCGCCCTCCCACTGGGACACCTCCACGCCTATGAACAGGACCGGGTCGGCCGTCTCGACGGCGGCCAGGCAGCGGCGGGCCGTGAGGACGACGCCCGTTTCGGCGAACTCGGCCGAAGCCGCGGCGAGGAAGTCGACCGGGTCGTCCTGCCAGTCGGGCTCGAAGAGGCGGACGCGGCCGCCGCCGGCGGGGCCGTCCAGCGGGGTGCGGCCCACGCGGCACAGTTCCGCCACGGCGGGCGGCGGGAGCGGGATGCCGACCACGCCGTCCGGGTTCAGGGCAATGCCCACCTGCGGGGGCAGACCGCGGGCGAACTCCACGGCGGGCGCGACGGTGTACGACATGTGGGAGCCGACGACGTGCCGGAACTGCTCCTCGGAGCTGAAGACGGGGACGTACGCCTGCCCTTCGATCTCCAGCGTGGGCAGGTCGAGGGGACCGCTGTGCGGGCCGCCGCCGTTGGGCAGCGGCACCCACACGAAGCTGCGGCCGAGCACCTCGACGATCCGGCCGCCGGCCGTCGGGATGCCGACGGAGGCGGAGAGCACCTCCTCCAACTCGTTGCCGGGCCACCCGCCGTGCGGATGGGGGTGCGCCTGTATCGGGAAGTCCGCGGGAAGGTCCGCCGGGAAGTCCATTTCTCTACCGCCTGCTGGGAACCACTGCTGTGGCTGGAAAGGCTAACCGGTACGGGCCCGTGGGGACTCCGCCCGCGTCACCAACCTGGTCCGGTGAGCACACCTGGCCCGCACCTAGCCCGTGAAGCCGATCCTGCGCAGTGTGTCCGCTGCCTGCCGGTCCAGGAGGACCGCCGAGCCGCAGCCCTGTGGCAGGTCGCCCTTCTCCACGGAGCGCAGCAGGTGGCCGGCCGCGGTGCGGTGGCGCAGGAAGGCGTAGCGCGAGACGCCGCGGCCGCGCTCTCGCTGGCCCTCGAGTGCGGTGTCCGGGGCGACGTCGAGGAGGAGCAGGTGCAGGGTGCCGCCGCGGCGGCGGGCCGCGCGGGAGAGCCAGCCGCGCACCCAGGCCTGCGTGCCGCAGTCGTGCACGACGACGCCGTCGCCCGTGCGCAGGGCGCGGCGCAGTCCGGCGTAGTGCGCGAGGCGGACGAGGGGACGGTAGAGCGCGTACGGCAGGAAGCGGGGCATGCGGGCGTCCCAGCGGTCGCGGGTGTCCTGGGAGTCGATGCGTGTTCCCTTCACCGTCCGCTTCATGAGCGTGGACTTGCCGCTCCCGGGCAGTCCGGTGATCACGACCAGGTCGTGGGGACCGAAGAGCAGGGCGTGCGGGCTGCGGCCGGAGCGCTCGCGCAGGTCGCGGACCACGGGTGCGGGGAGCGGGCCGCACCCCTCGAGGGCCGGGGCCGTGGGCTGCTTGGGCAGCGCCATGCCCGAGGTCGTCGCGTACACCGTGGTCCTGTTCACCGTCATCGTCCTCCCCTGAGGTCGGGTAAGTACCTTCCCCACCGAGCGTAAAGAGAAGGTAATGGCAGATGTCTCGCGTTTTCGTGCGCGTACCGCCACAGGCTGGTTACAGATGCGGCCTGCCGCAATCGGTGCCGGGCGTGCAATGATGTCGGCGCCAACTGCATACCGGCCGTTCGAATCCGCGCGGGAGAGTTCCCAGCCCTGGCTGGGACGCCGAAGGAGCAAGTCCCTCCCTTGAATCTCTCAGGCCCCGTTACCGCGCGGGCGAGGCACATCTGAAAAGCGGGCCGCTGCGACAGCGGCTCCACCCAAGGTGCAAGCCAGGACCCCTGTGCGGTCATGGCGAACCTCTCAGGTTCCGATGACAGATGGGGAGGAACGACCTCGCCCGTCATGCCTTTGGAGACGACCGACCGATGAGCAGTACCGAACCCGCAGAGAAGCGTCGCACCGCACTCGATGCCGTGCACCGCTCGCTCGGCGCCACGATGACCGACTTCGCCGGCTGGGACATGCCCCTGCGCTACGGCTCCGAGCGCGACGAGCACAACGCCGTACGCACCCGGGCCGGTCTCTTCGACCTTTCGCACATGGGCGAGATCACCGTCACCGGACCGCAGGCAGCCGCCTTCCTGAACCACGCGCTCGTCGGCGACATCGCCTCCCTCGGCGCCGGCCGCGCCCGCTACACCATGATCTGCCGGGCCGACGGCGGCATCCTCGACGACCTGATCGTCTACCGGCTCGCCGAGACGGAATACATGGTCGTCGCCAACGCCTCCAACGCCCAGGTGGTGCTGGACGCGCTGACCGAGCGCGTCTCCGGCTTCGACGCCGAGGTGCGCGACGACCGGGACGCGTACGCGCTGATCGCCGTCCAGGGCCCCGAGTCCCCCGGCATCCTCGCGTCCCTCACCGACGCCGACCTCGACGGGCTGAAGTACTACGCCGGTCTGCCCGGCACGGTCGCCGGCGTCCCGGCGCTGATCGCGCGCACCGGCTACACGGGCGAGGACGGCTTCGAGCTGTTCGTGGCCCCGGCCGACGCGGAGAAGCTGTGGCAGGCACTGACCGAGGCGGGCTCCCCGGCCGGCCTTGTCCCGTGCGGGCTGTCCTGCCGGGACACGCTGCGCCTGGAGGCGGGCATGCCGCTGTACGGGCATGAACTCTCCACCTCCCTCACCCCCTTCGACGCCGGGCTCGGACGGGTCGTGAAGTTCGAGAAGGAGGGCGACTTCGTGGGGCGCGAGGCGTTGCGGAAGGCCGCGTCCCGCGCCGAGGAGAACCCCCCGCGCGTCCTCGTCGGCCTGGTCGCCGAGGGCCGTCGCGTCCCGCGCGCCGGGTACCCGGTCGTCGTCGGCGGCGAGGTGATCGGCGAGGTCACCTCCGGCGCGCCCTCCCCCACGCTGGGCAAGCCGATCGCCATGGCCTACGTCGACGCGGCGCACTCGGCGCCCGGCACGCCCGGCGTCGGCGTGGACATTCGAGGCAGCCACGAGCCCTACGAGGTCGTGGCCTTGCCCTTCTACAAGCGCCAGAAGTAGAGACTGGGCGCGGCGGCCGGCTATCCGAACGTGACTCCGCGCACATTTCCGCTGCTCACAAGCGTGTACAGCAGTGCCTCATTCATCAGCACTCCCTCGCCTACAGGAGAATTCAGGCCATGAGCAACCCCCAGCAGCTGCGCTACAGCAAGGAGCACGAGTGGCTGTCGGACGCCGAGGACGGCGTCGCGACGGTCGGCATCACGGAGTTCGCGGCCAACGCGCTCGGTGATGTCGTCTACGCCCAGCTCCCCGATGTCGGCTCCACGGTGACCGCGGGCGAGTCCTGCGGCGAACTGGAGTCCACCAAGTCCGTGTCCGACCTGTACTCCCCGGTCTCCGGCGAGATCACCGAGATCAACGAGGACGTGGTGAACGACCCGTCGCTGGTGAACTCGGCCCCCTTCGAGGGCGGCTGGCTGTTCAAGGTGCGCGTCGCGGAGGAGCCGGCCGACCTGCTCTCCGCCGACGAGTACGCCGCCCACACCGCCGGCTGAGGAGCCCTTCACCCGATGTCCGTTCTGAACACACACCTGCACGAGCTCGACCCGGAGATCGCCGCCGCGGTCGACGCCGAGCTGAACCGTCAGCAGTCCACGCTGGAGATGATCGCCTCGGAGAACTTCGCTCCGCTCGCGGTCATGGAGGCGCAGGGCTCGGTGCTGACCAACAAGTACGCCGAGGGCTACCCGGGCCGCCGCTACTACGGCGGCTGCGAGCACGTCGACGTCGCCGAGCAGATCGCGATCGACCGGATCAAGGAGCTGTTCGGCGCCGAGTACGCCAACGTGCAGCCCCACTCCGGTGCCTCCGCCAACCAGGCCGCGCTGTTCGCGCTGGCCCAGCCCGGCGACACCATCCTGGGCCTGGACCTGGCCCACGGCGGCCACCTGACCCACGGGATGCGGCTGAACTTCTCCGGCAAGCAGTTCAACGTGGTCGCCTACCACGTGGACGTGGAGAGCGGCCTGGTCGACATGGCCGAGGTCGAGCGGCTCGCCAAGGAGCACCGGCCGAAGGTGATCATCGCGGGCTGGTCGGCGTACCCGAGGCAGCTGGACTTCGCCGCCTTCCGCCGCATCGCCGACGAGGTCGAGGCGTACCTGTGGGTCGACATGGCGCACTTCGCGGGCCTGGTCGCGGCCGGTCTGCACCCCAACCCGGTGCAGTACGCCGATGTCGTCACCTCCACCACCCACAAGACGCTGGGCGGCCCGCGCGGCGGCATCATCCTGGCGAGGAAGGACTTCGCCAAGAAGCTCAACTCGTCCGTCTTCCCGGGCTTCCAGGGCGGTCCCCTGGAGCATGTGATCGCGGCGAAGGCGGTCTCCTTCAAGGTCGCCGCCTCGCAGGAGTTCAAGGAGCGCCAGCGCCGCACGGTCGAGGGCGCGCAGATCCTCGCCGAGCGGCTGACCGCCCCCGACGCCCGCGCGGCCGGCGTCAACGTCCTGTCCGGCGGCACCGACGTGCACCTGATCCTGGTCGACCTGCGCGCCTCCGAGCTGGACGGCCGGCAGGCCGAGGACCGCCTCCACGAGGTCGGCATCACGGTCAACCGCAACGCCGTCCCCAACGACCCGCGCCCGCCGATGGTGACCTCGGGCCTGCGCATCGGTACGCCCGCCCTGGCCACCCGCGGCTTCACCGCCGAGGACTTCGCCGAGGTCGCGGACGTCATCGCGGAGGCGCTGAAGCCCTCGTACGACGCGGAGACGCTGAAGACCCGCGTGAAGGCACTGGCCGACAAACACCCGCTGTACCCCGTTCTGAACAAGTAGTTCCTTTTTGCGGGGTGCCACGCACACTCGAAGGTGGGCGTGGCACCCCCACTCCCCGCACCACCCCCCGTATTGAGGAGTCACCGTGGCCATCTCGGTCTTCGATCTGTTCTCGATCGGCATCGGCCCGTCCAGCTCCCACACGGTCGGCCCCATGCGCGCGGCGCGCATGTTCGCGCGCCGGCTGCGCAACGAGGACCTGCTGGGCTCCGTCGCCTCCGTGCGCAGCGAGCTGTACGGCTCCCTGGGCGCGACCGGCCACGGGCACGGCACACCCAAGGCGGTGCTGCTCGGCCTGGAGGGCGCCTCGCCGCGGACGTTGGACGTGGAGACGGCGGACGAACGGGTGGAGCAGATCAAGGAGTCGGGGCGGCTGCGTCTCCTCGGCACGCGCGAGATCGCGTTCGACTTCGACAAGGACATGGTCCTGCACCGCCGCAAGGCACTCCCGTACCACGCGAACGGCATGACGCTCCGGGTGTACGACGCGCAGGGCGCCGAACTCCTGGAGAAGACGTACTACTCGGTCGGCGGCGGCTTCGTCGTCGACGAGGAAGCGGTCGGCGCGGACCGCATCAAGCTGGACGACACGGTCCTGAAGTATCCCTTCCGCACGGGTGACGAGCTGCTGCGCCTGACGAAGGAGACCGGCCTGTCGATCTCCTCGCTGATGCTGGAGAACGAGCGGGCCTGGCGCACCGAGGAGGAGATCCGCTGCGGCCTGCTGGACATCTGGCACGTGATGCGGGCGTGCGTGTCGCGCGGCATGTCCCGCGAGGGCATCCTCCCGGGCGGTCTGCGGGTACGCCGTCGCGCTGCGATGACGGCACGTCAACTGCGCGCCGAGGGCGACCCGTTGGCCCACGCCATGGAGTGGATCACGCTGTACGCGATGGCCGTGAACGAGGAGAACGCGGCCGGCGGGCGGGTCGTGACCGCCCCGACGAACGGCGCTGCCGGGATCATCCCCGCGGTCCTGCAC
The DNA here is from genome assembly GCF_040782645.1 of Streptomyces sp. HUAS ZL42. Classification (GTDB taxonomy): domain Bacteria; phylum Actinomycetota; class Actinomycetes; order Streptomycetales; family Streptomycetaceae; genus Streptomyces. The sequence continues at coordinate 3,297,371 of NZ_CP160403.1, forward strand.
TACTACATCAACTTCATCCCGGGCGCGGACGAGGACGGCGTGGTCCGCTTCCTGCTCGCGGCCGGCGCGATCGGCATGCTCTTCAAGGAGAACGCCTCCATCTCCGGCGCCGAGGTCGGCTGCCAGGGCGAGGTCGGCTCCGCCTGCTCCATGGCCGCGGGCGCCCTGGCGGAGGTGCTCGGCGGCTCTCCGGAGCAGGTCGAGAACGCCGCCGAGATCGGCATGGAACACAACCTGGGCCTGACCTGCGATCCGGTGGGCGGCCTGGTCCAGATCCCGTGCATCGAACGCAACGGCATGGCCGCGGTGAAGGCGGTCACGGCGGCCCGCATGGCCATGCGGGGCGACGGTTCGCACAAGGTGTCCCTGGACAAGGTCATCAAGACGATGAAGGACACCGGCGCCGACATGAGCGTGAAGTACAAGGAGACGGCGCGGGGCGGGCTGGCGGTGAACATCATCGAGTGCTGATCCGGCGCGGCTGCGCCAGGGTGAACGAGGACGGGGAGCTTCCAGGTATGGGTGGGACGGTCAGTGCGGTCAGCAGCAACGGGGTGTACTCGTTCACCAAGCCCAACCGCGACGGCATCACGCTGATCGCCGGATTCGGGGTGGAGGGGGACGTGCACGGTGGAGTGACCGTGAAGCATCGGTCTCGGGTGCGGAGGGATCCCTCGCAGCCGAATCTGCGGCAGGTGCACCTCATACATGCGGAGCTGTTCGACGAGGTGCGCGAGGCCGGGTTCGAGGTGGCGGCCGGGGAACTCGGGGAGAACGTCACCACGCGTGGGATCGATCTGCTGGGGCTGCCCGCCGGGACACTGCTGCGGCTCGGGGAGGCGGCCGTGGTCGAGGTGACCGGGCTACGGAATCCGTGTGCGCAGATCGACGACTTTCAAAAGGGGCTGCTGAAGCAGGTCGTCGGGCGGGACGCCGCGGGCGATGTGCGTTTCAGGGCCGGGATCATGAGCGTCGTACTGAGCGGCGGCGTGGTGCGGCCCGGGGACCCGATCACGGTCGAGGTGCCGAACGGGCCGCACAGGCCCTTGCAGATCGTGTGACCTGGGCGCGGAACTCCGGGTGGGGCGCCCTGCCGGACGCCCCGTTCGCTCACGTCACTTGCTCAGGTACGCCCAGAACTCGTCGAACGACAGGACCTTGTCGCCGTTCAGGTCACGGGTCTTGATGATGGCCTCGGCGACCGACTCGGTGACGTTCCAGTCGCCCTCCTGGGCCAGGGCGGTCTTGAACTCGGCGGCGGTGACGAAGCCGTCACCGTCAGTGTCGATCCGCTGGAAATGCTTGCGTGCTTCGTCGATGTCCGCCACCGATCCGCCCCTTTTCCTCGTACCTTGCGGTATTTCTCGCTGTCGTGCTGACGCAGGTCAGATTAACGGCCCGCCAGAGCGCGCGGCGCAGCGACCACCCACGAGAACTCCTCCTCGTACGACGGCTGGGGACAGAGACCGTTCAGGATGACCGACAGCTCGCACGTCCGGCTGGGTTCTGGATCAGCTCGGCGAGCTCCACCCACGCGTTCACCTGCTCGGGGGTGGGATCGTCCGGCAGTTGGGCGGCCGCGAACCGCAGCCGGGTGCGGATGTCGGGATCCGCCGTGTCGAGCCCCTCGAAGATCTCCGCCATGAAGTCCCCGACGATTCAGCGCCGTTCGGCCGCCGACAGTCGCGCCAGCTTGTTCATCAGGGTCATCTCCTCTGCGGTGGAGCCGCGTCGCGCCACGGTCGACAGCACGATGCCCTACACCTCCGCCCTGAAGCGTGGAGCACTGGACAAGTGTTCGGTAGCGGATGGTGCGCACGGTCAGTCCGGTGCCGTCATCGATCATGTCTGCGAGTCTGGGCCTTCCAGTGGGTGGAGACTCAAGCGAGGAGTGCGGGGGCGATGGCGGAGACGCTGCGGGACATTCTGGACGCGGCGGCGCGCGGTGTCTTCCCGCCGCCGGACGGCACGACGACCGTCGTACCCCAGCACTCCCACCGGGACGCCGGCGTCTTCGCCTTCACCGCGCACTCCGTGGTCTGCACGGACGAGGACCCGGAGTGGGTGTACGAGACGCTGCGCGGCGTCGACTGCGACGCGCTCGCGGCGACGATGAACGCGCGGTTCCTGGCGGCCTTCATGGACCGTACGGGCCGCAGGACCGACACCATCGACGTGATGACCGTCGGTTCCCCGCTGCCGGGAGAGCCGTCAGTGGCCTTGCGGAAGGTCGACGATCCGGAACATCCGCGGGTCGTCAGCTCCCGGAAGCGACGCGACGATGTGCGGGTCTGGACGGCGCAGGGGGGCGTGCTCGTCCTGGGGCGCGGGGTCGCGGGACGGCTGGAGGTCGCCGTCGAGGTGGCGGAGGGGGTACGGCACCGGGGGCTGGGACGTGCCCTGGTGACGGCGGCGCGGCAGCTGAGCGGGGGCGAGCCGGTGTGGGCCCAGGTGTCGGCGGGGAACGCCCGCAGTCTGCGGGCGTTCCAGGCGGCCGGTTATCTGCCGGTGGGTTCGGAGGCGCTGTTCGTCGCCGGCCAGCGGGTGCTGCCTCGCCCTCAGCGGAAGATGCCCGTGTGGCCCAGTGAGTAGCGGCCCGGCTGCGGGTAGACCGCCAGGCCGTGCGGGCCGCTGCCGACGGGGACGCGGGCGAGCTCGGCGCCGGTGCGGGTGTCGATGGCGTACACCTCGGCGTTGTAACGCCCGGACAGCCACAGCACCTTGCCGTCGGCGGAGACTCCGCCCATGTCGGGGCTGCCGCCGCCCGGCAGGCGCCACTTCTTGGTGAGCTTGCTCTGCGTGAAGTCGAAGACGGAGACGGTGCCCTCGCCGCGGTTGGAGATGTACATCTCGCGGGAGTCGCGGCTGATGTACAGGCCGTGGGCGCCCTTGCCGGTGGGCAGGAGGGCAGGCTTGGTGAACCTGTCGCCGTCCAGGACCCAGACCCCGTCGGCCGTCATGTCGGCGATGTAGAACCTCTTCCCGTCGGGCGAGATCTTGACGTCCTGGGGCATCGCCCCGTGGAAGGGGAGCTTCTGCTGCCCGACGACCTTCATCTTCTCGGTGTCGACCTTGAGCAGTTCGCCACTGAACTCGCAGGAGACGATGAAGTACCTGCCGTCGAGGGAGAAGTCGGCGTGGTTGACGCCGTAGCAGGTCACCGGTTCGGTCCTGATCCGCTTCATGGTGTGCGGGTCGCGGAAGACCAGTTCGCGGTCGAGGGAGGCCATGACGACGGCGTACTTGCCGTCGGGCGTGAAGTAGAGGTTGTACGGGTCGTGCACCTCGACCGGCTTGCCCGCCTTTCCCGTCCTCGGGTCGATGGGGGTGAGGGTGTGGCCGCGGTTGTTGTTGACCCACAGCGTCTTCATGTCCCAGGAGGGCACGACGTGCTGGGGTTGCCGCCCGACGTGGATCGTGTCGATGATCTTGTACGTCCCGGGGTCGATGACCGACACGGTGTCGGACCCGGTGTTGGGGACGTAGACACGGGACGGGAAGTCCTTGACCACCGGGGAGAGCTTGTTCGGGCGGTCTGCGGCGTAGACGTCCTTCGGGTCCAGGACGGGCGGCATGCCGGGCAGGCCCTGGACGACGTTCTTCTTCCTGGGCGGCGCGGGGACGGCGGCCTTGCTGCCGGCCGCCTCGGTGGGCCCGCTCTTGGGGTGGGAGCCGCAGGCGGCGAGGGCGACGAGGGCGGCGGCCGCGATCAGGGCGCTTTTCGTGAGGTTCCGGTGCATCAGCTGAGCAGCTCCGTGGTGGTGACCGCGCGCAGTCCGCGGCGGTCGAGTTCTTCCAGTACGACGGGGAGGGCGGCGACCGTGTCCGGGTAACCGAAGTGCAGGCTCACCACGGAACCGTTGCGGATCTCGTCGAGGACTTTGCGGGCGACGGCGGGGGCGCCGGGCGCGGTGAAGTCGAGCGAGTCGACGTCGTACGACAGGACGTGGGGGTAGCCCGCGCGCTTGGCCAGGCGTTCGACGAGCGGGGAGGCGCGGGCGGCCCGGGAGGGGCGGAACCAGGTGCCGATGGAGCCGGTGAGCCGCTTCAGACGGTCCGCGCAGGCGAGGATCTCCTGCTCGGCGTCGGCCTCGGGCAGGGCGTTGATGTCGACGTGGCGGTGGGTGTGGTTGCCGAGGTCGTGGCCGCCGTCGAGGATGCGGCGGGCGAGGGTGGGGTGTTCGTCCAGCCAGGTGCCGACGGCGAGCACGGTGAGGCGGGCGCCGTGGCGTTCGGCCTCGGTGAGGAGGGCTTCTGCGGTTTCGGGGTCGCCCTGGCCGTGGAAGGTGAGGGCGATGCGGGGGTGGTTGCGGGGGCCGTGGGTGAGTTGTGCGGGCAGGCCCGGGAAAAGGCGGGGGCCGGCTTGCGCGGCCGTCTCGCTGTCCGGATTGGCCGCGTGGGTGGGGTGTGCGACGGCGCCGCTCGTGGCGCAGCCGGCGGCGAACGCGCCTGCGGCGAGGAGGCCGGCTCCCGTGCGGAGGGCCGTCCGGCGGTCGGTCGTGGTCACCCGCACCATTTAAGGGCGGATGGGGTGGAAAAGGGGCGATTGGGCCGAACGGTGGCTCTTGCGGGTTGCGTGGAGAGGGCACCCCTCGGACCGTCAGCGGTCTGCCACCTTCATTTCGAACCAGGTCGTCTTGCCGCGCGGGAGGAGGTCGACGCCCCAGCGGTCGGAGAGCTTGTCGACGAGGAAGAGTCCACGGCCGCTGATGTCCAGTTCCTGGACCGGCATCAGGCAGGGCAGGCCCCGGGAGGGGTCGCGGACCTCGATGCGGATCCAGCCGCGGCGGCGGCGCATACGGAGGCCGAAGATCCGGGCGCCGGTGTGGCGTACGGCATTGCCCACGAGTTCGGAGACGAGTAACACCGCGTCTTCCGTCATCTTGGGGGTCAGGCACCACTGGCGCAGGACCACCACCTGCGTCAAACGGCGGGCCGTGGCCGCGGATTCGGGACGGGACGGAAGCGGAACCTCTGCCTCCGTGGGATTGCCGAACAGCTCCAGCGCCTTCAGTGCGCGGTCGTCCTCGACCGCCGGCGACCAGCGCGCCGCAGTTGCACGACCGTGCCCCCGCGGCTGTTCGATGCCCTCCAGCCCCGCCATGCCCCCATCATGGCCGCCCCGGGCGACCTCCGTGGCCGTTCCGGCGGAATACACCCCCCTGGAGCCACGGCTCCGCGGGGTGCGATTGGCATATGCCGATGGTATTTCGGAGCTCGTCACAGCCCCTTCGACCTGCGACGACGTCTCGTCCAGAGGCAATCGACAGACTCCCTCGACAAGGCAGGCTTAAGGTCGTCTTAAGGTTCCCATAAACCGCCCCATCGAGGGACCCGGATGAGACATCGCGTCAACTGCAAGCGGTTCGACGGAGATTCACAGGTTCAGAGGAACTTCGCCTTCCCCGGACCCTCCTCGACGAAGCTGCGCATCCCGCGCTCGCGGTCCTCCGTGGCGAACAGGCCCGCGAACCAGTTGCGTTCGACCGTGAGGCCCGTGTCGATGTCCGTCTCCAGACCGGCGTCCACGGCCTCCTTCGCCGCACGGAGTGCGATCGCCGGGCCCTGTGCCAGCTTCGCCGCCCAGGCGTGGGCCTCGGTGTACACGTCGGCGGCCGGGACCACGCGGTCCACCAGGCCCAGGGTCAGCGCCTCGTCCGCCTTCACCATGCGGCCCGTGAAGATCAGGTCCTTCGCCCTGGAGGGGCCGATCAGGCGGGACAGCCGCTGGGTGCCGCCCGCGCCGGGGATCAGGCCCAGCAGGATCTCGGGCTGGCCGAGCTTCGCGTTCTCCGCGGCGATGCGGTAGTCGGCGCACAGCGCGAGCTCGCAGCCACCGCCGAGCGCGTAGCCGGTGATGGCCGCGACCACGGGCTTGGGGATGCGGGCCACCGCCGTGAACGAGTCCTGCAGGGCCTTCGCGCGCAGGACCATCGCCGCGTGGTCCATGGCATGCATCTCCTTGATGTCCGCGCCGGCCGCGAACACCTTCTCCCCTCCGTACACGACCACGGCGCGTACGTCCTCGCGGCGCGTGGCCTCCTCGGCCAGTTCCCTGAGGCGGTCCTGCGTGGCCACGTCCAGCGCGTTCATGGGCGGGCGGTCGAGACGGAGGGTGCCGACGCCCTCGGCGACTTCGAGATTCACGGTCATGCAGGCAGGTTAACCATGACTCACGGCAACCGGCCGGGTGCGGTCGATCACACCCGGCCGGGGGTCTGGGGGTTGCCCCCAGGCAGGCACAGCACCATGACTAACGGCAACGGCCCCGGTGCCGTACCTCACACCGGGGGCGCGTGCCGGGCCGTATGTCTGGAAGGCCTTACGCCTTCCACTTCTCCCACGACATGTTCCAGCCGTTGAGGCCGTTGTCCGGGTCGACCGTGCGGTCGTTGGAGTTCTTCACGACGACCACGTCACCGACCATCGAGTGGTTGAAGAACCACGCGGCGGGCACGCCGCTGTCGTAGCCGCCCCGGACGTCACGCAGCCCGACGCAGCCGTGGCTGGCGTTGTAGTTGCCGAAGGCGCCGCCGCCCCAGTAGTTGCCGTGGATGAACGTGCCCGAGGTGGTCAGGCGGATGGCGTGCGGGACGTCCTTGATGTCGTACTCGCCGCCGTAGCCGACCGTCTCGCCGTTCATGCGGGTCACCGTGAGCTTCTCGCTCATGACCATCTGGCCGTTCCAGGTGTCGTAGCCGGGCTTGCCGGTGGTGACCGGGATGGTCTTGATGACCTTGCCGTCCTGCGTGACCTTCATGTTGTGCTTCTTGACGTCGACGATCGACACCTGGTTGCGGCCGATGGTGAAGGACACCGTCTTGGACTGCTTGCCGTAGACGCCGGGCCGGCCCTCGACGCCGTTCAGGTTCAGCTTCACCGTCACCTTGGTGCCGGACTTCCAGTACTGCTCCGGACGGAAGTCCAGCCGGTCGTTGCCGAACCAGTGGCCCTGGACGTCCACGGCCGGCTCCGTCTTGACGGTGATGGCCTTCTCGACGTCCTCCGGGTGCGTGATGCCCCGCGTGAACCGGATGGAGAACGGCATGCCGACGCCGACCGTGGAGCCGTCCTCCGGCGTGAAGCTGCCGATGAAGGTGTTCTCCGGGGTCAGGGTGGTGAAGGCCGAGTCCTCGGCGGCCGTACGGCCCTCGGAGTCCTTCGCGACCGCGTGCACCTGGTACTTGGTGGACGCGGCCAGGTGCGAGGCGGGCGTCCAGCTGGCGCCGTCGGCGGAGATCGTGCCGTCGATCTTCGTGCCCTTGGCGTCCTTGACCTCGACCTCGGTCAACTTGCCCTTCGCGGCGCTGACCTTGAGGGCACCGCTCGTGTCGACGGACTTGGCGCCGTCCTTCGGGGTGATGGTGACGACCGCCTCGGACTGCTTGCTCTGGGCGGTGGAGGAGTCCCCGCCCGCCTTGCCCTTCGAGTCCTTGGAGTCGGACCCCCCACCGCCCCCGCCGCAGGCGGTGACGGCCAGCAGCAGCACCCCGAGGACCAACGCCAACAGCCCCCTGCGGCCGCGGTCGCGCGCGTCAACCGACGCCCCCGATATCGGTCGCACGTTCAAGTCTTTCTCCCTCCCCCGGGCCTGGTCAGGCCCGCAACCCCGGCGCAGCAGCTCGCGCGATAGCGCATATTAACTGCATGATCGGCGCCCCCGGCGGCCCGCAAATGTCACCGTTCAGTCCCAACTTCAACGGCTTGTCGAGCCCCTGGGGACCCACCCCCTACCGGGTCATTTGACCGCGCTGCCCGCCTTCCACTCCTTCCAGCCCATGTTCCACCCTCCGAGCCCGTTGTCCGCAGCGACCTTTTTGTCATTGCTGTGGACGACTTCGACCACGTCCCCGACGAGGCTGCGGTCGAAGAACCAGCCCGCCGGCGTGTCCGAACCGCCGCCCTTCACGTCCCGCAACCCCACACAGCCGTGGCTGACATTGGCGTTGCCGAAGGCGTCCGACGCCCAGTAGTTGCCGTGCAGGAAGGTGCCGGAGTCGGTCAGGCGCATGGCGTGCGGGACGTCCGGGATGTCGTACTCGCCGCCGAAGCCGACCGTGCGGCTGTTCATACGGGTCACCTCGAGCATCTCGGTGACGACCATCTTCCCGTTGTACGTCGTGGTCCTGGGCGCGCCTGCGGTGATGGGCACGGTGGCGAGGAGTTCGCCGGCACGCCGCACCTCCATGGTGTGCTTGGCGGCGTCCACCACGGAGACCTGTTCGCGGCCGACGGTGAAGGAGAACGTCTTGTACTGCAGGCCGTAGACACCGGGTGCGCCCTCGACGTCCCGGAAGCGCAGGTCGACGGTGACCTGGGTGCCGGGCTTCCAGTAGTGCTCGGGGCGGAAGTCGAGGCGGCCCTTGTCGAACCAGTGCGGGCGGACCTCGACGGGCGGTTTCGCGGTGACGCGGACGGCTCGTTCGACGGCGGCGCGGTTCTCGATCTCCCTGTTGAACTGCAGGGAGACGATCATTCCGGTGCCGACGACGGAGCGGTTCTCGGGGGTGACGTATCCGATGAAGCGCTCTTCGGGGACGTACGTCGTGAAGGTGGTGTGCCGGGCCGAGCGGCGCCCCCGGCCGTCCAGGGCGACCGCGTCGACCGTGTACTTGGCGGCCAGGGCCAGCTTCTCGTGCTCGGGTTCCCAGCGCAGGCCGTCCTCGGAGATGTGCCCGGGCACCGGGGTCTCCTGTGCGTCCTGCCACTTGACGACCTTCACCGACTCCAGGCGCCCGCTGGGCACCCGGATCCGCAGCGTCTCCTCGGGCCGTACGCCCTTGCTGCCGTCGTCCGGGGAGATGCGGATGACGTCCTCGGGCGCCGAGGGTTTCCCCAGCACCTCGCCGATGCCGCCGATGCCGTCCGAAGTACAGCCGGCGGCTCCGGCCAGCAGTCCTGCCCATGTCAGTACGGCGGCCAGCGCGGCCCCCGCGCGCCGTGCGCGCCCTTGTGCATGCCTCACGAGGGGGACAACGACCGGGCCCGCCCTGGGGAAACGTGAGTGCGAGCCACGGTCTGGGCAGAACAGTGGGGAGGACGACGCGAGGGGGTGTCGTGGCCGGGACGCTTCACGCCCTTTCCACGTCGTTCCGCGAGCCGTGGGAGGCTGACAGGTGTCCAGCGCAGCCGAGCAGGAGGCGGTGACCGAGGAGGCGCGCGCCGCCGCCGTCGTGAACGGCGCGCAGCGCAAGGCGCCCGGCGCGCCCGTGTGGCCGGGTGCACCGATGCCGCTGGGCGCCCGGTTCCGGGTCGGCCCGGACGGGGTCGCCGGCACCAACTTCGCGCTGTGGGCGGGCGGGGCCGAGTCGGTCGAGCTGTGCCTGTTCGACGAGCAGGGCAGGGAGACCCGGGCCCGGCTGACCGAGTTGACGCACGAGATCTGGCACGGCTTCGTGCCGGGCGTCATGCCGGGGCAGCGGTACGGCTACCGGGTGCACGGCCGCTGGGACCCCTGGACCGGCGCCCGCTGGAACCCGGCGAAACTGCTGCTCGACCCCTACGCGCGCGCGGTGGACGGCGACTTCGGCCTTCCTCCGGAGGTGTACGGACACGTCCGCGACTGGCCGCAGCAGCAGGTCGCGGACACCGTGCGCGACGACCGGGACTCCGCGCCGTACGTGCCGAAGGGCGTCGTGGTCCACGACGACGCCACCGACGACGAGTGGATGGACGACCGCCGGCCGAAGACACCGTGGGCGGACTCGGTGATCTACGAGTTGCATGTACGGGGGTTCACGAAGCTGCACCCGGGGATCCCGGAGGAACTGCGCGGGACGTACGCCGGTCTGGCCCATCCCGCGGCGATCGAGCACCTGGTGAAGCTGGGTGTGACGGCCGTCGAGCTGCTGCCGGTGCACCAGTTCGCGCACGAGGACCATCTGCTGCGCAAGGGCCTGCGCAACTACTGGGGCTACAACTCCATCGGTTACTTCGCCCCGCACGCCGCCTACGCCTCCTCAGGGACGACCGGTCAGCAGGTGGGCGAGTTCAAGCGCATGGTGCGCGCCCTGCACGAGGCGGGGATCGAGGTCATCCTCGACGTGGTCTACAACCACACGGCGGAGGCGGGCGAACTGGGTCCCACCCTGTCGCTGAAGGGCATCGACAACCGGGGCTACTACCGGCTCCAGTCGGACGCGCGCCGGTACGCCGACTACACGGGCTGCGGCAACACACTGCACGTGGTCCAGCCGCACGTGCTGCGCCTCATCACGGACTCGCTCCGCTACTGGGTGACCGAGATGGGCGTGGACGGCTTCCGCTTCGACCTCGCCGCCGCGCTCGCGCGTTCCATGCACGACGTCGACATGCTGTCGCCGTTCCTCGCGGTCATCGCCCAGGACCCGGTGCTGCGGCGGGTGAAGCTGATCGCGGAGCCGTGGGACGTGGGGTCGGGCGGCTACCAGGTGGGCGCGTTCCCCCCGCTGTGGACGGAGTGGAACGACCGCTACCGCAACGCCGTACGGGACTTCTGGCGGGGTGCGCTGCCGGACGTACGGGACCTGGGGTACCGGCTGTCGGGCTCGAGCGACCTGTACGCCTGGGGAGGCCGCCGCCCCTACGCCTCGGTCAACTTCGTGACGGCGCACGACGGTTTCACCCTGCGCGACCTGGTGTCGTACGAACGCAAGCACAACGAGGCGAACGGCGAGGGCAACCGGGACGGCACGAACGACAACCGGGCGTGGAACTGCGGAGCCGAGGGCGACACGGCCGATCAGCGGGTACGGGCGCTGCGGCGGCGGCAGTTGCGCAATCTGCTGACCACGCTGCTCCTGTCGACGGGCGTGCCGATGCTGGTCGCGGGCGACGAACTGGGGCGGACGCAGCGGGGCAACAACAACGCGTACTGCCAGGACAACGAGATCAGCTGGGTCGACTGGGGGCTGCTGGAGGAGCCCGCCTGGAAGGCCCTGTTCGACCTCACCGCACGACTGATCGACCTGCGGCACCGGCACCCGGTGCTGCGCCGCCGGGCGTTCTTCTCCGGCCGGGCGCACTCGGCGGACGGGCTGCGGGACCTGGCCTGGTTCACCGCGCGGGGCACGGAGATGACGGAACGGGACTGGTACGCACCCGCGGCGACGCTGGGGATGTACCTGTCCGGGCGGGACATCCCGGGCCGCGACGAGCGGGGGGCGCCGATCGTGGACGAGAGCTTCCTGGCCGTGCTGCACGCCGGGGACCGCCCGGTGAGTTTCGTGCTGCCGGGGCCGCCGTGGGCGGAGCGGTACGAGGTGGTCGTCGACACGTCGAGGGAGGAGCAGGCGGAGGCACCGGGCACGACGTACCGGGCGGGGGCGGCGATCACGGTGCCGGCGCGGGCGGTGCTGCTGCTGAAGGTGGCGGGGTGAGCGGACCGCCCGTATCCGCGTACGACTCCTCGAACATGCAGGTCGTAGGACTGACGGAGGACGGGAGTCCGGCCGAAACTCGGTGGGCGTTGTCAGCGGCGATCCGTAGGCTCGCTGCTGATGCCCACGACACCTTTGACCACCCAGGACCGGTCCGCCGTACGGACGTTGCTGCGCCTGTGGCCGTATGTACGGCCGATTCGGGCGCGGCTGTTCACCGCCGCGTTCGTGGCGGTCGTCGCCTCCTGTACGGGGCTGGTGATCCCGCTCGTCCTGAAGTGGATGGTGGACGGGCCGGTCGCCGACCGGGATCCCGCGGGCGTCTGGCTCGGGGCGCTGTACCTGCTGCTGCTCGGGCTCGCCGAGGCGGGTCTGTTCGGGGTGCGGCGGTGGCTGGTGGCACGGCCGCTGTCGCATGTCGAGGCGGAGATGCGGGCGGATCTGTACCGGCATCTGCAGCGGCTGCCGGTCGCGTTCCACGATCGGTGGGCGTCCGGGCAGTTGCTGTCCCGGGGGACGACGGATCTGATGCTGCTGCGTATGTTCCTCGCCTTTCCGCTGACGTTTCTGCTGGTCAACGGAGTGACGATTCTCGTCGGCGTGGTGATCATGCTGCTGCAGGACTTGACGCTGGGGCTGGTGATCCTGGGGCCCGCCGTGCCGGTCGTCGTCACCTGCGTGATCTTCGAGAAGCGGTACGCCGATGTGGCGCGGCTCGCCCAGGACCAGGTGGGTGATCTGACGACGGTCGTCGAGGAGAGTGTGCTCGGGATCCGGATCATCAAGGGGTTCGGGCGGCATCGGTCGCAGGCGCGGGCGTTCCGCGAACTGTCGCGGACACTGCGGGGGACGGAGCTGCGGAAGGCTCGGCTGCTGGCGACCATCTGGGGCGTCATCGTGACGTTGCCGGAGGTGGCCATCGGGGCGGCGTTGGTGCTGGGGGCGGTGCAGGTTGCCTCCGGCGGTCTCTCGGCGGGCACGTTGGTCGCCTTTCTGTCCACGGCGCTTGCCTTGCGGTGGCCGGTGGACTCGATCGGGTTTCTGCTGGCGATGAGTCAGGAGGCGGCGACTGCTACGGAGCGGTACTTCGAGGTGATGGATGCGGAGCCGGAGGAGCCGTCGGGTTCTGGTGAGCCGGGGTCGGTGCGGGCCGGGGGTGGGTCGCGCAGCCCGGCGCTGCGGGGTGCCGCTGCGCCCACCCTCCCCCACTCTCGACTTCGCTCGAGCGGGGGGACCCCCATCGCCCCAGCGGCACGACTGCCCGCAGCTAGACAGGGACTGACGTTCCACGACGTCACGTTCCGGTACCCCGACGCGCCATCCGACGCCCCTCCTGTTCTCCAGCGTGTCGATCTGCGCATCCGGCCCGGGGAGTCCATGGCTCTCGTCGGGGCCACCGGGAGTGGGAAGACCACCCTCACCGCGCTGGTGCCGCGGCTGCACGAGGTGACCTCCGGGTGCATCACGCTCGACGGGGAGGACATCTCCGCGATGCCGAGGGAGGCGCTGCGCGAACTCGTCGCCGTCGCCTTCGAGGAGCCCACCCTCTTCTCCGCGAGCGTCGGGGAGAACGTCCTCATGGGAGCCGGAGACGGTGCCGGTGACACGGAGCTGGAGCGGGCGCTCGGGGTCGCGCAGGCCGACTTCGTGCACGCGTTGCCGCAGGGGACGGGGACCCAGGTCGGCGAGCAGGGGCTCAGCCTCTCCGGCGGTCAGCGGCAGCGGCTCGCGCTGGCCCGGGCGGTCGTCGGCAGACCCCGGTTCCTCGTGCTGGACGACCCGCTGTCCGCCCTGGACGTCCACACCGAGGCCGCCGTGGAGGCCGCGCTGCGGCAGGTGCTCGCGGACACCACCGCCCTCATCGTGGCCCACCGCCCGTCGACCGTCCTGCTCGCCGACCGTGTCGCGCTGCTGTCCGGCGGCCGGATCGCCGCCGTCGGCACCCACCAGCAACTCCTGCGGACGAACGCCGAGTACGCCCACCTGATGTCCGGGGAAGAGGGGGACCCTCGATGACCGCGCCCACCACCTCCGTTCCCGCCGCCGACGACAACGAGCAGGAACTCCCGCGCGCGAAGGGCGCCCACGACCCCTTCGACCGCGATGTCCTGCCCACTCCCCCGGGCGCCACGGCCGCGCTCCTGCGCTCGCTCCTGGCCCCCATGAAGGCGCGCGTCGCCTTCACCACGCTCCTGCTGCTGTTCCAGCAGGCGGCCGTCCAGGCGGGCCCGCTGCTGGTGGCGTACGCCATCGACGACGCCGTACCGGCCTTCCGCCGGCACGACAACGGCCCGCTGATCGCGGTGGGCGTCGGCTATCTGCTGTGCGCGGTCGTCTCCGGTGCCCTGCAGTACGCCTTCATCGGGGCCTCCGCCCGCGTCAACCAGGACGTGCTGCTCGACCTGCGCGGCCGTATCTTCCGCCATGCGCAGGCCCTGAGCATCGACTTCCACGAGCGGTACACCTCGGGGCGGCTCATCTCCCGGTCCACCACGGACGTCGAGTCGCTGCGGGAACTGCTCAGCGAAGGCCTGCAGGAACTGGTCATGGTCATCCTGTCCTTCGCCTACATCTCGGCGATGCTGCTCTGGCTGGACCTGGGGCTGGGGGCCGTCGCGGTCGTGTCGTTCGTGCCGCTGTATCTGCTGGTGCGGGTGTATCAGCGGAGGGCCAAGCGCGTGTACCGGCTGCGGTCGACGGCCATCGCCGCGGTGATCGTGAAGTTCGTCGAGACGATGAACGGCATCCGTCCGGTGCGCGCGTTCCGTCGCGAGGCCGCCAACGACGCCGATTTCGCCGTACTCAACAAGCGTCACGAGCGGACCAACGGCGACGCGCTGCTCGAGATGGCCCGCTATGTCGTCGGCTCACGGCTGGTCGCCAACGCGTCCGTCGCGGTGATCGTGCTCTGGGGCGCCCACCGGGTGGCGGGCGGCTCGCTGGCCCTGGGTGTGCTGGCGGCCGCGGTGCTGTACCTGCGGCGGCTGTACGACCCGATCGACCGGCTCGGCATGTTCCTCAACTCGTACCAGTCGGCGGCCGCCTCCCTGGAGAAGATCGCGGGCCTGCTGGCGCAGACGCCGTCCGTGCCCGAGACGTCGGCACCGAGGGAGCTCCCCCCGCTCGAGAGCGAACACCCCGGCCGCGAGGTCGTGTTCGACGGTGTGCGGTTCGCCTACCGCACCGGCGGTGAGGTGCTGCCCCGCTTCGACCTCACCCTGCCGGCCGGGCAGACCGTCGCGGTCGTCGGGTCGACGGGCGCCGGGAAGTCCACGCTGGCCAAGCTGCTCGCCCGCTTCTACGACCCCTCGGACGGCCGGGTCCTCCTCGACGGGGTAGATTTGCGCGAGCTATCCGTGCCCGAACTGCGGCGCGGGGTGGTCATGGTGACGCAGGAGGCGTTCCTGTTCTCGGGCACGGTCGCCGAGAACATCGCCATCGGGCGGCCGGACGCGAGCCGAGAGGAGATCGAACGGGCGGCGAAGGCGATCGGCGCGCACGAGTTCATCAGCGCGCTGCCCGACGGCTACGACACGGACGTACGCAAGCGCGGCGGCCGCATCTCCGCAGGTCAGCGTCAACTGGTGGCCTTCGCACGGGCGTTGCTGGCCGACCCCGCGGTGCTGATCCTCGATGAGGCGACCAGCTCGCTGGACATCCCCGGGGAGCGGGCCGTGCAGCGGGCCATGTCGACGGTTCTGCACGGCCGTACGGCCGTCGTGATCGCCCACCGGCTGTCGACCGTGGAGATCGCCGACCGGGTTCTCGTCATGGAACACGGGCGCATCGTCGAGGACGGAAGTCCGGCCGAACTCGTGGCTGGAACCGGTCGGTTCGCAAATCTGCACCGGGCTTGGCAGGACAGTCTGGCGTAATCAACAGGCCAACCAGGGGGACAGGTGATCGACGCGTACGAGGATCCCGGCACGCCCGACTCTCGTGGCGGCTGGCGATACCTGTGGTGGCTGGTGATGCGGCAGCCGGGGCGTTCGGCGGCCGGCGCGGTGTTGGGCAGCTTGTGGATGGTGCTGCTCGCGGCGACGCCCTTCCTGATGGCCCGCGCCGTGGACCAGGGGCTCGAGAAGGGCGACATGGGCGCACTGGCCCTGTGGACGGGGCTGCTGCTCGCGGTCGGGACGTTCAACGCCTGGCTGAGCATCGTCCGGCACCGCACGATGACGCGGGTGCGGATGGACGCCAACTTCCGCACGGTCAAGGTCGTCGTCGGGCACGCGGTGCGGCTGGGCGCCGCACTGCCGCGCCAGGTCGGGGCCGGTGAGGTCGTGACGATCGGTGTGGGGGACGTGCAGCAGATCGCCTCGGCCCTCACGGTGATCGGCCCCGGCGTCGGCGCGATCGTCGCCTACCTCGTGGTCGCCGTGCTGCTGCTGTCGGTCTCCGCGCAGCTCACCCTGGTGGTGCTGCTCGGGGTGCCGGTACTGGCCGCGCTCGTCGGGCCGCTGATGCGCCGGTTGCAGAGCACGGAGTCGGAGTACCGGGAGCGGCAGGGCGTGCTGACCGCGCGGATCGGCGACCTCGCGGGCGGCCTGCGCGTCCTCAACGGGCTGGGCGGCAAGGGGCTGTTCGCCGACGCCTTCCGCCGTGACTCGGCGCGGCTGCGCGAACAGGGGTACCGGGTCGGCGCGGTGACCAGCTGGATGCAGGCGCTCGGGCTGGGCCTGCCGACGCTCTATCTCGCCGTGGTGACCTGGATGGCGGCCCGGATGGCGGCCCAGGGGACCATCTCCGTGGGCGAGTTGGTGTCGGTGTACGGCTATGTCGCGGTGCTGGTACGGCCGGTGGCGTACTTCCTCGGCTGGGGCTACCAGCTCGCCCGGGGCGCCGTGGCCGCCCGGCGCGTCGTCCGACTGCTGCGGCTGGAGCCGGAGCCGGACGGCGGCGTGCGCGAAGCCCCCGCGGAGCCCGCGGTGCTGCACGACCCCGAGTCGGGGGTGCGGGTGCGGCCGGGGCAGCTGACCGCGCTGGCCGGGGCGCGGCCCGCCGACGCGGCGGCCGTCGTCGACCGGCTCGGCCGGTACGCGCCGTCGGCGGCGACCTGGGGCGAGGTGCGCCTGGACGAGGTGCCGCTGCCTCAGGTCAGGGCGCGGATCCTGGTCGCCGACAACGAGGCCGACCTGTTCTCGGGGCCGCTGCGCGAGCTCGTCGCCGGGCGCGCGGAACCCGCCTCGGTCGACGAGGCGGAGATCAAGCGTGCCGTGCGGGCCGCCATGGCGGAGGACATCGTGCAGGGCCTGCCGGACGAGCTCGATTCGGCGATCGACGCACAGGGGCGCAACCTGTCCGGCGGGCAGCGGCAGCGCGTACGGCTGGTCCGGGCGCTGCTGGCCGACCCCGAGGTGCTGCTGGCCGTCGAGCCGACCTCGGCGCTCGACGCGCACACGGAGGCCGCGGTCGCGGACCGGCTGCGGGACGCGCGCAGGGGTCGTACGACCGTCGTCACCACCACCTCCCCGCTCGTACTCGACCGGGCGGACACCGTGCACTACCTCGTCGACGGGAAGGTCGCGGCCAGCGGCAGCCATCAGCGGCTGCTGGAGGAGGAGCCCGGCTACCGGGCGCTGGTGGCGCGGGATACCGACGCGCCTGCCGCCGACGAGGTCGACACGGACGCCGAGGAGGTCGTGGGGTGACGCGGGAAAAGCTGCCGATCGCGGAGCCGGCCGCGGTGCGCCGGGCCACCGTCCGGCTCGTACGGGCCGATGGGCGGGCCTTCGCCGGCGTACTGGCGCTGAACGCGGCGGCCGCCGCGGCGGGGCTCGCCGGGCCGTGGCTGCTGGGCCGGATCATCGACGACGTGCGGGCCGGCTCCGGTGTCGACGCTGTGGACCGGGCCGCGCTGGGGATCCTGGTCTGCGCGGTGGCACAGTTGCTGCTGGCGCGCTGGGCCCGGTACGCGGGGCACCGGTTCGGTGAGCGGATGCTGGCGCGGGTGCGCGAGCAGTTCGTGGACCGGGCGCTGGCGCTGCCCGCGTCGGTGGTGGAGCGGGCCGGCACCGGCGATCTGACGACGCGCGGCACCGCGGACGTGTCCACCGTCGGCACCACGCTGCGCGACGCCGGCCCCGATCTGCTCATCAACATCGTCCAGGCTCTGTTCCTGCTCGGCGCGGTCCTCGCGATCGACCCGCTGCTCGGCGTGGTGGGCGTGTTCGGCCTCACGCCGATCTGGTTCGCCCTGCGCTGGTATCTCCGCCGGGCCCGGGACGGCTACCTCGCCGAGGGCGCGGCGAACTCGGACGTCGCCGAGATCCTCGCGGCGACCGCGGCCGGAGCCCGCACGGTGGAGGCGTTCCGGCTCCAGGAGCGCCGGGTCACGGCGAGCCGGGAGACGCTGGAGCAGTCCCGGCTCAGGCGCATGTACACGCTGTTCCTGCGCACCGTGTTCTTCCCGGTGGTGGAGGTGTCGTACCTCTTCCCCGTGGCGGGGGTGCTGCTGATCGGCGGGGTGCTGGTCGCGCACGACGCGGTGAGCGTGGGGGCGATCGTGGCGGCCGCGTTGTATCTGAGGCAGTTGGAGGGGCCGATCGACGAGATCCTGGTGCGGGTGGAGGAACTGCAGAACAGCGGCGCCTCGTTCGCACGGGTGGAGGGTCTGGCGCAGGCACCGGTGGCCGACCGGGACGAGGATGCGGTGATCCCCGCGGACGACCGCATCGACGTCACCGGGGTGCGGTACGCCTACGACCGCGGCGGCGAGGTGCTGCACGGGGTCGACCTGACCGTCCGGCCCGGGGAGCGGCTGGCGGTGGTCGGCCCGTCGGGCGCCGGGAAGACCACGCTGAGCAGGCTCCTGGCGGGCGTCGACGCGCCGACCTCCGGGTCGGTGACGGTGGGCGGAGTCCCGGTGGCCGCGCTGGGTCCCGAACGCCTCCGCCGCCAGGTCGTCCTGGTCACCCAGGAGCACCATGTCTTCCTCGGCACCGTCCGCGACAATCTGCGGATCGCCGAACCGGCCGCCACGGACGAGCAGTTGTGGACCGCGCTGGCCGCTGTCGGCGCGGACGACTGGGTGCAGGAGCTGCCGGACGGCCTGAACACCGAGCTGGGTACGCCCGCTTGCCGGACCGACGGCTCACAGGCCCAGCAACTCGCCCTGGCCCGCGTGGTCCTGGCCGACCCGCACACGCTGATCCTCGACGAGGCGACGGCCCTCCTCGACCCTGCCACCGCCCGCCACACCGAACGAGCCCTGGCCGCCGTCCTGGAGGGCCGCACCGTCATCGCCATCGCCCACCGCCTGCACACCGCGCACGACGCGGACCGGGTGGCGGTCATGGAGGACGGCCGCGTCACGGAACTCGGCACGCACGAGGACCTGGTGGCGGAGGACGGCGCGTACGCGGCACTGTGGCGGACGTGGCACGGGGACCGGCACGGCTCGTCCTGAGTTCAGGGTCCCAGCCCTGAAGGTCCTGAATCCGGAAGCTCCTGAGTCCTGAAGGGTCCTGAGTCCTGAAGGGTCCTGAGTCCTGAAGGGTCCTGAGTGCTGAAGGGTCCTGAGTGCTGAAGGGTCCTGAGTCCTGAATGCTGGGTGTTCGCGCAAGAAGACCGCAAATGGTCCGTATATCGAACATGACCAACCGGGCAACGGACCATTTCCGGCCAAGTTCTTGACGCGCTCCTGACAGTACGCGCTCTCCAGTGCCACGCTTCCCACGGCCACTTCACAGCAACCCCACAGCTACGTCCGCTGTGTCGTCACACGGCCGCCCGCACCTGGTTCTCCGTACCGCCCCTGTTCTGCCCGGACGGCCCACCCGCCGCCGGTCTCCCCTGGCCGCGCGATCCGCGGCCACGCAGAAGGAGTCAGTGTTGAGAAGCAGTTCCTCTCGCAGACGCACCTCCCACACCCCGTACCGCAAGACCGCGGCCGTCGCCCTCGTCGGCGTCTCCGCACTCATCGCCGCCGCCGTGCAGTCCGGCGCCGCGACCGCCGCCCCGGAGAAGGCACCGCAGGCGGCGGGCAAGGCGATCCCGGGCGCCGAGTCGGTCCGGCTCACCCCCGCCCAGCGCGCCGAGCTGATACGCCAGGCCAACGCCGGCAAGGCGGACACCGCGAAGGACCTGGGCCTGGGCACCCAGGAGGCGCTGGTGGTCCGTGACGTCGTGAAGGACGCCGACGGCACGGTGCACACCCGCTACGAGCGCACCTACGCCGGCCTCCCCGTCCTCGGCGGCGACCTGGTCGTCGACACCGCCAAGTCCGGCCGGACCGAGGGCGTCGTCAAGGCCACCCGGGCCGCGATCAAGGTCGCCTCGCTCACGCCGGCCGTCACCGCGGCCAAGGCGGAGAAGCAGGCGCTCACGCTCGCCGAGGACGCGGGCGCCGAGAAGGCCGGCACCAACCGCGCGCCGCGCAAGGTGATCTGGGCCGCGAACGGCAGGCCGACCCTCGCCTACGAGACCGTGGTGGGCGGCCTCCAGGAGGACGGCACCCCGAACGAGCTGCACGTCGTCACGGACGCGGCCACCGGTGCGAAGCTCTACGAGTACCAGGGCATCGAGACCGGCACCGGCAACACGATGTACAGCGGCCAGGTCACCCTCGGCACCACGCAGTCCGGGTCGACGTACAACCTGACCGACGGGGCGCGCGGCAGCCACAAGACGTACAACCTCAACCGCGGCACCTCCGGCACCGGCACGCTCTTCTCCGGCTCCGACGACGTGTGGGGCAACGGCAGCGCCTCCAACGCGGAGACGGCCGGCGCCGACGCGCACTACGGCGCCGCGCTCACCTGGGACTACTACAAGAACGTCCAGGGCCGCAGCGGCATCCGCGGCGACGGTGTGGGCGCCTACTCCCGGGTCCACTACGGCAACGCGTACGTCAACGCGTTCTGGTCCGACAGCTGCTTCTGCATGACGTACGGCGACGGCGCGAGCAACACCCACCCGCTGACGTCCATCGACGTGGCCGGCCACGAGATGACCCACGGCGTGACGTCGAACACCGCGGGCCTCAACTACTCGGGCGAGTCCGGCGGTCTGAACGAGGCCACCTCCGACATCTTCGGCACGGCGGTCGAGTTCTACGCCAACAACTCCTCCGACGTCGGTGACTACCTCATCGGCGAGGAGATCGACATCAACGGCGACGGCACCCCGTTGCGCTACATGGACAAGCCCAGCAAGGACGGCTCGTCCAAGGACAGCTGGTACTCGGGCATCGGCTCGATCGACGTGCACTACTCGTCCGGTCCGGCGAACCACTTCTTCTACCTGCTGAGCGAGGGCAGCGGCACCAAGACCATCAACGGTGTCACCTACAACTCGCCCACCTCGGACGGCCTTCCGGTCACCGGCATCGGCCGCGCCAAGGCGGAGAAGATCTGGTTCCGCGCGCTGACCACGAAGTTCACGTCCACGACCAACTACGCGGCGGCCCGCACCGGCACGCTCGCGGCGGCGGGTGAGCTGTACGGCACCACGTCGGCCGAGTACAAGGCGGTGCAGGACGCGTGGGCGGGTGTCGCGGTCGGCTCGCGCTCCGACGGCGGGGGCGGCGGTGGCGGTACGTCCTTCGAGAACGCCGCCGACGTATCGATACCGGACAACGGCGCGGCCGTCACCTCGTCGATCACCGTGTCCGGCCGGACGGGCAACGCGCCGTCGAACCTCCAGGTGGGTGTCGACATCGTCCACACCTACATCGGCGACCTTCAGGTGCAGCTGGTCGCTCCCGACGGCACGGCGTACACGCTGAAGGCGTACGGCACCGGCGGCAGCACCGACAACATCAACACCACCTACACGGTGAACGCCTCGTCCGAGGTGGCCAACGGGACCTGGCAGCTGCGAGTCCAGGACAACGCGGCCATCGACACCGGCTACATCAACAGCTGGAAGCTCACCTTCCCGTAGGCCCCTGGCCTTCGGCACTCCTGGACAGGGCGCCGCCCCGGTGGTTCGACTCCCCGGGGCGGCGCCCCGCTTTTTTGCCACGCGCTGAGACGCGCCTTGTCAGCCCTTTACCGAGGTCAACTCCGTTTACATTCCTGAAACTTTCACCCGGTGGTCGACTTTCGGTCAACATCACTTGAGGGGCCTGACATGTACGCGCCCCTGATGTCACTCTTCCTGGCAACCGCCGCACAACTTCACCACCACTCCGGCCGGCCGCCCCACGCCGGTACCGGACTCCCCCACAAAGGAGCTTGTGTGACCTCCGTCTACGCGCGTCACAAGCGCACCACTCTGGCCATCGCCACCGCCGTCGCGGCCGGAGCACTGCTCACCACCGGTCTGACCACCGGTTCCGCCGCCGCCCAGACCCCGGCCGAGGGCACCGGCAAGACGCCCCTCGCGGCACCGATCACGCTGTCCGCGGCCACCCGCACCGCCCTGATCCAGGACAAGCAGGCGGCGGCCACGGACACCGCCCGGGAGATAGGCCTCGGCGCCAAGGAGGCGCTGGTCGTCCGTGACGTCGTGAAGGACGCCGACGGCACGGTGCACACCCGCTACGAGCGCACCTACGCCGGTCTCCCGGTGCTCGGCGGCGACCTGGTCGTCCACGAGTCGGCCTCTGGTGCCCAGAAGGTCACCAAGGCGACCACGGCCACCATCAAGGTCGCCTCGGTCAAGCCGGCCATCGCCGCGGCCAAGGCGGAGAAGCAGGCCCTGACGCTGGCGAAGGCGGCCGGCTCGGACAAGACCGAGGCCGGCGACGCCCCCCGCAAGGTGATCTGGGCGGGCAACGGCAGCGCGCCGGTCCTCGCCTACGAGACGGTCGTCGGCGGCCTCCAGGAGGACGGCACCCCGAACGAGCTCCACGTCATCACCGACGCGGCCACCGGCAAGAAGCTGTACGAGTACCAGGGCATCGAGACCGGCACGGGCAAGAGCCTCTACTCCGGAACCGTCACCCTCGGCACGTACCTCTCGGGCTCGACGTACCAGCTGTACGACACCTCGCGCGGCGGCCACAAGACGTACAACAAGGCCCACGGCACCAGCTCCTCCGCGGGCACCCTGTTCACCGACGCCGACGACACGTGGGGCACCGGCGCGGCGTCCAGCTCGACCACCGACCAGACCGCGGCCGTCGACGCCGCGTACGGCGCGCAGGTCACCTGGGACTTCTACAAGAACACCTTCGGCCGCAGCGGCATCAAGAACGACGGCAAGGCGGCGTACTCCCGGGTCCACTACGGCAACGCGTACGTCAACGCCTTCTGGGACGACAGCTGCTTCTGCATGACGTACGGCGACGGCGAGAGCAACACCCACCCGCTGACGTCCATCGACGTGGCCGGCCACGAGATGACCCACGGCGTCACCTCCAACACCGCGGGCCTCAACTACTCGGGCGAGTCCGGCGGCCTCAACGAGGCGACCTCCGACATCTTCGGCACGGCCGTCGAGTTCTACGCGGCGAACTCCAAGGACGTCGGCGACTACCTCATCGGCGAGAAGATCGACATCAACGGCGACGGCTCCCCGCTGCGCTACATGGACCAGCCGAGCAAGGACGGCGCGTCGGCCAACTACTGGTCCTCGTCGCTGAAGAACCTGGACGTCCACTACTCGTCCGGCCCGGCGAACCACTTCTTCTACCTGCTGTCGGAGGGCAGCGGCTCGAAGACGATCAACGGGGTCTCGTACAACTCCCCGACGTACAACGGCTCGACCGTCACCGGCATCGGACGCGCCAAGGCCGTCCAGATCTGGTACAAGGCGCTGACCGAGTACTTCACGTCGACCACCACGTACAAGGGCGCCCGCACCGGCACCCTGAGCGCGGCGGCGGCGCTGTACGGCTCCACCAGCACGGAGTACAAGGCGGTGGCGGCTGCCTGGTCGGCCGTCAACGTCAGCTGAACGGCCTCCGGCCGACAAGGACTCTGATGGAGTGACGGGCGGCCCCCGGGACGAAGGCATCCCCGGGTGCCGCCCTACTCTTGGGTCCCATGTCTGTTGGGGACTTCACCTACGAACACGTCGGCGCGACCCTTCGCGACGCCGGTTTCTGCCCGCCCGGCTTCCACCCCCTCCGCGTCCGCACGCGCATCGGCGAGGGCGAGGAGGTCTTCCGGCGCGCGGCGGAGGCGGTCCTCACATGGGAGATGCACCGCGCTCTGGGCGTGGGCATCGACGCGTCCGCGGACCGGGCTTCCGAGGGCGTCGATGTGACGGTCACGCTCGCGGGCATGATCAAGGCGCCGTGCCGGGTGGTCTGGGCGGTCGAGGAGTACCGCCGGTCGGGCTGGGCCTACGGCACGCTGTCCGGCCACCCCGAGTGCGGGGAGGAGGCGTTCCTGGTGGAGCGGACCGGGGACGGCACGGTGTGGCTGACGGTGTCCGCGTTCAGCCGCCCCGCCAAGTGGTACGCACGGGCGGGCGGGGCGGCTGTGCGCGGGCTGCAGAACGCGTACGCGCGGCGGTGCGGGGTGGTGCTGCGCAGGCTGTGCGCCGGTACGGAGGAGCTGTGACCGGCCGTCTCACGGAGGAGCGGTAGCGCCCCTCCGGCTCAACGCATCAACACCCCTCCGGCCTCGACCAGTTCCTCCGAAGGCACCGCCACCAACCCCAACTCCGCGCTGGAGGCGAGGAGTCGGTGCGCCGGGAGGATCCGGACCGTGTAGCCGTACGGCCCGGTGCGGTCGAGGGACAGCGGACCCTCGTACACCCACCGCCCCTCGTGGTCCGGCCCGCCCGTCGGCTTCAGCGGGACGGCCGTCGCGTCCGCGATGCGGTCGTCCGAGTCGACCCGGCCCGACACCGCCTGAACCTCGACATCGTCCGGACCGAGGTCGCCGAGCCCCACCCGCACGTGCAGCGTGAGGGTCGCGCCGAGTTCGGCCGTCGGTGTCGCCGCCGAGGTCTCGACGTGGTCGACCGTCACCCCGTGCCAGGACGCGCGCACCCTGGCCTTCCACTCCGCCAGTTCACGGGCGGAGTCCGTGTCCATCGAGCGGTGGGCCAGGGACGCGGGCGCGTAGAGGCGCTCGACGTACTCGCGGACCATCCGCCCCGCCAGCACCTTCGGTCCGAGAAGCGTCAGCGTCTGGCGGACCATCTCGATCCAGCGGTCGGGCAGACCCGCCTGGCCCCGCTCGTAGAAGCGGGGAGTGACCCTCTGCTCCAGCAGGTCGTAGAGCGCCGCCGCCTCTATGTCGTCCCGGCGGTCCGGATCCGTGCCGTCGCCGTCCGCCGTGGGGATCGCCCAGCCGAAGTCGGGCTGGAACCACTCGTCCCACCAGCCGTCCAGGACGGACAGGTTGAGGCAGCCGTTCAGCGCCGCCTTCATGCCGGACGTCCCGCAGGCCTCCAGCGGCCGGAGCGGGTTGTTCAGCCAGATGTCGCAGCCCGGGTAGAGCTTCTGGGCCATCGCCATGCCGTAGTCGGGAAGGAACACGATCCGGTGGCGGACCCGTGGGTCGTCCGCGAACCGGACCAGCTCCTGGACCAGGCGTTTGCCGCCGTCGTCCGCCGGGTGCGCCTTGCCCGCGACCACGATCTGGACGGGGCGTTCGGGATGCAGGAGCAGGTCCATCAGGCGGTCCCGGTCCCGCAGCATCAGCGTCAGGCGCTTGTACGACGGAACCCTGCGCGCGAAACCGATCGTCAGGACGTCGGGGTCCAGTACGCCCTCGATCCAGCCCAGCTCCGCCGTGCCCGCGCCCCGCTGCCGCCACGAGGCGCGCAGCCGGTGCCGTACCTCGGTCACCAGCTGCTCGCGCAGTACCCGCCGCAGCTCCCAGATGTCCTGGTCCGGGATGTCCGAGACCGCGTCCCAGCGGCCCGCGCCGCCCACCGTCAGAGCGTCATCGGCGCGCTGGGCACCGACCTGGCGGGCGCCCAGCCGGAACACCTCGGGGGCGACCCAGGTGGGGGCGTGCACGCCGTTCGTCACCGAGGTGATCGGCACCTCGTCGGGGTCGAAGCCCGGCCACAGGCCCGAGAACATCTCCCGGCTGACGTGACCATGAAGGAGCGAGACGCCGTTGGCGCGTTGCGCCAGGCGCAGGCCCATCACCGCCATGTTGAAGAGGTTGGGCTCGCCGCCGGGATACGTCTCCATGCCCAGCTGCAGGATGCGGTGGACCTCGATGCCCGGGAGCTCGGCGTGGGGGCCGAAGTGGTGGGCGACCAGTTCACGGTCGAAGCGGTCGATGCCCGCCGGGACGGGGGTGTGCGTGGTGAAGACCGTTCCCGCGCGGACCGACTCCAGCGCCGCGTCGAAGTCCAGGCGGGCCTCGTCGCAGAGCTCGGCGATGCGCTCCAGGCCCAGGAAGCCCGCATGGCCCTCGTTCGTGTGGAAGACCTCCGGCTGGGGGTGCCCGGTCAGACGGCAGTACGTCCGGACCGCGCGCACTCCCCCTATGCCGAGCAGCATCTCCTGCAGCAGGCGGTGCTCGCTGCCGCCTCCGTACAGGCGGTCGGTCACTCCGCGTTCCCCGAGATCGTTCTCCTCCACGTCCGAGTCGAGCATGAGGAGCGGGACGCGGCCCACCTGGGCCAGCCAGATGCGGGCGTGGAGCCGTTTGTCGCCGGGGAGGGCGAGGGAGACCTGGGCGGGGGTGCCGTCCGGCTCCTTCAGCAGGGCGACCGGGAGCTCGTTGGGGTCCAGGACCGGATAGTGCTCCTGCTGCCAGCCGTCCCGGGAGAGGGACTGACGGAAGTAGCCGTGCCGGTAGAGGAGCCCCACGCCGATCAGGGGTACGCCGAGGTCGCTGGCCGCCTTGAGATGGTCGCCGGCGAGGATGCCGAGGCCGCCGGAGTACTGGGGCAGGGCGGCCGTGATGCCGAACTCGGGGGAGAAGTACGCGATGGCGGCCGGGAGTTCGCCGGACTGCGTCTGGTACCAGCGGTCGCCCGTCACGTAGTCGTGGAGGTCGGCCGCGGCCGTGCCGAGCCGGCGCAGGAAGCGGCGGTCCTCGGCCAGCTCCGTGAGCCGCGCCGGCGAGACGCTGCCGAGGAGCCGCACGGGGTCGCCGTCCGAGGCGGCCCAGCGCTCGGGATCGACGGACTGGAAGAGGTCGCGGGTCTCCGCGTGCCAGGACCAGCGCAGATTGCGGGCCAGGTCGCTGAGTGGCCGGAGGGGTTCGGGGAGGACTGGACGGACGGTGAATCGACGGATCGCCTTCACATTCCACCTCGACGCGTTCGCTGGAGGACGCACGACGATGTGCGTGGTCGTCTCCTACGACGGTACCGGTGTTCACGCGTCCACCGCGGGGGCTTCTCGCCCCCGGCCCCCCGCTTCGGCCTGAAGTCCGCTCGCGCACGCCGCTCACCCACCGCGTCGATCCGGGGGCGCGCGGCGCTCGGCCACGCCGTCCATCCCGCGGGCAGTCGTGCCGCCTGGGGCGATGAGGGTCCCCCGCTCGAGCGAAGCCGAGAACGAGGGAGAGCGGACGCGGACGGCACCCGTCAGCGCCGGGTTGCGCGCCTCGCCCCCGCGCCGACCGCAGCCGCGGGCACCCGACCATCGGCCTCCGCCTGTCGCAGGCACTCGCGGCGGACGGCACCCCGTCAGCGCCGGCCTGCACGACCCACCCCCACGCCGACCGCAGCCCCGGGCACCCGACGCTCAGCCACCGCGTCGATCCGGGGGCGCGCGGCGCTCGGCCACCCCGTCCATCCCGCGGGCAGTCGTGCCGCCTGGGGCGATGGAGGTCCCCCCGCTCGGGCGAAGCCGAGAACGGGGGGAGAGCGGACGCGGACGGCACCCGTCAGCGCCGGGTTGCGCGCCCCACCCCCGCGCCGACCGCAGCCGCGGGCACCCGACCATCGGCCTCCGCCTGTCGCGGGCACTCGCGGCGGACGGCACCCCGTCAGCGCCCGCCTGCACGACCCACCCCCACGCCGACCGCAGCCCCGGGCACCTGCGCGCCGCCCGCCGCAGGCACGCGCACACACTGTCCAGAATTCAACGCAACCTTCACGCATCCCCCATGGCCGACATGGCCGATTCCACCCCCGTAGGCCCCCTTGTGTGCCTTCACACCGCACGAAATGCTGCCCGGGGGCGTACCGGCCCGCGCCGGTTCCACCGGGCGCGACACGGCTGCCGTACGCCGAGTTGAGGAGGGGAACTCACACCATGGCACGGACGCGAACACGGCGTCTGCGCTGGGCGGGGGGCTTCACCGCGGCGACCTGTGCCGCCGCGCTTTCGGCCGTCACGCTGCCCGCGCACGCCGCACCGGAGGGGCTCATACTCGGCGCCGGAGACCCCGGCTCCGTCAGCGGAAGTTACCTGGTGACACTCAAGGGGGGAACGAAGGCCCCGTCGGCGGCCGGAAAAGGCCTCGCCGAGAAGTACGGGGCGAAAATAAGCCACACCTACGGCACGGTCCTCAACGGCTACGCCGTGAAGGCGAACGAGAGACAGGCCCGTCTCCTCGCGGCCGACTCCCGCGTGGCCTCCGTCACCCAGGACACCCGCGTCACACTCGAGCACACGCAGAAGAACCCGCCGTCCTGGGGCCTCGACCGCGTCGACCAGCCCGCTCTACCGCTCGACAAGAGCTATGCCTGGCCCGACTCCGCGGGCAGCGGAGTGACGGTGTACGTGATCGACACCGGCATCCGGATCACGCACAAGGACTTCGGCGGCCGCGCCGCATACGGGTGGGACTTCGTCGGAAACGACAAGAGCGCCGGTGACGGCAACGGACACGGCACCCACGTCGCCGGCACCATCGCCGGAGCAAGGTACGGCGTCGCCAAGAAAGCCAAGGTCGTCGCCGTACGGGTCCTGGACAACGACGGCGCCGGCACCACCGCACAGGTCATCGCCGGCATCGACTGGGTCACCAGGAACGCGAAGAAGCCCGCGATCGCCAACCTCAGCCTCGGCGGCTACTACAACGCGCAGCTCGACGCCGCCGTACGCAACTCGATCAGGTCCGGCGTGACGTACACCGTCGCCGCGGGCAACGACGGGCTGCCGGCCGCCCTGTACTCCCCCGCGGACGTACGGGAGGCCATCACGGTCGGCGCGAGCGACAGGAAGGACGCGAAGGCTGCCTTCTCCAACTTCGGATCCGCCCTCGACCTGTTCGCCCCGGGCGTGTCGATCACCTCGGCGTCGTACGCGAGCGACACGGGCAGGGCGACCTTCTCCGGTACGTCGATGGCGTCGCCGCACGCGGCGGGCGCGGCCGCGCTCTATCTGGCCGACCGCCCGAAGGCCACACCCGCACAGGTCGCGGCGGGGCTGGTTGCACTCGCGGCGACCGGGAAGGTGTCCGGCAGGGGCCTCGGCTCACCGAACAGACTTCTGCAGGTACCGCCCTCGTAGGGGCGGATCCCGCCACCGGCCCCGTTCGTCGCGGATGGGGCCGGTCTTGTGTGTAGACATACGCGTGAGTAGTTAACAAAGTGCCGGATTGCTCACCCGAATAGGGTGGGAAGGCTCCTCCGGTACACGACTCGAGTACGCCACCCGGCGCACCCCGAGGTACACCCCCCGTACCCAGCACGCACGACCCATGCAGGACCCACCTCCCCACAGCCATCCGCCCACCCACGTTGACGCGGACAGGAGCCGGTCATGCCCGCCACGCACCACTCGTCAGCACCCCCGACACACAGCACCCAAGCGCCCCCCGCGCGCCCGGTCGGCGCCGGTCCGCCGGCTCCGGAGCAACCCTCCGTGGGCGGCGCCACCGCCGTCGGGCGCATACCTGTCCTCGACGTCCGGCCGGTCGTCCAGCACGGGCGCCGTCCCGCCAAGGCGGTGACCGGCGAAACGTTCGAGATCTCGGCGACCGTGTTCCGCGAGGGTCATGACGCCGTCGCCGCCAACGTCGTACTGACGGATCCGGACGGCCGTCCCGGTCCGTGGACGCCCATGCGGGAACTCGCCCCCGGCACGGACCGGTGGGGCGCCACCGTCACCGCCGGAGCGCCGGGCCACTGGACCTACACCGTCGAGGCCTGGGCGGATCCGGTCACCACCTGGCGCCATCACGCGGAGATCAAGATCCCGGCGGGGATGGACACGGACCTGGTCCTGGAGGAGGGTGCGCGGCTGTACGAGCGGGCGGCCGCCGGAGTACCCAAGGGCGGCCGGAAACGGGACGTCGTCCTCGCCGCCGTCGACGCACTCCGCGACGAGAGCCGCCCGGCCGCCTCCCGGCTGGCGGGGGCGTTGACGCCGGAGGTGGGTGCGGTGCTGGCCCGGTATCCGCTGCGGGAGCTGGTCACGGCGTCCGGGACGCTGCCGCTGCTGGTGGAGCGCGAGCGGGCCCTGTACGGCGCCTGGTACGAGTTCTTCCCCCGCTCCGAGGGCGCCCCCGAGCGGCCGCACGGCACCTTCCGCACCGCCGCCCGCCGTCTTGCGGCCATCGCCGCGATGGGCTTCGACGTGGTCTACCTGCCGCCCATCCACCCCATCGGCACCACCTTCCGCAAGGGCCGCAACAACACGCTCAACCCCACCCCCGACGACGTGGGCGTGCCCTGGGCGATCGGCTCCCCGGAGGGCGGCCACGACGCCGTCCACCCCGACCTGGGCACCCTCGAGGACTTCGCCTGGTTCGTGGACCGGGCGGCGGAGGCCGGCCTGGAGATCGCCCTGGACTTCGCCCTGCAGTGCTCCCCGGACCACCCCTGGGTGCACAAGCACCCCGAGTGGTTCCACCACCGCCCCGACGGCAGCATCGCCTACGCCGAGAACCCGCCGAAGAAGTACCAGGACATCTACCCCATCGCCTTCGACGCCGACATGGACGGCCTGATCGCGGAGACGCTGCGGGTGCTGCGGCACTGGATGTCCCACGGGGTGCGGATCTTCCGCGTGGACAACCCGCACACCAAACCGGTCGTGTTCTGGGAACGCGTGATCGCGGACATCAACCGCACCGACCCCGACGTGATCTTCCTGGCGGAGGCGTTCACCCGGCCGGCGATGATGCACACCCTGGCCCAGATCGGCTTCCAGCAGTCCTACACCTACTTCACCTGGCGCACCGGCAAACAGGAACTCACCGAGTACCTGACCGAGCTGTCGGGCGAGGCGGCCGCCTACATGCGGCCGAACTTCTTCGCCAACACCCCCGACATCCTGCACGCCTACCTCCAGCACGGCCACCGGCCCGCCTTCGAGGTCCGCGCGGTGCTCGCCGCCACGCTCTCACCGACCTGGGGCATCTACTCCGGCTACGAACTGTGCGAGAACACCCCGCTCAAGGACGGCAGCGAGGAGTACCTCGACTCGGAGAAGTACCAGCTCAAACCACGCGACTGGGAGGCCGCCGAACGCGCGGGAGCCACCATCGCCCCCCTGATCACCCGCCTCAACGAGATCAGGCGCCGCAGCCCGGCCCTCCGTCAGCTGCGCGATCTCCACTTCCACCAGGCGGACAAGGACGCGGTGATCGCGTATTCGAAGAGAAGCGGTTCGAACACGGTTCTGGTGGTCGCCAACCTCGACCCTCACCACACCCAGGAGGCCACCGTCTCGTTGGACATGCCACAACTCGGCCTGGACTGGCACGAGTCGGTGCCGGTGCGCGACGAGCTCACCGGCGAGACCTATCACTGGGGCAGGACCAACTATGTGCGCCTCGAACCGGGCATCCGGCCCGCGCATGTCTTCACCGTCCTGCGACCGTCCCCGCAGATCGGAGGGTCACCCACAAAATGATCGTCAATGAGCCCGTTCCGGACACTTTCGAGGACACACCGGCCAAGGACCGGGACCCGGAGTGGTTCAAGCGCGCCGTCTTCTACGAGGTCCTCGTCCGCTCCTTCCAGGACAGCAACGGGGACGGCGTCGGCGACCTCAAGGGCATCACCGCCAAACTCGACTACCTGCAGTGGCTCGGTGTCGACTGTCTGTGGCTGCCGCCCTTCTTCAAGTCGCCCCTGCGCGACGGCGGCTACGACGTCTCCGACTACACCTCCGTGCTGCCCGAGTTCGGCGACCTTGCCGACTTCGTCGAGTTCGTCGACGCCGCCCACCAGCGCGGCATGCGCGTGATCATCGACTTCGTCATGAACCACACCAGCGACCAGCACCCGTGGTTCCAGGAGTCTCGCAAGGACCCCGACGGCCCCTACGGCGACTACTACATGTGGGCCGACGACGACAAACAGTACGCCGACGCCCGCATCATCTTCGTCGACACGGAAGTCTCCAACTGGACCTTCGATCCCGTGCGCAAGCAGTACTTCTTTCACCGCTTCTTCTCCCACCAGCCGGACCTGAACTACGAGAACCCGGCCGTGCAGGAAGAGATGATCTCCGCGCTCCGCTTCTGGCTGGACCTGGGCATCGACGGATTCCGCCTGGACGCCGTGCCCTACCTGTACGCCGAGGAGGGCACGAACTGCGAGAACCTCCCCGCGACCCACGAGTTCCTCAAACGGGTGCGGAAGGAGATCGACGCCCACTACCCGGACACGGTGCTGCTGGCCGAGGCGAACCAGTGGCCCGAGGACGTGGTCGACTACTTCGGCGACTACCAGGCCGGCGGCGACGAATGCCACATGGCCTTCCACTTCCCCGTCATGCCCCGCATCTTCATGGCCGTGCGCAGGGAATCCCGCTACCCGGTCTCCGAGATCCTCGCCAAGACCCCCGCGATCCCCTCCAACTGCCAGTGGGGCATCTTCCTGCGCAACCACGACGAGCTCACCCTCGAAATGGTCACCGACGAAGAACGCGACTACATGTACGCGGAGTACGCCAAGGACCCGCGCATGCGCGCCAACATCGGCATCCGCCGCCGCCTGGCCCCCCTGCTCGACAACGACCGCAACCAGATCGAACTCTTCACCGCCCTGCTGCTGTCCCTGCCCGGATCACCGATCCTGTACTACGGCGACGAGATCGGCATGGGCGACAACATCTGGCTCGGCGACCGCGACGCCGTCCGCACCCCCATGCAGTGGACACCGGACCGCAACGCAGGTTTTTCCTCCAGTGACCCCGGCCGGCTCTTCCTGCCGACCATCATGGACCCGGTCTACGGCTACCAGGTCACCAACGTCGAGGCGTCCATGTCGTCGCCCTCGTCGCTGCTGCACTGGACCCGCCGCATGATCGAGATCCGCAAGCAGAACCCCGCCTTCGGACTCGGCTCCTACACCGAACTGCAGTCCTCCAACCCGGCCGTGATCGCCTTCCTGCGCGAGTACGAGGACGACCTCGTCCTGTGCGTGCACAACTTCTCCCGCTTCGCCCAGCCCACCGAACTGGACCTGCGCAGGTTCAACGGACGCCACCCCGTCGAGCTGTTCGGCGGGGTCCGTTTCCCCGCCATCGGGGAGCTGCCGTACCTGCTGACCCTGGCGGGACACGGCTTCTACTGGTTCCGGCTCCGGAAGGACGCGGCCTAGAACCCGGGGCGGGGCGTTTCTCCCGTCCCGCCCGGGGCACGCATCAGTAACACCCCGACCACGCGCGCGAGCCGAAGGGGCGCGCGGGTGTCGAGAGGTCGAGCGCGCGGAGGCCCGAAGGGCTGAGCACGGTCGAGCTCTCGACACCCGCTGGAGCGCCCCGGAGGAACGAGCCAAAATAAGGGGAAAGGACGTGACGCCATGGCGGAAACTGTCACACGTTCCAGCACGACAAGTCCTGGCCTGCTCGCGTCACTGGACCCGCTGCTGCGGGAGTGGCTGCCGCGGCAGCGCTGGTTCGCGGGCAAGGGGCGGCCGGTCACCGGTTTCTCCCTGGTGGCGGCCACGGAGCTGCTGCCCGCCGATGCCCGGCTCGGTCTGTACCACCTGCTGGTCCGCGTCCATCAGCCAAGCGCCCCGGGGGGCTCCTCCCACCCCGGGGACTGCTATCAGCTCCTGATAGGCGCGCGCGAGGCGCTGCCGCCCCGGCTGGCGCCCGCGCTGATCGGACACGTGGAGGACGGGCCGCTCGCCGGGAGGACGGTGTACGAGGCCCTGTACGACACCCGGCCCGCCGAACTGCTCCTGGAGGCCCTGCGCAGCCAGACCCGGATCGGCGGGCTGTACTTCGAGCGGGACCGCAACCAGGAGATCCGGGCCGGGCTGGTCCCGCGCATGATGTCCGCCGAGCAGTCGAATTCGTCGGTCGTCTACGGAGATACGTTCATTCTGAAGCTGTTGCGCCGGATCGTGCCCGGGATCAATCCCGACCTGGAACTGCCGCTGGCCCTGGCGCACGAGGGCTGTGCGCGGGTGCCCGCGCCTGCGGCATGGATACGGGCGGACTTCGACGGGGCCACGGAGGCGTCGTACGTCCTGGGTGTGCTCCAGCCCTTCGTGCAGGGCGCGGCGGACGGCTGGGAGCTGGCGCTGCGCGAGCTGGCCAAGGGCGAGGACTTCGCCGCCGAGGCGCGGGCGCTGGGGCGCGCCACCGCCGAGGTGCACACGGCCCTCGCCCGTGCGCTGCCCACGGTCACCCTGGGGCACGCCCAGTTGCAGCCGCTGGTCGACGGCATGATCGAGCGGCTCGACGCGGCCGCACAGGCCGTGCCGACGCTGCGCCCCCACGTGCCGGGGCTGCACTCCGCCTTCGCGGCGCTGGCCGACCTGGCCGCCGAGGGGCACACCTGGACCGCCCAGCGCATCCACGGCGACCTGCACCTCGGGCAGTGCCTGCGGGCTCCCGACGGGGAGTGGTCCCTGATCGACTTCGAGGGCGAGCCCGCCAAGCCGCTGGCCGAGCGGCGGATGCCGCAGCCGACGGTGCGGGACGTCGCGGGGATGCTGCGCTCCTTCGACTACGCGGCCCACTCCGCGGACCCGCCGGCGCCGGACTGGGCACAGGCGTGCCGGGCGGCGTACTGCTCCGGGTACGCCGAGGTCAGCGGCGTCGATCCGCGGACCGACCCCGTGCTGCTGCGGGCGTACGAGACGGACAAAGCGATCTACGAGGTCGTCTACGAGGCCCGCCACCGTCCCGACTGGCTGCCGGTGCCCATGGCCGCGATCGAGCGGTACGCCACACCCGACCTGACCTGACCGACCTTCTGACCCTCGCCGAGGAGGCTCCCGCCCGTGACCCCCCGCCCACCGTCCAGCGGCCCGGATCCGAAGAAGACGGCCGAGGAGAACAGCGCCGAGCGGCCGACGGCCGCGAAGAAGAAGAGCGCCGCGAAGAAGTCGGCGGCCAGGAAGACGCCGGCCGAAAAGGCAGCGGTGAAGAAGACCCCTGCCAAGAAGGCGGCACCGCCCGAGAAGACCGAGTCGGCCAAGAAGACCGCATCGGCCAAGAAAACGGCGTCGGCGAAGAAGGCGGTTGCCAAGAAGGCGACGGCACAGAAAGCGGCCACCGCTGCGAAGAAAGCCACGCCGAAGAAGGACTCCCCCAAGAAGGCCGCCGCGAAGAAGACCGCTCCCGAGAAGGCGGCGCCACTGGTCGTAGCCGTCTCCCCCGCGCTCGACGCCGGTGACCGCGAGCGGCTGCTCGACGGCACTCATCACGACCCGCACTCGGTGCTCGGCGCCCGTCCCGCACCGGGCGGGGTCGTCTTCCGGGCCTTCCGCCCGTACGCGCTGTCCGTCACGGTCGTGGCCGGGAATCTGCGGGCCGATCTGCACGACGACGGGGACGGGTTCTTCTCCGGGCTCCTCCCGCTGAACGACGTCCCGGAGTACCGGCTCCTCGTGACCTACGAGGGGACGGTGCAGGACACCGAGGACGCGTACCGTTTCCTGCCCGCGCTGGGCGATCTGGACCTGCATCTGATCGGCGAGGGCCGGCACGAGCAGCTGTGGCGGGCGCTGGGCGCGGAGCCCATGACGCACCAGGGTGTGACGGGCACCCGCTTCACCGTGTGGGCGCCCAACGCTCGGGGCGTGCGCCTGGCCGGCACGTTCAATTTCTGGGACGGCACCGGGTACCCGATGCGTTCGCTCGGCGGCTCGGGTGTCTGGGAGCTGTTCGTGCCGGGCATCGGCGAGGGCGAGCTGTACAAGTTCGAGATCACCCGCCCCGACGGCTCGAAGACCCTGCGCGCCGACCCGCTGGCCCGCCGCACCCAGGCCCCGCCCGACACGGCCTCGATCGTGCACGCCTCGCACCACGAGTGGAGCGACGGGGCGTGGCTGGCGCGGCGGGCCGACACGCCCGTGCACGAGTCGCCGTTCTCCGTCTACGAGGTCCATCTCGCGTCCTGGCGACCTGGACTGACGTACCGTCAACTCGCCGAACAGCTGCCGGCCTATGTCAAGGACCTGGGCTTCACGCACGTGGAGCTGATGCCGGTCGCCGAGCATCCCTTCGGCGGCTCCTGGGGCTACCAGGTCACCGGTTTCTACGCGCCGACGGCCCGCCTCGGCACCCCCGACGACTTCAAGTACCTGGTCGACGCCCTGCACCGGGCCGGCATCGGCGTCCTCATGGACTGGGTCCCGGCGCACTTCCCGCGCGACGACTGGGCACTGGCCGAGTTCGACGGCCGCCCCCTGTACGAGCACGAGGACCCGCTGCGCTCCGCCCACCCCGACTGGGGCACCCTCGAGTTCGACTTCGGGCGGCGCGAGGTGCGCAACTTCCTGGTCGCCAACGCGGTGTACTGGTGCGAAGAGTTCCACATCGACGGCCTGCGCGTGGACGCCGTCGCCTCCATGCTCTACCTCGACTACTCCCGTGAGCCGGGGCAGTGGATCCCGAACGTGCACGGCGGCCGGGAGAACCTGGACGCGGTGGCGTTCCTGCAGGAGATGAACGCGACCGTGTACCGGCGGGTGCCGGGTGTGATCACCGTCGCCGAGGAGTCCACGGCGTGGGACGGCGTCACGCGGGCCACGCACCACCAGGGACCGAGCGGCTTCGGCGGCCTCGGGTTCGGGCTGAAGTGGAACATGGGCTGGATGCACGACTCGCTCGAGTACGTGAGCCACGAGCCGGTCCACCGCAAGTACCACCACCACGAGATGACCTTCTCGATGGTCTACGCCTACAGCGAGAACTACGTCCTGCCCATCTCCCACGACGAGGTCGTCCACGGCAAGCGCTCGCTGGTGTCGAAGATGCCGGGCGACTGGTGGCAGCAGCGCGCCAACCACCGCGCCTACCTCGGATTCATGTGGGCCCACCCCGGCAAACAGCTGCTGTTCATGGGCCAGGAGTTCGCCCAGGGCGCCGAATGGTCCGAGGCGCACGGCCCCGACTGGTGGCTCCTCGACCCCGCCTACGGCGCCGAGGCCGACCACCGGGGGGTCAGAGACCTCGTCCGCGACCTCAACACCGTCTACCGCGCGACTCCGGCCCTGTGGCAGTGCGACGCCACGCCCGACGGCTTCCAGTGGGTGGTCGGGGACGCGGCCGACGACAACGTCTTCGCGTTCCTGCGCTTCGACGCGGAAGGCACGCCCCTGCTGGCCGTGTCCAACTTCTCCCCCGTCGTCCGGCAGGACTACCGCCTGGGTGTCCCCGACGACATCCCGGCCTGGCACGAAGTCCTCAACACCGACACGGCACGCTACGGCGGCGGCGACGTCACGAACCCCGACCCGGTCAAACCGGAGCCCCAGCCCTGGCACGGCCGCCCGGCAAGCATCCGCCTGACGCTGCCGCCGTTGTCAACGGTGTGGCTGCGGCCGGCGTAGCGTTTCCCGCCCCCGCCCAGCCCCCGGCCTATGCCCCACCCACCACCCGTTCATGGTGGGTGGGCGCAGGCCCGGGGGTCCGGGGGGCGGAGCCCCCTGGCGGGGTCGAAGGGGCGGAGCCCCTGGGATGGGACGGGTAGGGGCGGCGGGGGCGAGGAAACCTCAGCGACCCCCGAACATCAGCCTCCGCAGCGCCGCCAGCAGCCCCCTCGCCTGCCCGTCGGTGCCCTGCGCCTCCAAAGCCGACCGCGTCGGATGCGACCGGCCGAGCGACGGTGCACCCGCCGCCAGTTCGTACCGCACCGGCAGCACCCGCAGTCCCCGCACAACCGGCCCCGACCGCCACGGCAACTGATCGGCAGGAAGGGTCAGTTCGGCCTTGGTGAAGTGGTCGAAGACACGCCCCACCGCCGTGCTCACGATCAGTCCCCCCAGTTCGCGCGCCGCGCTGGGGCACTGGTGCGGACCCGCACCCCACCCCAGATGGGCCCGGGTGCTGACCGCCGCACCGATCATGTGGGAGGAGCCGACGGCCTGCAGTTCCCGGTGCGCTGCCGCCGCGGACGGCGAGACGAGGTCGCCTGCCCGGACCCAGAAGTCGCCCAGCCGGACGTCCCGCGCGGCGAAGCGGAAGCACATGTTGGCGACCGGCGGGTTGGCGAGCGCCGCCCGGTTGACGGTTTCGCCGAGCTGCCCGGCGGACAGGCTGCGGCGGACGGTGACGTTGCCGCGCAGCACCTCGAGCAGGGTGTTGAGGACCATGTTCCCGGTGATGTCGTTGAGGTAGACGGCGTTCATGAACAGCTCCCGGCCGAGCTGTTCGTCCGTGTAGTCCGGGTCGGCGAGCAGCATGTAGGACGTGAAGTCGTCTCCGGGGCGGGCCCTGCGGTGCGCGGCCAGCCGGGTGAACGCGGCCAGGGCCCGGGCGGTGGCGGGGCCCGAGTCGGGTCCGCCGTCCAGCATCCGCCACAGGTCCATGACCAGTTCGTCGCCGAGCTCCACAGGGCAGCCGAACAGCTTGGCGGTGACCATCAGCAGCAGCGGCCGCGTGTACTGCGCGCCCAGGTCGGCGTAGCCGGCCGAGCCCGACTCCGAGGCGAGCAGGGCGACCAGTTCGTCCGCGTACCGCTCCACGGCGGCCCGCAGCTCCCACCCCTCCTGGCTGCGGGCGGCCTGGAAGGGGCCGAGCGCCGAGCGGTGCGTGCGGCGTGCCGCCCCGTGTTCCTCCTCGTCCATGAACATCATCTGCCGCACCTCGTAGCCGGCGAGCAGCGGCCAGTCGGGCGGCAGTTGCCCCTGCGCGCGGGCCCGCCAGTAACGGATGTCCCGCCGCCACTGACTCTCGTTCCTGAGGACCTCCAGGACCTCGCGGTAACCGAGAACCAGCCACACCGGCACGCCCATCAGACCGACGGGCGCCACCGGACCGTAGGTCCGCCGCAGCCGCTCGTACACGGCGCCCGGGTCGGCATCGAACTCCGCGGTGAGCAGCGGTTCCACGGGCAGCGACTCGAGCGTGGGGCTGTCGGCCGGTGCGGTGGCGTAGGGGTGGGCTTCCATGTGCACACGCTTACCGCACCGGCCGTGCACACGCAGTGATCGTGGCGTGAACTGTTACGGCTTGGTGATCCCCGGCTACGCAAAGGCGTCGGCCAGCGCCTTCGGCAGCCGGCCGGTGTACAGCACGCCCAGCCGCTGCGTGGCCCGCGTCAGCGCCACATACAGATCGCTCGTGCCGCACAGCCCCGGCTCGACGACGAGCACGGAGTCGAACTCCAGCCCCTTCGACTGCCGGGGGTCGAGGAGTACGACGGTCCGCGTCAGGTCGGGCGCGGCGCCCGCCGTCACCCCCTCCAGCCGTGCCGCCAGCCTGCGGTGCAGATGGCGCGGGGCGATGACCGCGAGCCGGCCCTCGGCGGGGGTCAGCTCCTTCACTGCCTCGGCCACGGCGCCGGGCAGGTCGTCGGTCGCGCGCACCCACGGCCGTACGCCCGTCGACCGCACCGAACTCGGGGGCTCGAAGCCGGGGTCCTCGGCGCGCACGACGGCTGCCGCGAGTTCCATGATCTCGGCGGGTGTGCGGTAGTTGACACCCAGGCGGGTGTGCTCCCAGCGGTCCTCGACGTAAGGCTGCAGGACCTTCTGCCAGGAGCCGACGCCCGCCGCCTCCGCGGTCTGCGCCGGGTCGCCGACCAGGGTCATCGAGCGGGTCGGGCTGCGCCGCATCAGCAGCCGCCACGCCATCGGCGACAGCTCCTGCGCCTCGTCGACGATGATGTGCCCGAACGCCCAGGTCCGGTCGGCCGCGGCGCGTTCGGCGGCGCTGCGGTGGTCGCCCTCCTCCTGCCGTTCGGCGAACCGCTCGGCGTCGATGATGTCGTGCGCGGACAGGACCTCGGAGCCGTCGGGATCGCCGTCCTCCTTGTCCTCGAACTCGTAGGTGCGGGAGGCGTACGAGACGTCGAGGACGCCCTGGGCATAGGCCACCTGCGTCTCCCGCTCGTGCTCGGCCCTCGCCCGCGCCACCCGTTCGTCCACGCCGAGCAGTTCGGCCGCCTCGTCCAGCAGCGGTACGTCCGCCACGGTCCACGCCCGGGTCACCGGGCGGCGGATGGCGGCCGCGTCCTCGTCGGGGAGGTAGCCGACGGGGTCGGCGAGGAAGTCCGCGACCAGGCGCTGCGGGGTCAGGCGCGGCCACAACTGGTCGATGGCGGCCCACACCTCGGGGTTCTCGGCGAGTTCGTCGCGGATCTGTGTGACGTCGCTCGGGTCCAGCAGGTTCGTACCGTCGTAGGGGTCCGTGCCGATGCGCTCGGCGACCATGTCGGTGAGCGTGTTGAGGATGTGGCCCTCGAAGTGCTCACGGGCCACGTTGTGCGGCAGCCCGGCCTCGCGGGTGCGCTCGCGCGCCACCTTCACCAGGCCGTCGTCGAGCATCAGGATCTCGCGGTCGTGCTCGATCGCGATCACCGGGTCGGGCAGCGCCTGCCAGTCGCGTACGACGTCGGCCAGGACGTCCGCCATGTCGGCGCGTCCCTTCACCGCGGCCGCCGCGCGGGTGTCGCTCGCCGTCGCGTTCACACCGGGGAACAGTTCCCCGACCGTCGCGAGGAGGACACCCGTCTCACCGAGCGAGGGCAGCACCTCGCCGATGTAGCCGAGGAAGGCGGGGTTGGGGCCGACGATGAGGACGGCCCGCTTGGCCAGCAACTCCCGGTGTTCGTACAGGAGATACGCCGCCCGGTGCAGGGCGACGGCGGTCTTGCCGGTGCCCGGACCGCCCTCGACCACCAGCACGCCGCGGTGCGGTGCCCGGATGATCTCGTCCTGCTCGGCCTGGATGGTCTGCACGATGTCGCTCATGCGGCCGGTGCGCGCGGAGTTGAGCGCGGCGAGCAGGACGGCGTCGCCGGTCGGGTCCTCGTGACCGGTGCGGGTCTCGTCGCCGAGGTCGAGGATCTCGTCGTGCAGCGCGGTCACCGTACGGCCGCTGGTGGTGATGTGCCGGCGCCGGCGCAGGCCCATCGGGGTGTGTCCGGTGGCCAGGTAGAACGGGCGGGCGACGTCGGCACGCCAGTCGATCAGGATCGGTGTGCGCTCGGCGTCGTCGGTGCGCAGGCCGATGCGGCCGATGTGGTGGCTCGTGCCCGAGGTGAGGTCGACACGCCCGAAGCAGAGCGAGCCGTCGACCGCGTTCAGCGCGGCGAGCAGTCCCGATCGCTCGGCGACCAGGATGTCCCGCTCCAACCGGGCCTGCATGGGCGTGTTGCCCTGCGCGAGTGCGTCCGTCACGCCGGCCTCGGTGTCCCCACGCAGGGCGTCCACGCGCACGTACAGGCCGTCGATGAATTCCTGCTCGCGCCGCAATTCAGTGTCTTCACTGTGTGGAAAACCGGTGTTTGACAATTCCACTCCCGCCCGGATATACTGCGTTCACTGAACTTCTTTGCGACCAGACCCATTTACAGGCAGATCCGAAGTCGCGAATCGTTGAATATACGCAAGAAAATCCCCCGAGCGCAATTACTCGGGGGATTTTCTCGTGAATGGGCCGAGTTACAGCACGTCAGCCAGCTCCTCCAGCAGCCGCCGCTTGGGTCGGGCCCCCACCATCGCCTTCACGGGCTCCCCGTTGCGGAACACCATGAAGGTGGGCATCGACAGCACCTTGTACGCGTTCGTCGTCTCAGGGTTGGTGTCCACGTCCAGCTGGACCACCTTGAGCCGCTCGCCCTCCTCGGCCGCGAGGGCCGTAAGCACCGGCCCCATCTGCCGGCACGGCGGGCACCAGTCCGCGGTGAACTCCACCAGAACCGGCAGCTCCGCCCCGATCACCTCCGCCGCGAAGTCCGCGTCCGTCACCTCGGCCACGCCCGCCGCCTTGATCACCTGAAGGTCCCTCCCAGCTCGCACACCGGCTCCGGACCACCCGGAGCCTCCGCCTCGGCGGCCAGTTCGTCCCGCGCCCGCTCGGCCCGCGCCAGCTGCGCGCCGACCGTGGCCCGCACGGCCTGCAACTCGCCGATCAGCGCGTCCAGTTCGTCCAGCTTGCGCCGGTAGACCGCGAGCGACGCGGGGCACGAGTCGCCCTCCGGGTGCCCCGCCCGCAGACACTCCACGAAGGGCCGGGTCTCCTCCAGGTCGAACCCGAAGTCCTGCAACGTCCTGATCTGCTCCAGCAGCCGCAGGTCGCGCTCGTCGTACGACCGGTACCCGTTGTCGTCCCGCCGCGCGGGCAGCAGTCCCCGCGACTCGTAGTACCGCAGAGTCCGCGTCGTGGTCCCGGCCCGTGCGGCCAGCTCGCCGATTCGCATGCGTCCGAACGTACGCCTTGACGCCGACGTCAAGGCAAGGCCGGCCGCCGGCAACGCGGCTCGGTCCCACCGGCCGCGACAGTCCGCCTCGAGGTGCTCCGGGTGGACGCTCGATGGGGTGGGCCCGGCGCCGGGCCCACCCCATCGGTTCCCCCGTATCCCCGTGGTTCCTCTTGGTTCCTCGTGGTTCCTCGCGGGCCTTGCCCGCGCTACCCGTGCGCGGTGGTCCGGCGGGCCATGAGCGGTTCGCACCCCGGCCGGCACTGTGCCGTCGACCGCGGCGGCTCCTCGGCCTCGCGCGCGCCTGCCCGCTCGAACCACTCACGGGCCGCTTCCTCACGCCCGGTGAGCAGCAGGAGCAGGGCCGCGATCGGGCCGCGGACATCCTCCCCCTGCCCGCGCGACCACTCGATGTCGGTGGCGACGAGCCGGACGTGCGGCAGGGGCCAGGGCCGCGGCGGCATGCGCATGGTCCACACCCGGTCGGCGGCGTCGCGGGCGGCCTCGGGGCGCATCTCACGCGTACGGCCGAGCGCGAGGGCGATGTCCTGGCCGTGGACCAGGACGTCGAGCAGCGACTCGCGGGGCGTGGTGACCGGTGCCATGCGGCGGCAGCCGACGATGGAGCGCAGGTTGGCGACGATCTCCTCGACCGGCGCCTGCCCCTCGCGGACCGAGGCGTCGTGGATCATCCGGTCGAGGTTGCCGCGTGCCCTGACGAACTCGCGCAGCACCCGGCGGTACGTGAAGCGCGCCCCCATCGTCAGATGCGCCGCGACGTCCCTCACCCGCCAGTCGCCGCACCGCGTCGGCGTATCCCACTCCCCCGGGCTCAGCCCCTCCAGAAGGTCGGCCAGACTCGCCCGCTCACGGTCGACGATCTGCCAGAGCTCGTCCGTGTCCAACGCCACACCCATGTGGATCACCCCCCACTCAAGTGGTAAGCTTCCCTGACTAAAGTAGTCAGAGACTCTGACCAAAGTCAAGGTGCGAAGGGAGCATCGAAGATGGTGACGGAGAGCGAGCTCAACACGGGGCTGCTCCTGTTCATCCCGTACCGGGCCCTGGAGAACCGTATCTTCGCCGTGCTCGCGGAGGCCGGCTTCGACGACTTCACGCCCGCCCAGGCCCGGGTCCTGCAGCGCATCGGCCCGAACGGCACGCGACTGACGGAGCTGGCCGAACAGGCCCAGATCACCAAGCAGACCGCGGGCTTCCTGGTCGACCAGCTGGAGAAGGCGGGCTATGTGAAACGCGTGCCGGACCCGACCGACAAGCGGGCCCGGCTGGTGTGCCTCGCGGAGAAGGCGTGGGAGTCCAAGGAGATCGCCGACGGCGTGGTCGCCGAGGTCGAGAAGGAGTGGGAGACACACCTCGGCAAGCGGCGCATGAATCAACTGCGTGAGGCGCTGACGCTGCTGCGGGAGATCACCGACCCCTGGGCCTAGGACCTGTCGGATCAGGTCGCAGAAAAGCGGTGGCGACCGACAAGCCCAGGTGAGCGGGGCGGTGGGGGTGCCCCCGCGCGAGGTTGTTCGAGCGTGGGGGAGCGTCCAGATGCAAGGC
The DNA here is from genome assembly GCF_040782645.1 of Streptomyces sp. HUAS ZL42. Lineage (GTDB taxonomy): Bacteria > Actinomycetota > Actinomycetes > Streptomycetales > Streptomycetaceae > Streptomyces. The sequence continues at coordinate 3,340,620 of NZ_CP160403.1, forward strand.
GGAGGAGGGCGTCGACGCGATGGGGGTCCCCCGCTCGAGCGAAGCCGAGAGTGGGCGGAGGGCGTGCCAGGCCCCGCGTCTGCGGCATGATCCGCCGGACAGGCCCCAGGAGCAGTGTGCCGATCAGCCGGCTGCACAAGCAGAGGAGGCGGGCCGCTCCGCCGCGGTGACCTTGCTGACCGCGGCGGGCGTGCCCGCCTCACGGGCCACCGAGCTGGTGGCCGAGCTGAGCGAATCGAGGCTCCCCCGTACGGAGCGATTGGACCGGGCGGATGAGCAACGGGGGAGCACTCAGCCGCCCGGGGTATTGAGCCGGACGTCCGGCCCGGGTTCAGGCCGGGCCGGACGTCCGGAGTCGAGGCGGTCCGGAGGTCAGGCCTTCGCCAGCTCCTTCTCGCCGCCCTCGCGCTGCTCGGGCAGGTCGGCCGAGACCGCGGACTCGTCCTCGTCGAGCAGCGTCGTCTCGTCGAAGGGCAGTGCACCGGCGAGCACCTGCTCGACGCGGCCCTTGTCGATCTCCTTGGTCCAGGTGCCGACCAGGACGGTGGCGACGGCGTTGCCGGCGAAGTTGGTGAGGGCGCGGGCCTCGCTCATGAAGCGGTCGATGCCGACGATCAGGCCGAGGCCGTCCACCAGGGCGGGCTTGTGCGACTGCAGACCGCCGGCCAGCGTGGCCAGACCCGCACCGGTGACACCGGCGGCACCCTTGGAGGCGACCAGCAGGAAGAGCAGGAGCGGGATCTGCTCGCCGATCGACATCGGCGTACCCATCGCGTCGGCGATGAACAGGGACGCCATGGTCATGTAGATCATGGTGCCGTCGAGGTTGAAGGAGTAGCCGGTCGGGACGGTGATGCCGACCACCGGCTTGCTGACACCGAGGTGCTCCATCTTCGCGATGAGGCGCGGCAGCGCGGACTCGGAGGAGGAGGTGGACAGGATCAGCAGGAACTCACGGCTCAGGTATTTGAAGAGCGTGAGGATGTTCAGGCCCGCGACGATCCGCAGGAGCGCGGCGAGCACGATGAAGACGAAGAGGAAGCAGGTGACGTAGAAGCCGAGCATCAGGACGGCGAGGCTCTTGAGCGCGTCGAGGCCGGCGGATCCGACGACCGCGGCGATGGCACCGAACGCACCGATCGGCGCGGCCCACATCACCATCGCGAGGATGCGGAAGACGAGCCGCTGGATGTGCTCGACACCGCGCAGGATCGGCTGCCCGACCGGGCCCATGGCCTGCAGCGCGAAGCCCGCGAGCACGGCGATGAGCAGGGTCTGCAGGACCTCGCCCTCGGTGAAGGCGGAGACGATCGTGGTCGGGATGATGCCGAGCAGGAACTCGGTGGTGTCCTTGGCCTCCGAGTCCACCTGAGCGTGTCCGGCGTCCTTGACCGCGTCGGTGAGCGCAAGGCCGGAGCCCGGCTCCAGGATGTTGCCGACGACGAGCCCGATACCGAGGGCGACCAGCGACATCGCCAGGAAGTAGCCCAGGGCGATACCGCCGACGGCACCGACCTTGGCGGCCTTCCGTACGGAGCCGATGCCCAGGACGATCGTGCAGAAGATGATCGGCGAGATCATCATCTTGATCAGGCTCACGAAGCCGGTACCGATGGGCTTCAGTTCGACGGCGAAGTCCGGTGCGGCCAGGCCCACGGCGATGCCGATGGCGACCGCGACGATCACCGCGATGTACAGGTAGTGGGTGCGGTCCCGCTTTTTCGCGGGTGCGGCAGGTGCCGTTCGGGGAGTACTGGCGGCGGCCACGGCTGCCCTCCTTGACGTCTTCGTCGGCATCACCGGCGTGCGGCTCACGTCCGGGGTTATTGGGGAGATGCCGATGACTATGTCCCGGCCTGTGAGGGCGGTCACCCTTCCGTTCATTTAGTTCACGCTTAACCTCGGGGGCACACTGACGACATGCACATCCGGGTACCGAGACCCCGCAGCCTGGCCGGCCAGCTGTTCGGCATGCAGGCCGTGCTGATCGCCGTCCTCGTGGCCGGTTACGCGCTGTTCACCTACGTCAGCGACCGCAGCCAGGCCGAGGACGCGGCCGGCCGACAGGCCACGGCGGTGGCCCGGGCGGTCGCCGACTCCCCCTCCGTGCGGGCGGCGATCCGCACCCCCGATCCCACGGCATCGCTTCAGCCGTACGCGCTGAAGGTCATGCACGACGCCCGGGTCGACTTCGTCACGATCATGAACCCCGAGGGCATCCGCTGGACGCACCCGGACAAGAACCAGATAGGCCGGAAATTCCGTGGCCACACCGGCCCGGCGCTGAAGGGCGACACGTTCACCGAGACCTACACCGGCACCCTGGGCGCGTCCGTCCGCGCGGTCACCCCCATCGAGGACGAGGACAAGCAGATCATCGGCCTGGTCAGCGCGGGCATCAAGGTCGACGCGATCAGCGCACGGGTGCAGGACCAGCTCACGGCCCTGCTCGGGGTCGCGGGCGGCGCCCTCGCCCTCGGCGCCATCGGCACGTACGTCATCAACGCCCGGCTGCGCCGTCACACCCATGGCATGAACGCGGCCGAGCTCAGCCGGATGCACGACTACCACGAGGCGGCCCTGCATGCGGTGCGCGAGGGGCTGCTGATGCTCGACGGGCAGTACCGGGTGGCGCTGATCAACGACGGCGGGCAGGAGTTGCTGGGGGTCTCGGGCGAGGTGGTGGGCCGGTCCGTCGCCGACCTCGGGCTGCCGGCACCGCTCACGGGCGCGTTGCTGGCGTCGGAGCCCCGGGTGGACGAGGTGTATCTGACGGCGTCGCGGGTGCTGGTGGTGAACACGTCGCCGGTGTCGGGCGGTGAGCGCAGGGGCACGGTGGTCACATTGCGCGATGTGACCGAACTCCAGTCCCTCATGGGCGAGTTGGACTCCGAGCGGGGCTTCACGCAGGCGCTGCGGTCGCAGGCGCACGAGGCGGCGAACCGGCTCCACACCGTCGTCTCACTGATCGAGCTGGGCCGGTCGGAGGAGGCGGTGGAGTTCGCGACCGCCGAGCTGGAGCTGGCGCAGGCGCTGACCGACCAGGTGGTCGCGGCGGTGAGCGAGCCGGTGCTGGCGGCGCTGCTGCTGGGCAAGACGGCACAGGCCAACGAACGGGGCGTGGAGTTGGTGGTCTCGGAGGAGAGCGGGCTGGACGACGGGTTGCTGCCGCAGTCGCTGCCGGCCAGGGACCTGGTCACCATTCTGGGCAACCTGATCGACAACGCCGTGGACGCGGCACAGGGGAGTCTGCGGGCGCGGGTGACGGTGGCGGCGTACACGGAGGGTTCGGATCTGATCCTCCGGGTGTCGGACACGGGAGCCGGGGTGGATCCCGCACATGCCTCGCAGGTCTTCGACCGGGGTTTCTCGACGAAGCCGTCCGGACCGGGGGGCCGGGGGCTGGGGCTGGCGCTGGTACGGCAGGCTGTGCACCGGCACGAGGGGACCCTGGCGGTGGCGGAGGCCGAGGGGGGCGGGGCGGAGTTCGAGGTGCGGTTGCCGTTGCGGGAGGCAGTCGGATCGGCGACCGTGTCCGCGCCCGCGTCCGGACCCGCGTCTGGAGGCGACGCATGACGAACGAGCAACCCATCCGCGTCCTGGTCGTCGAGGACGACCCGGTGGCGGCGGATGCGCACGTGATGTACGTCGGGCGGGTGCCCGGCTTCGTCGCCGTCGGCAAGGCGCACACGGGCGCGGAGGCGCGGCGGATGCTGGACCGCATGCCGGTGGATCTGCTGCTGCTGGACCTGCACCTGCCGGACGCGCACGGGCTGCAGCTGGCGCGGTCGCTGCGGGCGGCCGGATATCACGCGGACGTCATCGCGGTGACGTCCGCGCGGGACCTGGCGATCGTGCGGGAAGGGGTGTCGCTGGGGGTCGTCCAGTACGTACTGAAGCCGTTCACCTTCGCGACCTTGCGGGACCGGCTGGTGCGGTACGCGGAGTTCCGGGGGGCCGCGGGAGAGGCGAGCGGCCAGGACGAGGTGGACCGGGCACTGGCCGCGCTGCGGGCACCGGGGCCGGTCGCGCTGCCGAAGGGGCTGAGCGCGCCGACGCTGGAGCGGGTGCGGGGGGCCTTGCGGGAGTGCGAGGAGGGGCTGACCGCGGCGGGGATCGCGGAGGCCGTGGGGATCTCCCGGATCACCGCTCGGCGGTATCTGGAGCATCTGGTCGAGGCGGGGAGAGCCGAGCGGAAGCCGGTCTACGGGCAGGTGGGGAGGCCTGAGTTGGTGTATCGGTGGGTTCGCGGAGGGCGGGGGCGGTAAGAACGGCCGACCACGGCTTCACCGTCAGGCCACGGCGTCCCGCGACCCGAACGGCACCGCGTACACGACGATGAGGACCCCCAGCCCCACGACGGCGAGCGCCTCGACGACCGACAGAACCAGCAGCCCCGCCGAGACCTGCCCGCCGGCCCAGTACACGACGAGCGCGGCCAGCGGTACGACGCAGAAGGCGAGCAGATCGATCACGCACTGCGCGACCTTCCGCGGCACGCGCCGCGTATCGCCCCGATGGAAGGTCTCCCACTTGAAGAGCCCGGTCTCCCCCGCCTGGGCGAGTTCGCCGAGCCTCGGCCCCAACTCCCCCCGTACATAGGCCCCGATCGCGGAGATCTTCTCGTCGTTGACCAGATAGGTCCACCCGAGCACGACACACACCGGCGGCAGCGCCAGCAGCATCGACGTCTGCTTCGCCTGAGCCGCCGCGGCGACGACGGCCGCGACGACACCGAGCGTCACGTACAGCAGGTTGTCGCGGAACCCGATGCGCGCCTTCTGCTCGTCCTTGACGCTCTGGTACTCGGCGAGCAGCAACTGCCCCACGGTGACGTCCTGCTCCGCCACGTCCGGCCCCTTCCCCCGCTGCCGACACGCCGCCTGGGCCAGGCGACTTGGCAGTACCTTAAGGGTGTGCCGGAGATTGATCCCACCGTCGTGGTCCTCACCGCGCTCGCGCTGGAGTACACAGCCATGCGCGCTCACGTGGTCGACCGGGAGGAACTCGTCCACGAGGACGGAACCCGGGTCGAGCGCGGCCGGCTCGAGGGCACGGGGTGGAGGGTCGCGATCGCGGAGCTCGGCGAGGGGGCCGTGAACACCGCCGCGCTGACCACGCAGATCCTCTCGTGGCTGCGTCCGCAGGCTGTCCTCTTCGTCGGAGTCGCGGGCAGCCTCAAGGACGACATCGGGATCGGGGATGTCGTGGTCGGCACGAAGGTGTACGGGATCCAGGGCGGCAAGCAGACCCCGGGTGGCTTCCTGGTCCGCCCCGAGGCCTGGCACAGCTCGAACGCCCTTGTACAGGCCGCCCGTTCCGCCGTACGGGACATGGCTGACGTGCGGGCGCACTTCAAGCCCGTCGCGGCGGGCGACGTCGTCCTGGCCGACGCCCGGTCCGAGATCGCGCGGCACCTGCGCGAGAACTACAACGACGCGGCCGCCATCGAGACGGAGGGGTCCGGGACGGCTCATGCGGCGCATCTGAACGGGCAGTTGGACGCGCTGGTGATCCGGGGGATCAGCGATCTGGCCGATGCCGGCAAGAGCAAGGCCGACGTGGGCGGCTCTCAGGAGCGTGCGGCGGCGCGGGCGGCGGCCGTGGCGGTGGGGGTGCTGCGCAAGCATCGGCCGCGGGCGGACGGTCGCCGTGCCGGCTCCGACGGCGCCGCCGTCTACCACGGCGACCACTACGACTTCCGTGGCGGCACCTTCCACGCGACCGTCATCGCGAAGTCGACCGGACGGCAGCAGCCGTAAGGACAGCGTCCAGGGTCACGCCTCCGGCAACACGCCTGGCCGGAACGGCTCCACCCCCACCACCCGCCGCACCTTCACCGGCTCGATCAGCAGCATCACCCGCCGCTCCCCGGGCAGCAGCCACGGATAGCGGTCCTCCCCGATGTACTTCTTCGTCAGCCGGTCCATCGAGCGCTCCGCCTCCTCGCCCTCCACGAACCGGACCACCCGGCCCCGGATCTCCACCCGGTCGTACGGGTTCTCGGGGTCGTGGTGCGACAGCGAGACGTTCGGATTGCGCCGCAGGTTTTCCTCCTTCACGCGGCCGATGGCGGTGTTGACCATGACGTACTCACCTTCGAGGTCCGCCCACATGGGCGAAACCTGCGGAGCTCCGTCCGGGCCGACCGTCGCGAGGTGCCAGAAGTTCGGCGCCAGCAGACGCTCGCGAATATGCCCCTCTACCTTGCCGTTCACCTCGTACACGAAGCCCTCGCCCTCCCGAACGCCCGTCCCCGCCGGTCCCGGCGCCATCCTCGCCGCCGGCCCGCTCCGGCGACAGACGATCTCCGGACAGGCCCGCCCGGCGGCCCGAACCGTACGTTTCCACAATCCGTGATCCTGGCCGAACAGACCGTAGTCACCATGCCGCCGTGCCCGTACGTTGTGGGCCGTGCGCCGACCCCCAGCCCTGCCCGGCCAGCCCGGTCCCCCGTTCAACGCCCCCGTCGCCCGCAGACTCCGTACCGCCCTCAACATGGCTCCCGAGCACGTCGCCCACGGGCTGCGTGCCTCGTACGGACTGCCCTACGTCACCCCTGATCTCGTCCTCGCCTGGGAACGCGGGGCCACCACCCCGACAAGTCCCGAACTCACCGCCCTCGCGGGCGTGTTGTGGTGCTCCCCCGGTGAACTCATCGGCAGGCCACGCACCTTGCGCGAGCACCGGATCGCCCGCGGGCTCGCTCCCGAGGACGTCGCCCGTACCGTCGGGCACGAACTGCTCGCGTATCTGCGGATGGAGGAGAGCGGGCAGTGGCGCGGCAGCGAGCGGCAGTCCGCCGTCCTCGCCGAGCTGCTCTCGCTGTCCCTGCCCGACTTCGTCACCGTCACGGGGCGCGACCCCCACCTTGCCGAGCTGCTGCGCGGCGCGGTGACGACGCGCTGGCAGGCGTACGTCCGGCCGGTGGGCAGGACCGTGCCCCTGGACCGGCGCCTGCTGGAGCACGTACTCCGGGAGCTGCACCGGGAGTACCAGGGGCAGATGGTCGCCACGCTGAGCTGGGGCGGCGGCAGCGCCGCCGGCGACTCGAGCGACGCCGGCCGGGACCTCCTCGACCGGATCTTGGAGCACTTCTGGATCCGCGTCCGGGAGAACACCGGTTGAAACGGGCCAGGGCCTGTCCGGCGGATCATGCCGCAGACGCGGGGTCTGGCACGCCCATCTGCCGCGTTGTCGTCGGTTGCCGACGCTCCGCGTCGACGCCCTCCTCCGCCTTGCAGCTGGACGCACCAGACCCCGCTCACCCGCGCTGATCAGGCGCCGCTGCTTTTCTGCGACCCGATCCGCCGGACAGGGCCTAGAAGACCGACTCGGCCTCGTCCATGCGGTCCTTCGGCACCGTCTTCAGCTCGGTCACGGCCTCCGCCAGCGGCACCATCACGATGTCCGTCCCGCGCAGCGCGGTCATCCTGCCGAACTCGCCCCGGTGCGCGGCCTCCACCGCGTGCCAGCCGAAGCGGGTGGCGAGGACCCTGTCGTACGCGGTCGGTACGCCACCGCGCTGGACGTGGCCGAGGATGACCGGCTTGGCCTCCTTGCCGAGGCGGCGCTCCAGCTCGTACGCCAGGGCCGTGCCGATGCCCTGGAAACGCTCGTGGCCGAACTGGTCGATCTCACCCTTGCCGTAGTCCATCGTGCCCTCGGCCGGGTGCGCGCCCTCGGCGACGCACACCACCGCGAACTTCTTGCCGCGGGCGAAGCGCTCCTCGACCATCTTGACCAGGTCGGCCGGGTCGAACGGGCGCTCCGGCAGGCAGATGCCGTGCGCGCCGGCCGACATGCCCGACTCGAGGGCGATCCACCCGGCGTGCCGGCCCATGACCTCGACGACCATCACGCGCTGGTGGGACTCGGCGGTGGTCTTCAGACGGTCCATCGCCTCCGTGGCGACCCCCACCGCCGTGTCGAAGCCGAAGGTGCGGTCCGTGGAGGAGATGTCGTTGTCGATCGTCTTCGGGACGCCCACCACCGGCAGCCCGGCGTCCGACAGCATCCGCGCCGCCGTCAGGGTGCCCTCGCCGCCGATCGGGACGAGCGCGTCGATGCCGAAGTCCTCGACCATGTCGCCGGCCCGCTCGCAGGCCTCGCGCAACCGGTCGCGCTCCAGTCGGGAGGAGCCCAGGATGGTGCCGCCGCGGGCGAGGATGCCGCTGACCGCGTTCAGGTCGAGGCGGCGGTAGCGTCCGTCGAGCAGGCCCGCGTAGCCGTCCTCGAAGCCGATCACCTCGTCGCCGTAGTTGTCGACCGCTCGGTGCACGACCGACCTGATCACGGCGTTCAGGCCGGGGCAGTCTCCGCCTGCGGTGAGAACTCCGATGCGCATCGTGCTGTGTCTCCTGGTCGCTGTCGGTACCGGTGAGCCAGTCCGATTGTTTCACGTCGCCCAGGCAGGTGCCGACGCGCCCCTGACGGGCGCTTTAGCCGTGTGCGAGGGTATTGTCAAGTGGGTTCTGCCCACCTTGGTGGGCGATTTTTTGCACAGGCGTTTACCCAGGCGACATTGTTCGGATACGGGATTTTTCAGGACACGGAGAAACGGAGAGTTCGCGTGACGCGCAGCGTGTACGTGACCGGTATCGACCGCGGAGACGGCCGCCAGGTCGTCGAACTGGGGGTCATGGAGCTGCTGACCCGGCAGGTCGACCGGGTCGGGGTGTTCCGGCCGCTCGTCCACCACAGCCCGGACCGCCTGTTCGAGCTGCTGCGCGCCCGCTACCGGCTGTCCCAGGACCCGGCGACCGTGTACGGCATGGACTACCACGAGGCGTCCGCCCTGCTGGCCGAGCGCGGGACCGACGAGCTGGTGTCGACCCTCGTCGACCGGTTCCATGTAGTCGCGCGCGACTACGACGTCGTCCTCGTCCTCGGCACCGACTTCGCCGACACCCAGCTCCCGGACGAGCTGTCGCTCAACGCACGGCTCGCGAACGAGTTCGGCGCCTCCGTGATCCCGGTCGTGGGAGGCCGGAAGCAGACCACCGAGTCCGTGCTCGCCGAGACGCGCAACGCGTACCGGGCGTACGACGGCCTCGGCTGCGACGTCCTCGCCATGGTCACCAACCGCGTGGACCGCACCGGCCGGGACGAGATCGCCGGACTGCTCGACTCCCGTCTCCCCGTGCCCTGTTACGTCCTCCCGGACGAGCCCGCCCTCTCCGCTCCCACCGTCTCCCAGATCAGCCACACCCTCGGCGCCAAGGTCCTCATCGGCGACGACTCCGGGCTCGCCCGGGACGCGCTCGGCTTCGTCTTCGGCGGTGCGATGCTGCCGAACTTCCTGAGCGCCCTGACCCCGGGCTGCCTCGTGGTGACCCCGGGCGACCGCGCGGACCTGGTCGTGGGCGCACTGGCCGCGCACAGCGCCGGCACCCCGCCGATCGCCGGTCTGCTGCTCACCCTCGACGAGGTGCCCGGCGACGACGTCCTCACGCTCGCGGCCCGCCTCGCCCCCGGCACTCCGGTCCTCTCGGTCCCGGGCATGAGCTTCCCCACCGCCGAGCAGCTCTTGTCCCTGGAGGGGAAGTTGAGCGCGGCCACCCCGCGCAAGGCCGAGCGGGCGCTCGGACTCTTCGAGCGGTACGTCGACACCGGCGACCTCCTGGGGCGGGTCTCCGCGCCGAGCAGCGACCGTGTGACGCCGATGATGTTCGAGCACAAGCTCCTCGAGCAGGCCCGCTCCGACCGGCGCCGCGTCGTCCTGCCGGAGGGCACGGAGGAGCGCGTCCTGCACGCGGCGGAGGTGCTGCTGCGGCGCGGGGTCTGCGATCTGACCCTGCTCGGCCCCGTCGACCAGATCCGCAAGAAGGCCGCCGACCTCGGCATCGACCTCGGCGACTGCCAGTTGATCGACCCGGCGACCAGCGAGCTGCGCGACTCCTTCGCCGAGCTGTACGCCGGGTTCCGCGCCCACAAGGGCGTGACCGCCGAGCTGGCGTACGACGTGGTCTCCGACGTGAACTACTTCGGCACGCTGATGGTCCAGGAGGGCCTCGCCGACGGCATGGTCTCCGGGTCCGTGCACTCCACGGCCGCGACCATCCGGCCCGCCTTCGAGATCATCAAGACGAAGCCGGACGCGGACATCGTCTCGTCCGTGTTCTTCATGTGCCTCGCCGACAAGGTCCTCGTCTACGGCGACTGCGCGGTGAACCCGGACCCGAACGCCGAGCAGCTCGCCGACATCGCCATCCAGTCGGCCGCGACCGCCGAGCAGTTCGGGGTGGAGCCGCGGATCGCGATGCTGTCGTACTCCACCGGTACGTCCGGCACGGGCGCCGACGTCGACAAGGTGCGGGAGGCGACCGAGCTGGTGCGGCGGCGGCGCCCCGACCTGAGGATCGAGGGGCCGATCCAGTACGACGCCGCCGTGGAGCCGACGGTCGCCGCCACCAAGCTGCCGGAGTCCGAAGTCGCCGGTCAGGCCAGCGTGTTGATCTTCCCCGACCTGAACACCGGCAACAACACCTACAAGGCCGTGCAGCGTTCGGCCGGCGCCATCGCCGTCGGGCCGGTGCTGCAGGGCCTGCGCAAGCCGGTCAACGACCTGTCCCGGGGCGCGCTCGTGCAGGACATCGTCACGACCGTCGCCATCACGGCCATCCAGGCCCAGTCCCTCGACTCCTCCCACGAGAAGGCAACCGCCCAGTGAGCCACACCCGAGTCCTCGTCCTCAACTCCGGTTCCTCGTCGGTGAAGTACCAGCTGCTCGACATGCGCGACAGCAGCCGGCTGGCGACGGGCATCGTCGAGCGCATCGGCGAGGACACCTCCCGGCTGAAGCACACCCCGCTCCTCGGCGGCGAGACCCGGGAGTGGACCGGCCCGATCGCCGACCACGACGCCGCCCTCAAGGCCGTGTCGACGGAGCTCGCCAAGGACGGGCTGGGGCTGGACTCGCCTGAGCTGGCCGCCATCGGCCACCGGGTGGTGCACGGCGGGAAGCACTTCACCGAGCCGACCGTGATCGACGACGCCGTGCTGGCCGAGATCGAGCGGCTGATCCCGGTGGCCCCGCTGCACAACCCCGCCAACCTCACCGGGATCCGCACCGCGCGGGCGCTGCGGCCGGACCTGCCCCAGGTCGCCGTCTTCGACACCGCGTTCCACACGACGATGCCGGAGTCGGCGGCCCGCTACGCGATCGACGTGGAGACCGCGGACCGGCACCGCATCAGGCGCTACGGCTTCCACGGCACGTCGCACGCGTACGTCTCCCGGGCGACCGCGAAGCTGCTGGGCAGGGCGCCGGAGGACGTGAACGTCATCGTGCTGCACCTCGGCAACGGGGCGTCCGCGTCGGCCGTGCGAGGGGGGCGGTGCGTGGACACCTCCATGGGGCTGACGCCTTTGGAGGGGCTCGTGATGGGTACGCGATCAGGTGACATGGATCCGGCCGTCATCTTCCATTTGATGCGCGTTGCCGGAATGTCCACCGACGAGATCGACACTCTTCTCAACAAGAGGAGCGGGTTGATCGGGCTGTGCGGGGACAACGACATGCGGGAGATCCGCCGGCGGATCGACGAGGGCGACGAGCGGGCACAACTCGCCTTCGACATCTACATTCACCGGCTGAAGAAGTACATCGGCGCGTATTACGCGGTGCTCGGCCGGGTGGACGCGATTGCTTTCACCGCCGGGGTCGGCGAGAACGCGGCACCGGTGCGGGCGGCCGCCGTGGCGGGCCTGGAGCAGCTGGGCCTGGCGGTCGACGACGAGCTGAACGCCGTACGCGGTGACGGGCCGCGGCTGATCTCGCCCGCGGGTGCGCGAGTGGCCGTCGCGGTGGTGCCGACCGACGAGGAACTGGAAATCGCGACGCAGACTTATGCACTGGTCGGAAAGAACAACTGAGCACTCACCCGCCCATTTGTATCTTCCACCAGACGGAATATTCCGTAGGGAAACAAACCGATAGGATCGTCCCATGCGCCGTTCGAAAATCGTCTGTACTCTCGGCCCCGCGGTCGACTCCCACGAGATGCTCGTGTCCCTGATCGAAGCCGGCATGAACGTGGCCCGCTTCAACTTCAGCCACGGCACGCACGCCGAGCACCAGGGCCGGTACGACCGTGTCCGCGCCGCCGCCAAGGAGACCGGTCGCGCGATCGGTGTCCTCGCCGACCTGCAGGGCCCGAAGATCCGCCTGGAGACCTTTGCCGAGGGTCCCGTCGAGCTCGAGCGGGGTGACGAGTTCGTCATCACGACCGAGGACGTCCCCGGCGACAAGCAGATCTGCGGGACGACGTACAAGGGCCTGCCCGGTGACGTCGACCGCGGCGACCAGATCCTGATCAACGACGGCAACGTCGAGCTGAAGGTCCTGGACGTCGAGGGCCCGCGGGTGCGGACGATCGTCATCGAGGGCGGTGTCGTCTCCGACCACAAGGGCATCAACCTGCCCGGCGCGGCCGTGAACGTGCCCGCGCTGTCCGAGAAGGACGTCGAGGACCTGCGGTTCGCGCTGCGCATGGGCTGCGACATGGTCGCGCTGTCCTTCGTCCGCGACGCGGGCGACGTGCACGACGTGCACAAGGTCATGGACGAGGAGGGCCGCCGGGTCCCGGTCATCGCCAAGGTGGAGAAGCCGCAGGCGGTGGAGAACATGGAGGACGTCGTGATGGCGTTCGACGGTGTGATGGTCGCCCGCGGCGACCTGGCCGTCGAGTACCCGCTCGAGCGGGTCCCCATGGTCCAGAAGCGCCTGATCGAGCTGTGCCGTCGCAACGCCAAGCCGGTGATCGTGGCGACCCAGATGATGGAGTCGATGATCACCAACTCCCGTCCGACCCGCGCCGAGGCCTCCGACGTGGCCAACGCGATCCTGGACGGCGCGGACGCGGTCATGCTGTCGGCGGAGTCCTCGGTCGGCGCGTATCCGATCGAGACCGTCAAGACGATGTCGAAGATCGTCCAGGCGGCCGAGCAGGAGCTGCTCGCCAAGGGCCTGCAGCCCCTCGTCCCCGGCAAGAAGCCGCGTACGCAGGGTGGTTCGGTCGCCCGTGCCGCCTGTGAGATCGCGGACTTCCTGGGCGGCAGGGGCCTGGTGGCCTTCACTCAGTCCGGTGACACCGCCCGCCGTCTCTCGCGCTACCGCGCGACCCAGCCGATCATCGCGTTCACCACCGACGAGAACACCCGCAACCAGCTGGCGCTCAGCTGGGGTGTCGAGTCCCACGTGGTGCCGTTCGTCGGCAGCACCGACGAGATGGTCGACCTGGTGGACCAGGAGATCACCAAGATCAACCGCTTCAACGACGGCGACATCGTCATCATCACGGCCGGCTCGCCCCCCGGCGTGCCCGGCACCACCAACATGCTCCGCGTCCACCACCTCGGTGGCGGCAACTGACCCGCCCCTAAAGGCGGTTGTACGGCGCTGAGGGCGCCCCCTGGGTCAGGGGGCGCCCTCAGCGCGTGTGCGGCTCCCGAACGGGCTTGTGCGGGCACTCAGCCCGTCGTGTAGACGTGCATCCCGGGGACGTGCAGGGATCCGCCGAACTGGGCGGCCTGGGTGACCTTCACGTTGGTGAAGTAGATCAGCGGGATGTTCAGCGGCGGAGGGTTGTCCGGGGTGAACGTCACCGGGATCAGTCCGAACAGGTTGCCGGAGATGCTCTCGGTGTACATCACCGTGTCGCCGTCGCGGATCGTGGACGTCGTGCCCTTGCCCGCCTGCACGTGGTACGTCTTGCCGGACTGCTTGTCGTTCACCAGCTGGTGCAGGTCGCCGATGTCGGTGCCACCGGAGATGACGTACTTCAGGACCTTCTTCTTCGTTCCGTCGGCGGTCTTCACCTCGACGATGCCCTGGTAGTCGGCGCCCTTCAGCAGCAGCGAACTCGCCTGCAGGTACCAGGGGTCGTTCGCGACGGGGACCTTGTTGTCGACGCCGCTCTCGTCCTCCGTGGCGGCCGGGCAGTCCTCCGCGTCGGTGGTGGAGCTCGCGGAGGGGCTCGGGGACGAAGTGGCCTCCTCGGCCGCCTCCTTCACCGCCTCCGTGGTGTCCTCGGCCGCCTCGGACGCCTTCTCGGTGGTGTCCTTCACCGTGTCGGTGACCTTGTCGGTCGTGTCCTTCACGGGGTCCGACGCGTCCGAGTCCTCGCTGTCCTCGCTGCCGGACGCCGGCGACGACGAGGCGGACGCGGACGGCGTGGGGCTCGCGCTCGACGTGGCGCTGTCGCCGCCCGTGAAGACGTCCGTGATCGCGTCGCCGATCGTCTCCAGCAGGTTCTTGTCGGTCTCCGACGCCGAGGGGGACGCCGTGACCGTGCTGCCGCCGTCGGCGGACTTCTCCGCGGACTGCGAGGCGGACGGCGAGGGCTCGGCCGCGTCCCCGGAACCCGAACCCGACGAGGAGCCGTCCGAGGAGTCCGACGTGGCCGAGGGCTTCGGCGTGGACTCCGTGCCGTCGTCCGTCTTGTCGTCGGCCGAGTCGGAGCTCTCCGAGGCGGACGGCGACGGCGAGGCGGAAGCGGAGGCGGCGTCCTCCAGCGCCGCCAGGCAGTCCTTGTACTCGTCGGCCGTCAGGCTCTTCGAGGCGGGCTGGTCCTCGGCGTTGGCGAGCGTGGGCGTGAAGCCCATCCCCATGAGGACCGCGGTCGGCATCGCCGCCAGGGCTATCGCCTTCCCGGCGGGCATGTGGAACCTGGTGAACAGCGGCTTCTTGGGTGCCGCATGGCGCGGCCCGGTTCTCACACGGGACTTGTCCACCTCAGTCCCGTGGGTCACCTCGTCAGCCGGCACTGTGCCTCCCGTTCGCCCCGTTCGCCGGGCTCGTTCCTGACAGATCGTTCGGCTCGTCCGCCCCGTCCGCGGTCTTCGTGACGTCCACGACCGGAGCCGCGGGGGCATCGCCGTAGACCGGGCCCGCGGGGGCACCTTCGGCGACGGCTCCCTCGGGGGCACCGCCCGCTCCCTGCACGGCACCCTGCGCCGGCTCCGGCGCGGGCGGCGCACCCGGCGCCCAGGCCACGGCCATCGCTCCGCCGATCAGCGCGAGCAGGAAGCCGATGAGGAAGCCGCCGAGGTTGGACACGGGGATGGACACAAGCGCCAGCAGGATCGCCGCGACGCCCGCGAAGACCCGTACGTGCTTCTGGAACCAGAGGCTGACACCCAGGACGACGAGCAGCACACCGATGATCAGGGACCCGGCACCCGCCGTCGTGGCCATCGCCAGCGTCAGATGGCCGATCTGGAGGTGCGCGTACGGGAAGTAGGCGATGGGGAGTCCGCCGAGGAGGACGAACAGGCCGGCCCAGAACGGCCTCGTGCCCCGCCAGGCGCGGAACTGCTGCCTGCGGCGATCGAACTGGCCGGGGGCGACAGGGGTCTCGGCGCTCATGGAAAACAGCTCCCTGGTGCGGCGTTGCTGTGGTGGTGAGTTGTACTGCGTGTGAAGATCCGGGCGTCAAGGTGGACGGGCGGGGGCGCCATCGGCTCCCCCGCCCGTCAGAGAGTGCTTAGTAGCACTCCTTGACACCCGTCGAAAGCGACATCTTCAGGCCGCTGAGCTTGAAGGTTCCGGCGGTGGTCGCCCACGCCGTCTGCTTCACGTCGGTCAGCTCCGCCGACTCCGCCTGCTGGGCGAAGCCGTACGGGTTGGCCGTGTCGCCGCTCTTGATGCCGGGACCCTTGCTGAGGTCCTTGCCGGCCACACCGATGTCGATGCCCTTGAACGTCGCGTCCGCGCTCAGGTCCTCGACGTCGATGTAGAGGTTCTCGGCCTGGACCGGCGTGCCCCCGCCACCGGCCGTCAGCTTGAGGCTGACCGAGCCGAGCAGCGGGATGTTCGGGGTGACCACGGACTGGCACATGTTCGTGATCGAGGCGCTCTTGAACGCCGAGACGGCGACGGCGTGAGCCGTCTTCTTGCCGTCGAGGGTGTAACCCGAGTCAATGGCGCCGTACTGCGAGAAGCCCGTACCGACGAGCTTGTCGGCCGTGACCTTGAACGACTGCCCCGAAACGCTGAACGACGCGGCCAGAGCGCCCTGCGCGAGGGCGACACCTATCGCGGCCGTCGCGGCGACGCTGGGCACCATGACCACAGCGAACCGCTTCCATCTGGTCCCGCCACGCACCTGGGACTCCATATTTCCTCCTTCTCGGACGTACATCTCCTGGCCCCGACTCGCCCCCGAGTACGGCGGCTCAGCCGGGCAGGGATGGGAGAAGTGCTACGTCCTCGGGAAGGAGCGCCCGCGCATCGGAGGCGCGAACCGCGCCCGAATCACCGGCGATCACCCCCGAGCGACAACCACTGGTCGCGCCTGACACGCATCACGCACAACCTTTCTGGACAGGCTTCACCGCGAGGTGAAGACCCCCCTGCCCAAGAGCCGGCGCCACTGCTGCCGTCGGCTCTGCTCGGTGGGGACCCAGAGGATCCCGTCGACCCGACCGGCTGTCGGGCGTACGGGAATGGACCGAGCGTGGCCGATCGTGGTGCATTCTCGCCGCCCGCACAAGGGGGTTCGTTACTCACTAGTAACGGCCGGATAACCGAACAACGACCCCCCGGTCTCGGACAGCCACGCAGGGTGGTGTCAAGCGCCGGGACAAAACAGTTGACAACTGGACGGAATCCGACAGACCAAGGGCTGCGACTTACTTGGAGTAACAGCGGCCGCGTTTACCAAGATTTGGTAAAGCGCGGCCGCAGTGACGCTACGTCGGCAAATCTTTCACTCGGGCACCACAGGCCCCGGCGTTTAGCGACTGGTCAGAACGGGGCCACCGCCCCGCTCCAACTCCCCCTAGAACAAGGCCCGTGCCAAGGCACGTCGTGCCGCGGCGACCCGCGGATCCTCCGCCCCCACCACCTCGAAAAGCTCGACGAGCCGCAGCCGCACCGCGTCCCGGTCGTCACCCACCGTGCGCTGCACCGTCTCGATGAGCCGCCCGAACGCGTCCTCGACATGACCGCCGACGAGATCCAGGTCGGCCGCGGCGATCTGCGCCTGCACGTCCTGCGGCTTGTCGGCCGCGTCCTTGCGCACCTGCTGCGGGTCCGCGCCCTGCACCCGCTGGAGCAACTCGGCCTGGGCGAGCCCGAGTTTGGCCTCCGAGTTGCCCGGATCGTCGACCAGCACGTTCTTATACGCCTGGACCGCTCCGGCCAGGTCGCCCGCGTCCAGGGCCTGCACGGCGGCCTCCAGCAGCGCGTCGTACGGCCCGGCGGGCGTCGCGGGAGCCGCCGTGCGGTCGCCCGGCTCGGCGTCGGGGTCGACGGTCAGCCCGGTCAGCCCGAACCGCTGCTCGGCGACCTGCACCAGCTGATCGAGCGTCTGCCGGATCTGCGCCTCACCGGCGGCGCCCTGGAAGAGCGGCAGGGCCTGCCCCGCGACGACGGCGAACACGGCCGGAATCCCCTGGATCCCGAACTGCTGCATCAGCATCTGGTTGGCGTCGACGTCGATCTTGGCAAGCAGAAACCGCCCGTTGTACTCGACGGCGAGCCGCTCCAGGACCGGGCTCAACTGCTTGCAGGGCTGGCACCACTCGGCCCAGAAGTCGATGACGACGGGCACCTCGGCGGACCGCTGCAGGACGTCACGCTCGAACCCGGCCTCATCGACGTCGATGACGAGATCGGCGGGCGACACGGCCCCCGCCCCGCCCTGCCGGGCGGCATCGGCGCGCGCCTGCTCCGCCTTCGTCTTGGCCTCCTGGGCCGCCTTCACCGCGGCGAGGTCGACGACTCCGCTCATGGACATGTTCCGTGGCTGCATGCGTCTATCCTCCCCCGTTCTCCGCGTGTGTGTGAAAAGCCACGGAAACCCGGGCCGACCGCGTCCTGTCCGGCGCCGGGTCCCCACCCCACGCCGCGTGCTCGTCACCCGTGTACGTCCGTCACGGGCTTACGCTACGAGTCGTAGCGTAATGGCACCGCGTGCCTCCGGGACACCACACCTTGGTGATCTCCCTCACGGCGTCACGGAAACCACCTGTCGTGAACCCGCCGGTTATCGTCGGGGGATGCAGAGCCGCACCCCCGCCGTCCGCGCCGGCCGTCCGCGCAGCGCCACCGCGGACGCCGCGATCCTGGCCGCGACGCGGGAGGCCCTGGTCGACCTGGGCTGGTCGAAGCTCACGCTGGGAGACGTGGCGACGCGGGCCGGGGTTGCCAAGACGACCCTCTATCGCCGCTGGGCCGGCAAGAACGAACTCGTCGTCGACGCGGTGGCCGAACTCTTCGACGAACTGCGCCTGCCCGACCGCGGCAGCCTGGCCGCCGACATCGAGGGCGTGGTCCTGCAGTTCGCCGCGATCCTCGCCCGTCCGGAGGCCAGGAGCGGCCTGATGGCGGTCGTGGCGGAGGCCACGAGGGACGACGCCCTCCGCGAACGCATCCGCGCGTCGATCGTCGACCGCCAGAAGCGGCTGGTCCTGGAGGGCCGGGCGCGCGCCCAGACCCGCGGCGAACTCCCTCTGGAGACGGACCCCGAGGAAGCCGCCCGCACGGTCGACCTGATCTTCGATATGGTGGCGGGCGCGGTGGTCCACCGCACCCTGGTGAGCGCGGAACAGGCGGACGCGGACTGGGTACACCGCTTCACCGCGGTACTGGTCGCGGGCCTGGGCGCGACGGGCGGCGTGTCCCGGGTGTATTGATCACGAGCATTGTCGACACACGCTGTCCAGGACCAGGGGATCGTTCAGAAGCCCGCCGGCTCGGTGTACACCCCCCACTCGTCCCGCAGCACGTCACAGATCTCGCCGAGCGTCGCCTCGGCCCGTACGGCATCCAGCATGGGCTCGATCATGTTCGAGCCGTCACGCGCCGCCGCGAGCATCGCGTCGAGCGCGGCCCGTACGCGGGTGTCGTCCCGCTGCGCCCTGCGCCCCGTGAGGATCCGCACCTGTTCGCGCTCGACCTCGTGGCTGATGCGCAGGATCTCCAGGTCACCGGTGACGGAGCCCTCGTGGCAGTTCACGCCGACGATCCGCTTGTCACCCTTCTCCAAGGCCTGCTGGTACCGGAACGCCGACTCCGCGATCTCCCCGGTGAACCACCCGTCCTCGATCCCCCGCAGGATCCCGGACGAGACCGGCCCGATCGGGTGCCGCCCGTCGGGATGCGCCCTCAGCCCCCGCTCCTTGATCTGCTCGAAGATCTTCTCCGCGTCCGCCTCGATCCGGTCCGTCAGCTGCTCGACGTACCACGAACCGCCCAGCGGATCCGCCACGCTCGCGACCCCGGTCTCCTCCATCAGGACCTGCTGTGTCCTGAGCGCGATCTCCGCGGCCTGCTCCGAGGGCAGCGCAAGCGTCTCGTCCAGAGCGTTGGTGTGCAGCGAGTTCGTCCCGCCCAGCACCGCCGCCAGCGCCTCCACCGCCGTGCGCACCACGTTGTTGTACGGCTGCTGGGCGGTCAGCGAGACACCCGCGGTCTGCGTGTGGAACCGCAGCCACTGCGCCTTGTCCGACGTCGCGCCGTACACGTCCCGCATCCAGCGGGCCCAGATCCGCCGCGCCGCGCGGAACTTGGCGATCTCCTCGAAGAAATCGACGTGGGCGTCGAAGAAGAAGGACAGACCGGGCGCGAACACGTCCACGTCCAGCCCGCGCGACAGACCCAGCTCCACGTACCCGAACCCGTCCGCCAGCGTGTATGCCAGCTCCTGCGCCGCCGTCGCACCGGCCTCGCGGATGTGATAGCCGGAGACGGACAGCGGCTTGTAGGCGGGGATGCCGGCCGCGCAGTACTCCATCAGGTCGCCGATGAGGCGGAGGTGCGGCTCGGGCTGGAAGAGCCACTCCTTCTGGGCGATGTACTCCTTGAAGATGTCGGTCTGCAGCGTGCCGTTGAGCACGGAGGGATCCACGCCCTGCCGCTCGGCCGCGACCAGGTACATGCAGAAGACCGGAACCGCCGGCCCGCTGATCGTCATCGACGTGGTCACATCGCCCAGCGGGATGTCCCTGAACAGGACCTCCATGTCGGCGGCCGAGTCGATCGCCACACCGCAGTGCCCGACCTCGCCCAGCGAGCGCGGGTCGTCGGAGTCGCGTCCCATCAGCGTCGGCATGTCGAAGGCGACCGAGAGGCCGCCCCCGCCCGCCGCGAGGATCATCTTGTAGCGCTCGTTGGTCTGCTCGGCGTTCCCGAACCCGGCGAACTGCCGAATGGTCCACGTCCGCCCCCGGTAGCCGGTGGGATACAGACCGCGAGTGAAGGGGTACTCCCCCGGCCAGCCGATCCGCTCGAAGCCCTCGTACCTGTCCCCGGGGCGGGGGCCGTACACCGGCTCCACGGGATCCCCGGAGAGCGTGGTGAAGTCGGCGTTGCGCCTGCGTGCGGCGTCGTACCGGGCCTGCCAGCGGCGGCGGCCCTCCTCGATGGCGTCAGCGTCCATGTAGTCAAATTTACTTGGACGTCCTAGTAAATGTCGACGGCTGGCCGCGATTTACTAGGACGTCCGAGTAAATTGCCGTGGGCAACCGCCGCAAGCAGCGCTCTCGCGGCGGTGCGGTCAGGGCGTGCGGATGATCCCGAAGACGCGCCCTGAGCCTGCCCTGAGCCTGCCCTGAGCCGGCCCAGAGCCGGCCCTAAGCCTTGACGGCGGCCGCCGCGTCCTCGGCGACGCCTGCCCCGAGCTCGTGGGTGACCTTGCGCTCCACGAAGAAGGCGGCCGTCGGGACCGTCCCCGCGAGCAGCACCCACAGCAGCTTGCCGACCGGCCACTTCGCCTTGGATCCCAGGTCGAAGGCGAAGATCAGGTAGACCACGTACAGCCAGCCGTGGGCGATGCCGACGACGCTCGTGAAGTCCGCGGCACCGTCGATCTCGAGGACGTACTTGGCGATCACGCCCAGGGTCAGCAGGACCAGCAGCACACCGGTGACGTAGGCCATGACGCGGTAGCGGGTCAGCACGCTTTTTTTCATGGAGTCGAGCGTAACCACCCGTTCCGGGAGATCTTGCCGCGGGTCACTCGTCGTCGAAGTCGTGCGCGGCCACCCGCAGCGGCCGCAGCATCGCGAAGATCTCCCCGCACTCCTCCGCGTCGTACACACCGAGCCCGAAGTCCATCGCCATCAGATCGCGGGTGGCCGCCTCGACCACCTCGCGGCCCTTGTCGGTGATGGAGGCGAGCGTGCCTCTGCCGTCGTTGGGGTTGGGCCGCTTGGCCACCAGGCCGGACTTCACGAGGCGGTCCACGGTGTTCGTCACCGACGTGGGGTGCACCTGGAGCCGCTCGCCGATCTTGGACATCGTCAGCTCGCCCTCCTTGGAGAACGTGAGCAGCACCAGCGCCTCGTACCGCGCGAACGTCAGTCCGTACGGCTTGACCACCGCGTCCACCTCGGCGAGCAGGATCTGGTGCGCCCGCATGATCGAGGTGATCGCGGCCATGGACGGCACGTTTCCCCAGCGCTGCTTCCAGAGTTCGTCGGCGCGCGCGATGGGATCGAAGGGAAGACTGAGCGGCTTCGGCACGTCTCCAGACCTTACCGGCCGGTCATATGCCGGTCAGCCCCGTCTCGGCTATCGGTCCTTCGGGCGGCCCCCGGCGGTCGGGCCGTTTGCGCCTTGGGTCCGGTGGGCGGGTCGGGGGTGTGGTGGCAGGGCGGGGCTGTCGCGGGTTGCGCGGTGGCCTCCGGCGGTGGTGCCGTTTGCGCCGTGGGTCCTGGGTGGGTCGGGGGTGTGGTGGTGCGGCGAGCCCGTCGCGGGTTGCGCCGTGGCCCCCGGCGGTGGTGCCGTCGCGCCTGGGCCGGGTGAGCGGGGCGGGGTGTGGTGGTACGCCGAGCCCGTCGCGGGTTGCGCCGTGGCCCCCGGCGGTGGTGCCGTTTGCGCCGTGGGTCCGGTGGGTGGGTCGGGGGTGTGGTGGTACGGCGAGCCCGTCGCGGGTTGCGCCCCTCTGCCCGCTGCCACAGTGAACGGCGTGGGGACCAGCTAAGCGACGGGCTGCGCCGCACCACCACACCCCGCTCCGGCGCGCGGGCGACTGCGGGTGCGTGCGGGGCGCGCTCAGCCATGCCGCCCGACCGCGGGCCCGCGGCGCAGCCGCCGTGTCCATCCGCGGGCGGGCTCAGCCACCTTGTTGGTCCGCGGGCCCGCGGCGCAGCCATCGTGCCCATCCGCGGGCGCGCACCGCGCTCAGCCACCTCGTTGGTCCGCGGGCATGCGTGCCGCCTGGGGCGGCACGGGTGGGCGCGGGCGGCACCCCGCCAGCGCCGGGTTGCGCCACCCACCCCACGCCGGCCGCAGCACCGGGTGCCCGTGCGGGCCGCAGGCTCTGACGGTGCCGGGCCGCACAACCCACCCCGCATCAACAGATCAGCCTCGGCCCGTTCTCCGCAGCCGGTGCCTGACCGCCCGTTGTGCCACAGGCCCGAGCTCCTCCAACGCCGCCACCAGCGCGCCCAGTTGCTCCAGGGCATCCAGGGCGGCACCCGCTCCGGCCGCGTCGACCCCCTCGTACAGCTCGATTCCGACGAACGAGGCGGCCACCGCCCGCGCCAGTCCCGACGGATCCGTGAACTCCCCGAAGGGGGTCGTCGCGAGGACCCGGCTGAGGACCTTCTCTATCTCGGCGATCCACAGCTCGAGACCCGCGGCCGTGGCCGGGCCGAGGGTCGCGTGGGTCTGCGCGCCGGCGAGGAGCTGGCCGAGGAGGGCGACATGTCCGCCGGCCCGCTCCTGCTCGTGGATCTGACGGCCCACGACGAGGAGTTCGGAGAGCGAGGTGACCTCGTCGAAGCGGGCGCGGTAGCGGGACACCGTGCGTTCCGCGCCGTACCGGCATGCCGCTGCGAGGAGTTCGTCCACCGAGCCGAAGTGGTAGAAGACCAGCGCCTGGTTGACGCCGGCCGCCGTCGCGATCGTACGGGCCGACGTCTTGGCGATCCCCTGTTCGGTGAGCGTGCGCAACGCGCCCTCGAGCAGTTTCGTCTTCGTCTCCTGCGACTTCGCCGTCTCGGGGCTCACGCGCGCGGCTCCTCGCGGACCGGGCGCAGACCGGGGCGTACCCCGCAGGCCCGGATGTCCTGGTAGGCCGCCCTGAAGGTGCCCTCGTAGCCGAAGAGCGGGCCGAAGTACCGGTTCACGACCCGGACTTGGATGCGGAAGCGGTCGGTCGTGTCGTCGTAGGACTCGCGGACCTCCGCGGTGGCGCCGATGAGTTCGGGGACGCGGACGTCCACCATGCCTTCCCTGAAACGGTGTTCCCCCGAGCGGATCAGCAGCGAGCCGTCGGGCTCGGCGTGGAAGTGGAGGTCGCTGGCGAGGTGCTGGTGGGTGCCGAGGTAGTCGAGGATGCGGTCACCCTTGGGGCTCAGCACCATCTGGGCGTCGAAGCGGCGGGAGCGGCCGGGCAGGTCGAAGGTGCGTACGAAGGTCACCGTCTCACGGCCGAAGCCGTCGGTGTACGGGACGTTCTCGATGGTGAAGGGGATGTTTTGGCCGGCTCGCGGGACCAGGATGTTGCGGGTGGCGCCCAGGGAGAGGAACGGCTTCACGAAGGGCGCCCCGTGCCAGACGCGATGCATCACACCACGGCCCGTGCACGCCTCGCCGCTCGCCAGGCCGACCGAGAAGCGGCGCTGCAGCCGGGGGTGGAGGCGGTCGAAGTCGGCGCCCATCACGGTGCGGAAGATGGAGGTCATCGCGGGTTCTCCAGGGTGCGCAGGAGACGGGGAGCGCGTACGCGGGTGGGCGGCTGGCGCAGGCAGCGGCGGGCCGCCGGCGTGCAGGCCAGGGGTTGTTTGAAGAGGGCCACGCAGACGGCGCCGGCCAGCAGGAGGGGGCACAGGTAGGCCATGGACGCCGCGAAGGGTCCGAGGAGGCGGAGGGGGGAGCCAAGGCCCAGGCCGGTACAGGCGACGGTGATGACGGCGGCGCGTACGGCCAGTTCCGCGAGCCAGTTCAGCAGGGCGCGCTCCGGGGTGATGCCCCGCTCCAGCCAGAGGCGCAGGCGGTCGAAGGACCAGGCCGTCGCCCAGCCCATCAGCGGGCGCAGGACCAGCCGGTCGGCCAGCGCGCCGAAGGCGCCCCAGCGGGGGCGGTAGTCGTAGCCGGTGAGGAAGCGGACGCCGTCGCCGTCCGGGATGTAGCGCCAGTAGCCGCTGCCCTCGGCGAGCAGGGAGAGCGGGTGCGGGGAGGAGAAGCGCAGGGCGGAGGTGCGGGTGCCGTCCGGGCGCTCCCGCTCGCCCGCCGACACGCCGGTGCCGGCGATCGTGAGGAAGGGCAACACTCGGGTGGCGTACCGGAAGCGTTGTGGTTCGCCGTCCGAGCGCGGGAGATGGTCGATCTCGGTGAAGCGGAGGTCCCAGCGCTGATGCTGGGCCGGTTCCTGCGTGCGTGACCACAACTCGTCGAGGTCGGCGCGGATGCGTGCCTCTATGTAGAGCCCCGTGAGCCCCATGGCGAATCCCCCAGTTCAGCTCGCTCTTTGAGCGACTGCTCAAACACTCTGGCAGGCAACGTACACCTCTTTGAGCGATCGCTCAAACATGCGGGACGGGAAAACCCCGGCCCATGAGGACCGGGGTCTCGGCTCTGCCGGGCCTACTCGGCCAGGTACCGCTCGACCGTCTCCACCTTGGAGGTGAGCCCGTCCGTCACTCCGGGCCGGATGTCCGCCTTGAGGACCAGGGACACCCGCGGCGCCCGCTCCTCGACCGCGGCCACTGCGCGCCTGACGACGTCCATGACCTCGTCCCACTCCCCCTCGACGGAGGTGAACATCGCGTCGGTGCGGTTGGGCAGCCCCGACTCGCGGACGACACGGACGGCGTCGGCGACGTACTCCCCCACCTCGTCACCGACACCGAGCGGCGTCACGGAGAAGGCGACGATCATGCGTTCACGACCCCTTCCTTGCGGGCGCGGGCGGCGATGACCGCGTCCTCGGCCTCACGGCGCAGCCTGCGCTCGGCGAGGAAGCCGCCGGCCGGGAGGACCGACAGGACGAAGTAGAGAGCGGCGGTCTTCAGGTCCCACTTGGCGCGGTTCCAGGCGTCCGCCCAGAAAACGACGTACAGGATGAACAGGAGGCCGTGGACCGAGCCCATGACGGGCACCGCGTTGAACTCCGTGGTCCGCTTCAGCACCGAGCAGACGAGCAGCAGGAGGAAGGAGACGGCCTCGGGGGCCGAGACCAGGCGGAGGCGGCGGAGGGCGGTGGCTGTCTTCAGGTCCACGGGTCACCTTCGGTGGGAGATACGTCGATGGTCTGCAGGAGCGCTCTTGTTTGTGAACGCATGCACAAGCGTTCGCCCATTGTGGCAAACGGCCGGGCGGATGCCGGTACGGGGGCCGCCCGGCGCGCCCCTAGGGGTGCGGTCAGGGTTCGTCTCCACCCGCAGACTCTGTCGGAAGGGGCCTGGTGACGGCTACCTTCCCTGCGTGGCGATGTTCCGATTGCAAGGCAGCAAGGTGCTCGCCGTCGACATGACCGGGGACGCCGTGAAGGCGAAGAACGGCTCGATGGTCGCGTACGACGGTCAGATGGCCTTCAAGAAGCTCAGTGGCGGCGGTGAGGGGCTGCGGGGGATGGTGACCCGCCGGCTCACCGGCGAGCAGATGACCGTGATGGAGGTGAGGGGGCAGGGGACGTGCTGGTTCGCCGACCGAGCCTCCGAGATCAACCTCGTCAATCTCCAGGGGGACAAGCTGTACGTGGAGTCGAGCAACCTGCTCGCGACGGACGCCGGACTGCGGACCGGCACGACGTTCACGGGCCTGCGCGGGGCCTCGCAGGGCAACGGGCTGTTCACGACGACCGTCGAGGGGCACGGACAGGCGGCGATCATGTCGGACGGGCCCGCGGTGGTGCTGCGCGTCAGCCCGCAGTTCCCGCTGAGCGTCGACCCGGGCGCCTATGTCGCGCACCAGGGCGACCTGCGGCAGTCCTTCCAGTCCGGTGTGACGTTCCGCACGTTGCTCGGGGAGGGCGGCGGCGAGGCCTTCCAGATCCGCTTCGAGGGGGACGGCCTGGTGTACGTGCAGCCGAGCGAGCGCAACACGATCGCGGGGGACGTGTGACATGCCCTTCCGCGAGATCAACTCGAAGATGATCGAGGCGACGGTCATGCCGGGCCAGCGGCTGTTCAGCCAGCGCGGCGCCATGCTCGCCTACAAGGGCGAGGTGTCCTTCACGCCCAACGTGCAGGGCGGCCAGGGCGGCGTGATGTCCATGATCGGGCGCCGGCTGGCCAACGAGGACACACCCCTGATGAGCGTCGAGGGCAGCGGCACGGTCCTCTTCGGCCACGGCGGCCATCACGTCCAGGTCATCAATCTCACCGGCGACACCCTGTACGTCGAGGCGGACCGTCTGCTCGCCTTCGAGGGAACGCTCCAGCAGGGCACGATGTTCATGGGCTCGCAGGGTGGCGTCATGGGTATGGTCCGGGGCCAGATCAGCGGCCAGGGCCTGTTCACCACGACCCTCAAGGGACACGGCGCGGTGGCCGTGATGGCCCACGGGGGCGTGTTCGAGATCCCGATCACCCCGCAGCGCCCCGTCCACGTCGACCCCCAGGCGTACGTCGCCCACCACGGAGACGTACGCAACAAGCTGTCGACCGCGCTGGGCTGGCGGGACATGGTGGGCCGCGGCTCGGGCGAGGCGTTCCAGCTGGAGCTCAGCGGCAGCGGTGTGGTGTTCGTCCAGGCCTCGGAGGAGAAGCTGTGAGCATGTACGGGGCTCCGGGCGGCGGCCCGACGGTGCACGACCCGATGACGCTGCCGACCGACGACAACGTCAACAACTACACCTTCTGCGTGGACCTCAAGGGCAGCCAGTGGTTCCTGCAGAAGGGGAAGATGATCGCCTACTACGGCTCGATCGAGTTCAACGGCATCGGGCACGGTCGATTGGACCGCCTCGTCCGTACGTCATTTCATTCGCCTCTGCACGCCGCCGACTGGGTCGTGGCGGAGGGCTCGGGCAAGATGCTGCTGGCCGACCGGGCTTTCGACGTGAACTCGTACGACCTGGACGAGGGCAATCTGACCATTCGCTCGGGCAATCTGCTCGCTTTTCAGCCAAGTCTGTCGCTGAAGCAATCGATCGTGCCGGGTTTTCTGACACTCATCGGAACCGGAAAGTTCGTGGCCGCATCCAACGGTCCGGTGGTGTTCATGGAGCCCCCGATCCGGGTGGATCCGCAGGCACTGGTCGGCTGGGCCGACTGCCCCTCGCCGTGCCACCACTACGACCACGGGTACATGACAGGTGTAATGGGCGGTCTACGTGCACTGACGGGCCTCGGCGGGGCCTCCGGGGAGGAGCACCAGTTCGAGTTCGTGGGGGCCGGCACCGTACTGCTCCAGTCCTCCGAAACCCTCATGGCCGAGCAGGCCACGGGGGCGGTTCCGCACCAGGCCGGAGTGCCCGGTGGCGCCGGGGGTTCCACAGGCCCTTCACCGCAAGCCGGCGCGCCGCGTCTTCCCGGACAGCTGGGAGACCTCCAGCGTCGCTTCGGGCTGTGAGCGGTAGTCTGCGGAGTGTGACATCGAACGCGTGCACTGTCACAGAAAACCCTCACTAGTTCGCCTTTCAACTTCTTAGGTAGACTTCATTCATGGAGACCGAGACGGCCACGCGCTGGCTGACCGATGCGGAGCAGTGCGCTTGGCGCACCCACCTGGAGGTCAATAGGCTGTTGACGTACCAGCTCGAAAGGGACCTGCAGCCGTTCGGCCTGACAATGAACGACTACGAGATCTTGGTCAATCTCTCCGAGTCGGAGGACCTACGGATGCGGATGAGCGACCTCGCGTCCGCGACCCTCCAGTCGAAGAGCCGCCTCTCACACCAGATCACCCGCATGGAGAACGCGAACCTGGTTCGCCGTGAGAACTGCGAGTCCGACCGCCGCGGACTGTACGCGGTGCTCACCGAGCACGGCCTGGAGACGATGAAGAAGGTCGCGCCGCATCATGTGGCGTCTGTGCGGAGGCACTTCATCGATCTGCTGGCCCCCGAGGCCCTGACGGAACTCGACAAGGCCCTGAAGCCCATCGCGGAGCACCTGCGCGGGCATCGGGGACGCCCGTAGTCGCACCTGGCGGCACATGGCGGGCGGAGGTCCGACAGGGCTCCGCCCGCCGGTGCGTCCGGCGCCCGGGTTCGGCTGAACAGCCGCGGCCCGAATGAACGCACGACGAGCGTGCTTGCTCAAGTGATCGTTCACTGCGCCGATGCACTGGTGGTGACAAACCCGCTCCGCGAGCGGGCGGTGGCCCTGCTCCCGGCGACCGTCGTCCTCTCCCTGGCCGCCCTGTACGTCACCCGCCGTGGTTCCGGGCGTCAAGGCCCGCCCACTCGGCACGGGGTCGGACTCCTCCAGCACGGTGTCGGTGAACTGAGCCGGTTCACCCGGGCAGTGGAAATCCGGGATCACCGGCCACGCCCTGGTTATCCATCCCGACATGGGAAAATGCAGACGGCTCCTGACGTTCCGCCGGCCTCGGCTCAGATCGCTGGCCTACGTACTGCCCGTGCCCATGGGTCTGGTGCTCAGCGGAGCACTGGTCTGGCATGCCTCCCAGGCCGCGTTCGTGGGACGCACGACGAGCTCCGGGACCAGTTGGACGGCGGGAACGGTCGGGCTGACCAATGACAGCGGCGGCCAGCCCATGCTCAACTTCACGAACATCGCGCCGGGCGACACCGGAACCCGGTGCATCGTCGTCACCTCGCAGGCCACGCTCCCGTCGCAGGTCAAGCTGAACACGTCGACGGCCAATCCGCCGGCCAACGACATCAGCCCCTACATCGACGTCACCGTCGAGCACGGCTCGGGCAGCTCGTTCAGCGCGAATCCGGCCTGCAACGGCTTCACGCCCGCCGGGGCGGCGGACTACTCGGGCACCCTCGAGAACCTGACGACCACCCGTACCGACTACGCCAACGGCATCGGTCCCTGGAACCTGACGGGGAACCCACCGGAGTCCGTCACCTACCGGATCACCTGGACCTTCAGGTCCACGGCGCCGGACCCCACCCAGGGCGGCTCCACGCCCAACGTGAAGTTCACCTGGGAAGCCCAGACCGTCTGACATGGCCCTCAGCGACTGGCTCCGGCTCCTCACCGTACTCGCGGCGCGCATCGGACTCGGCATGGTGGCGGGTCTGCTGATCTGGTCCCATGTGCCCGCACTCTCCCTCGGCTGGAAGGCGACCGCCGTCCTGGGCGAATCCATGCGCCCGCGTCTGACGCCCGGGGACGTCGTCGTGTACCAGCCGCTGCACGGCCGCAGGCCCGACCCGGGGCAGGTCGTCGTGGTGCGGGACCCCGCCCATCCGTCGCGGCTGCTCGTCCATCGCGCCGCGAAGATCCTGCGCGACGGCGACATCGTCACCGCCGGGGACAACAACCCCGCCGTCGACTCCACGCCCGTACCGCCGTCGTCGGTCCTCGGCCTCGCGCGGCTGCGCATTCCCGGGCTCGCCCTGCCGGTGGTCTCCTGGCGGGAGGGCGACCGCGGTCTCGCCGCCCTCACGTTCGTCGCGCTGGCCGTCACGGCCCGGGTGGCGGCCCTGGCCCCGATACGGCGGGGGCGCGGCAGTGTGGTGGCGGTGCCACCGGGGGCTCCCGTCCCGGCGGCGGCCGAGCGGTAGCGGTTCTTTCGCCCCGCCGCCCCTACCCGTGCCATCCCTGGGGGGCGGCCGCCCCCAGACCCTCGCTTCGGCCCTGAACGGGCCTCGTCCTCGAACTCAGGACGGGCTGGATCGGGTGCCCCTTCGTCGAATCGAGTCGGTGGTGGGTGGGCACAGGCCCGGGGGTCCAGGGGGCGGAGCCCCTGGGGACGGGACACGTCAGTCCCGCGTCAGTCCTGCCACCAGTTCGTCCGCCGCACGGTACGGGTCCAGGTCACCGGCGACGATCTTCTCCGCCAGCGTGCTCAGGCGTCGGTCGCCGTGCAGGTCGCCGATGCGCTCCCGCAGGGCCGTGATGGCGATGGTCTCCACCTCGCGGGCGGCTCGGGCGAGGCGGCGTTCGGTGAGGACGCCGCGCTCCTCCATCCACGCCCGGTGCTTCTCCAGGGCCTCCACGACCTCGTCGACGCCCTCGGCACGGGCGGCCACCGTCTTGACGATCGGGGGGCGCCAGTCGCCGGGACCACGGGACTCGCCCAGCCCCAGCATGTGGTTCAGCTCGCGGGCGGTGGCGTCCGCGCCGTCCCGGTCGGCCTTGTTGACGACGTACACGTCGCCGATCTCCAGGATGCCCGCCTTGGCCGCCTGGATGCCGTCGCCCATCCCGGGGGCCAGGAGGACCACCGATGTGTCGGCCTGCGACGCGATCTCGACCTCGGACTGGCCGACGCCGACCGTCTCGACCAGGATCACGTCGCAGCCCGCCGCGTCCAGCACGCGGATCGCCTGCGGGGCGGCCCAGGCGAGGCCGCCGAGGTGGCCGCGTGTGGCCATCGAGCGGATGTAGACGCCGGGGTCGGAGGCGTGCTCCGACATCCGCACCCGGTCACCGAGCAGGGCGCCGCCCGAGAAGGGCGACGACGGGTCGACGGCCAGGACGCCGACCCGCTTGCCCTGCTTGCGGTACGCCGTCACCAGCGCGGACGTGGAGGTCGACTTGCCGACGCCGGGCGAGCCCGTCAGGCCCACCACGTACGCCCCGCCCGTCAGCGGGGCCAGGGCCGCCATGACCTCCCTGAGCTGCGGGGACGCCCCCTCCACCAGGGAGATCAGCCGGGCCACGGCCCGCGGCCGGCCTTCCCTGGCCTGGGCCACCAGCGTGGAGACGTCCTGCATCACAGCTCCGTTCCGATCCGTTCAGTTTGGCGGCGTACAGCGGGCTCAGGCCTTGGGGACCCGCACGATCAGCGCGTCGCCCTGGCCACCGCCACCGCACAGCGCCGCCGCACCGACACCGCCGCCCCGCCGCTTCAGCTCCAGGGCCAGGTGCAGCACGAGGCGTGCGCCCGACATGCCGATCGGGTGCCCCAGGGCGATCGCCCCACCGTTGACGTTCACCTTTTCGGTGGACACCCCGAGGTCCTTCATTGACTGGACCGCGACGGCCGCGAAAGCCTCGTTGATCTCGATCAGGTCGAGGTCGGAGACCTCCAGGCCCTCCTTCTTCAGGGCGTGCAGGATGGCGTTGGAGGGCTGCGACTGCAGGGAGTTGTCCGGACCCGCCACGTTGCCGTGGGCGCCGATCTCCGCGATCCACTCGAGGCCGAGCTCCTGTGCCTTGGCCTTGCTCATCACGACCACGGCCGCCGCTCCGTCCGAGATCTGCGAGGCGGTACCGGCGGTGATCGTGCCGTCCTTGGTGAACGCCGGGCGCAGCTTGCCCAGGGACTCCGCCGTGGTGTCGCCGCGGATGCCCTCGTCCTTGCTGAAGACGACCGGCTCGCCCTTGCGCTGCGGGATCTCGACCGGGGTGATCTCCGCCTCGAAGATGCCGTTCTTCTGCGCGGCGGCCGCACGCTGGTGGGACAGCGCCGCGATCTCGTCCTGCTCCGGGCGCTGGATGCCCAGGCGCGTGTTGTGCTTCTCCGTCGACTCGCCCATGGCGATGCCCTCGAAGGAGTCGGTCAGGCCGTCGTACGCCATCGCGTCGAGCATCTCGATCGCGCCGTACTTGAAGCCCTCGCGGGACTTCGGCAGCAGGTGGGGGGCGTTGGTCATGGACTCCTGGCCGCCCGCGACGACGATGTCGAACTCACCCGCGCGGATCAGCTGGTCGGCGAGCGCGATCGCGTCGAGGCCCGACAGACAGACCTTGTTGATGGTGAGGGCCGGCACGCTCATCGGGATGCCCGCCTTGACCGCGGCCTGACGTGCCGGGATCTGCCCTGCCCCGGCCTGCAGCACCTGGCCCATGATCACGTACTGCACCTGGTCGCCACCGATCCCCGCACGGTCGAGGGCGGCCTTGATCGCGAAGCCGCCGAGGTCGGCTCCGGAGAAGGACTTCAGCGAGCCCAGCAACCGTCCCATGGGCGTACGCGCGCCTGCGACGATCACCGAGGTCGTGCTGTTCGTTCCAGACATGAGCTGCGATCCCCTTACCGGCTGCACAGCCGAGGAGTGAACGAGGGTTTACTTCGAATGTACTGAGTGGCACTCCGTGCCGTCATCCGGCTGTCGGTGTGATCGCGCGCACGTTGCGTAACCACCTCCGTAGCGCTCCACTGAAACCATGCTGACGCGAATCGACCACATCGGGATCGCCTGTTTCGACCTCGACAAGACCGTCGAGTTCTACCGGGCCACCTACGGCTTCGAGGTGTTCCACTCCGAGGTCAACGAGGAGCAGGGCGTGCGCGAGGCCATGCTCAAGATCAACGATACGTCCGACGGCGGTGCGTCGTACCTGCAGCTCCTGGAGCCGACGCGACCGGACTCGACCGTCGCGAAGTGGCTCGACAAGAACGGCGAGGGCGTCCACCACATCGCCTTCGGTACGGCGGATGTGGACGGCGAGGCCGCGGACATCCGCGACAAGGGGGTACGCGTTCTGTACGAAGAGCCCCGACGCGGCTCCATGGGGTCACGGATCACCTTCCTGCACCCCAAGGATTGCCACGGAGTACTGACAGAACTGGTCACTTCAGCGCCTGTTGAGTCGCCTGAGCACTGACCCTCGTACATATGGGCCGGTAGGGTTGGGGGCGGTCGCCGCTCCCCGAGTGGTGACCGCGGGCCGGGGTCCGGGTTTCGGGGGACGAGCGTCGGGGCAGCAGCCCATGCTCCGCCGTTGATCTGACACCATTCCCCGGGGGCCCCGTTCGGCGGATGGACGGAGCTCGTTTGGACAAGCTTGCGACCAGGGGACGGATGGGACCGCGCAGTGCGGGGCTACGAGAGCCAGGAGCGGGAGCCGGCGGCTGACGTCGACCACCTCACTCGGTTCGAAGCCGAGATGAAACGGCTGAAGACCGAGCGGGAAAAGGCGATCCAGCACGCCGAGGACCTCGGCTACCAGGTCGAGGTGCTGCGCGCCAAGTTGCACGAGGCGCGGCGCACCATCATGTCCCGGCCCGCCTTCGACGGCGGGGACATCGGCTACCACGCCGAGCAGTTGCTGCGCAACGCCCAGATGCAGGCCGATCAGCTGCGCCAGGAGGCCGAGCGTGAGCTCAGCCAGGCCCGGGCGCAGACCCAGCGGATCCTCCAGGAGCACGCCGAGCAGGCCGCCCGCCTGCAGTCCGAGCTGCACCAGGAGGCGGTCACCCGCCGTCAGCAGCTGGACCAGGAGCTGGCGGAGCGCCGGCAGACCGTCGAATCGCACGTCAACGAGAACGTGGCGTGGGCGGAGCAGCTGCGCGCCCGCACCGAGTCACAGGCCCGCCGGCTCCTCGAGGAGTCGCGGGCCGAGGCCGACCAGGCCCTGGCGGCCGCGCGCGCCGAGGCCGAGCGGGTGGCCGCGGAGGCCCGGCAGCGCCTGCAGAGCGACGCCGAGGCGGCCCGCGCGGAGGCCGAGCAGCTCCTGCGCCGGGCCCGCACGGACGCCGAGCGGCTGCTGAACGCCGCGTCCACCCAGGCCCAGGAGGCCACCGACCACGCCGAGCAGGTACGCAGCTCCACGGTCTCGGAGTCGGACGCCGCCCGCCGCCAGGCCGGCGAGCTGAGCCGTGCCGCCGAGCAGCGCATGACCGAGGCCGAGGAAGCGCTGCGCAAGGCGCAGATCGAGGCCGAGAAGCTGGTCACCGAGGCCAAGGAGGCCGCCGCCAAGGCGATCGCCGGCGCGGAGACGGCCAACGAGCAGCGCACGCGTACGGCGAAGGAGCAGGTCGCCCGGCTGGTCGAGGAGGCCACCAAGGAGGCCGAGGCCACCAAGTCGGACGCCGAACAAATCATCGCGGACGCCCGCTCCGAGGCGGAGAAGATCGTCGCGGAGGCCTCCGAGAAGGCCCGTTCGCTCACCGCCGAGGAGAGCGCGACCCAGCTGTCCAAAGCTGCCAGGACCGCCGAGGACGTCCTCAACAAGGCGGCGGAGGACGCCAGGAACACCACCAAGGCCGCGGCCGAGGAGGCCGAGCGGATCCGCCGCGAGGCGGAGGCCGAGGCGGACCGGCTGCGCTCCGAGGCGCAGGACATCTCCGAGCAGCTCAAGGGCGCTGCGAAGGACGACACCAAGGAGTACCGCGCCAAGACGGTCGAACTGCAGGAGGAGGCCCGCCGGCTGCGCGGCGAGGCCGAGCAGTTGCGTGCCGACGCGGTCGCCGAGGGCGAGAAGATCCGCGCGGAGGCCCGCAAGGAGGCCGTCCAGCAGATCGAGGAGGCGGCCAGGTCCGCCGAGGAGCTGCTCTCCAAGGCGAAGGCCGACGCGGACGAGCTGCGCCAGAAGGCCACGACGGACAGCGAGAAGGTCCGTACGGAGGCCATCGAGCGCGCGACCACCCTGCGCCGGCAGGCCGAGGAGACCCTCGACCGCACCCGTAAGGAGGCCGAGCGGCACCGGGCCGAGGTCGTCGAGCAGTCCGAGGCGCTCTTGGCGGACGCCGAGCGGGCCGCGGGCGAACTGCGCGAGGAGTCCGAGCGGGCGGTCGAGGCCCGGCGGGCGGAGGCCGCCGAGGAACTGACGCGGCTGCACACGGAGGCCGAGCAGCGGCTCGCCGCCACCGAGCAGGCGCTGACCGACGCCCGGGAGGAGGCCGCGCGGATCCGCCGCGAGGCCGCCGAGGAGACCGAGCGGCTGCGCACCGAGGCCGCCGAACGGATCCGCACGCTCCAGCAGCAGGCCGAGGCGGAGGCCGACCGGCTGCGCACCGAGGCCGCGTCCGACGCGTCCGCGTCCCGCGCCGAGGGCGAGGCCGTCGCCGTACGCCTGCGGTCGGAGGCCGCTGCCGAGGCCGAGCGGCTGAAGACGGAGGCCCAGGACACCGCCGACCGGGTACGGGCGGAGGCGCAGGCCGCCGCCGAGCGGATCGCGACGGAGGCCACGGAGACGCTGGCGGCCGCCCAGGAGGAGGCCGCCCGCCGTCGCCGCGAGGCCGAGGAACTCCTCGGCGCCGCCCGTCAGGAGGCCGATCAGGAGCGCGAGCGGGCCCGCGAGCAGAGCGAGGAACTGCTCGCCGTGGCGCGCAGCCGCGTGGAGGACGCGCAGGCCGAGGCCGTACGTCTGGTCGAGGAGGCCGACCGGCGCGCCACCGAGATGGTGTCGGCGGCCGAGCAGCACGCCCAGCAGGTACGGGACTCCGTGTCCGGGCTGCACGAGCAGGCCCAGGAGGAGATCGCCGGGTTGCGCTCCGCCGCCGAGCACGCGGCGGACCGTACCCGGCGGGAGGCCGAGGAGGAGGCGGACCGGGTCCGCGCCGACGCCTATGCCGAGCGGGAGCGGGCCACCGACGACGCCAACCGGGTGCGGCGCGAGGCGCGGGAGGAGTCGGAGGCCGCCAAGTCGCTGGCCGAGCGCACGATGTCGGAGGCGATCGCGGAGGCCGAGCGGCTGCGCTCGGACGCCGCCGCGCACGCCCAGCGGGTCCGCACGGAGGTGTCGGACGCCATCGCCCAGGCCGACCAGGACGCGGCGCGCACCCGGGCGGACGCCCGCGAGGACGCCAACCGGATCCGGTCGGACGCGGCGACGCAGGCGGACACGCTCATCACCGAGGCGCGCGCCGAGGCCGAGCGGCTGCAGAACGAGACCATCGCGGAGGCCGAGCGGCTGCACTCCGATACGGCCGCGGACGCCGAGCGGCTGCGCGCCGAGTCGGTCGCCCGGGCCGAGAAGCTCATCTCGGACGCCACCAGCGACGCCGAGCGGCTGCGCGCGGAGGCCGCCGAGACGGTCGGCTCGGCGCAGCAGCACGCCGAGCGGATCCGGGGCGAGTCCGAGCGGGTGCGGGCCGAGGCGGCGGCGGAGGCCGAACGGCTCGTCACCACGGCGCGCGAGGAGGCCGACCGAACGCTGGACGAGGCCCGCCAGGACGCCAACAAGCGGCGCTCCGAGGCGGCCGAGCAGGTCGACAAGCTCATCACGGAGACCACCGCAGAGGCGGACAAGCTGCTGACCGAGGCACAGCAGCAGGCGCTGAAGACGACCGCGGACGCCGAGTCCCAGGCGGACACCATGGTGGGCGCGGCCCGCTCGGAGGCCGACCGGCTGGTCGCCGAGGCGACGGTCGAGGGCAACTCGACGGTGGAGAAGGCCCGTACGGACGCGGACGAGCTGCTCGTCGGTGCCCGCCGGGACGCCACCGCGATCAGGGAGCGCGCGGAGGAGCTGCGCGACCGCATCACGAACGAGATCGAGGATCTGCACGAGCGGGCCCGCCGCGAGGCCGCCGAGACGATGAAGTCGACCGGTGACCGCTGCGACGCGCTCATCAAGGCCGCGGAGGAGCAGCTCGCCAAGGCGCAGGCGAAGGCCAAGGAGATCGTCTCGGAGGCCAACTCCGAGGCGGGCAAGGTGCGTATCGCCGCCGTGAAGAAGGCCGAGGGGCTGCTCAAGGAGGCCGAGCAGAAGAAGGCCGCGCTCGTGAAGGAGGCCGAGGAGCTCAAGGCCGAGGCGATCCGCGAGGCCAGGCGCACGGTCGAGGAGGGCAAGCGCGAGCTGGAGATCCTGGTGCGCCGTCGCGAGGACATCAACGCCGAGATCTCCCGGGTCCAGGACGTCCTGGAGGCTTTGGAGTCCTTCGAGGCGCCCTCGGCGGGCAAGGACGGCGGGGTCAAGGCGGGCGCGACCGTCGGAGCCCCTCGATCGGGTGGCA
This sequence comes from Streptomyces sp. HUAS ZL42, assembly GCF_040782645.1. Classification (GTDB taxonomy): domain Bacteria; phylum Actinomycetota; class Actinomycetes; order Streptomycetales; family Streptomycetaceae; genus Streptomyces. The sequence continues at coordinate 3,377,293 of NZ_CP160403.1, forward strand.
AGGCCTCGGAGAGCTAGCGGATCCGGCGGAATCCGGTGTTGTCTGGGGGCTTTGACCAAGATTTTGGCAAGTCGTCCGCCGGTCAGCCACTCAAAAGGGGTGTCATTCTCCAGATCAAACACGTATCCGCTCGATGACACACCGCTTCGGCCCCTAGGATTCCCCCTATCACCTCACCGGTCTCTTTCGACAGGAACCCCATGAGCGACACTTCCCCCTACGGCTTCGAGCTTGTGCGGCGTGGATACGACCGCGCTCAGGTGGACGAACGGATCTCCAAGCTCGTCTCCGATCGTGACAGCGCTCTCGCCCGCATCACCGCTCTGGAAAAGCGCATCGAGGAGCTCCACCTCGAGACGCAGAACGCCCAGGCCGCCGTGACCGACGCCGAGCCGTCGTATGCCGGACTCGGCGCGCGTGTCGAGAAGATCCTCCGCCTCGCCGAGGAAGAGGCCAAGGATCTGCGCGAGGAGGCCAGGCGCGCGGCCGAGCAGCACCGCGAGCTCGCCGAGTCCGCGGCCCAGCAGGTCCGCAACGACGCGGAGTCGTTCGCCGCGGAGCGCAAGTCCAAGGCCGAGGACGAGGGCGTCCGGATCGTCGAGAAGGCCAAGAGTGACGCCTCCCAGCTGCGTGCCGAGGCGCAGAAGGACGCGCAGTCCAAGCGCGAGGAGGCGGACGCGCTCTTCGAGGAGACCCGCGCCAAGGCCGCGCAGGCCGCCGCCGACTTCGAGACGAACCTCGCCAAGCGGCGTGAGCAGTCCGAGCGCGACCTGGCGTCCCGCCAGGCCAAGGCCGAGAAGCGGCTCGCGGAGATCGAGCACCGGGCGGAGCAGCTGCGTCTGGAGGCGGAGAAGCTGCGCACCGACGCGGAGCGCCGCGCCCGCCAGACCGTCGAGACGGCGCAGCGCCAGGCCGAGGACATCGTGGCCGACGCGAACGCCAAGGCGGACCGCATCCGCTCGGAATCCGAGCGCGAGCTCGCTGCGCTGACCAACCGCCGCGACTCGATCAACGCGCAGCTGACCAATGTGCGCGAGATGCTGGCGACGCTCACGGGTGCGGCCGTGGCCGCGGCCGGCACGCCGGCCGACGACGAGCCGATCTCCCGGGGGGTCCCGGCTCAGCAGACTCGGTGATGCGCTGAGCGGCTTACGGCAGTTGGGGCCCGCGTTCCCGTTGGGGACGCGGGCCCCTGTCGTGTGCGGGCCGGCGTCGGTGCTGGGGCAGGGTGGGTCGCGCAGCCCGGCGCTGACCGGGGATATGCCGTCTCCTCGACGCTGACGTTCCTGGGCCGCTCACCCCGTTCGACGGGATGTTTTTGCTGCCGCTGCGCAGGGTGCTGTTGCGGGGCAGGAACAGACGCTGCGTCCTCGGCGATGTCGACACCACGAAGGTAGATGGTCACCCCTGTCGACGACAGCACTCCGTACGGCCCCTGGGGCGGCCTCGGGATCATGGTGCTGTGGGTGGTCGCGGCACTCGCCGGCGGGTACGCGGTGCTGAGGGAGCGGGACGCGTAGCCGCACGAAGCACCGAGACCGGGCCGCAACCTTTTGCTCGCCCTTGAGCGGAACCGTCAGCGCCTCGATATCCTCCTAACCCTTACGGGGGCGTGTGCCCTGCTGTCCTGAAGCATTCGATGGGTGCGGAGCATGATCGAAGCAGTCGGCCTGACCAAGCGCTACGGCGACAAGACCGCTGTGTACAACCTTTCCTTCCAGGTACGGCCGGGCGCCGTCACCGGCTTCCTCGGGCCCAACGGCTCGGGCAAGTCGACGACCATGAGGATGATCCTCGGCCTGGACAACCCCACCGCGGGGACGGTGACGATCGGCGGCTATCCGTACCGCAAGCTGCCGAACGCGCCGCGCCAGGTCGGGGCGCTCATCGACGCCAAGGCCGTGCACGGCGGCCGGGCCGCCCGCAACCACCTGCTGTGCCTGGCCCAGCTGTCCGGCATCCCGGACCGGCGGGTCGACGAGGTGCTCGGCGTCGTCGGCCTCCAGGAGGTGGCCAGGAGGCGGTCCAAGGGTTTCTCGCTCGGCATGGGGCAGCGGCTCGGCATCGCCGCGGCGCTCCTCGGCGACCCTCAGGTGCTGCTGTTCGACGAGCCGGTCAACGGTCTCGACCCCGAGGGCATCCTCTGGGTGCGCAACCTGATGAAGTCCCTCGCGGCGGAGGGCCGTACGGTCTTCGTCTCCTCGCACCTGATGAGCGAGATGGCGCTCACCGCCGACCACCTGATCGTCATCGGGCGCGGGCAGCTGCTCGCCGACATGAGCGTGACGGACTTCATCTCGGCCAACTCCGCGGACTTCGCGCGCGTACGGACGCCGGACACCGAGCCGCAGCTGCGCGAGAAGCTGACGTCCGCGCTCACCGAGGCGGGCGGTCATGTGCTGCCCGAGCAGGACGGGGCGCTGCGCGTGACGGGTCTCGCACTGCCGCGTATCAGCGACATCGCGCACGACTCCGACGTACGTCTGTGGGAGCTGTCGCCGCACCAGGCCTCCCTCGAGGAGGCGTACATGCGGATGACGCAGGGAGCGGTCGACTACCGCTCGACCATCGACCAGAAGACGGGCCTCCAGCAGCCGCTGCCGCCGGGCGCGCAGCCGCCGATGCCGGTGCCCGGGCAGGGTCAGCCCGGCTGGTACGCCCCGCCGCCGCCCCAGCAGGGCGGGCAGCCGTTCGTACCGCCGCAGGGGCAGCCGGCCGCGGGTCCGTACGCGGGGGTGCAGGCGCCTTCCGGGCCGTACGGGGCTCCCGGCACGCCCGCCGGGCCGTACGGAGCGCCTGGAGCGCCTGCCGGGGCTCCCGGTGCTTCAGCCGGTGCGCCGGCCGGTGCGGGGCAGCCCAACCCGTACGCGCAGCCCGCGTCGCAGGGCCAGGCTCCGGCCCAGCCTGCCGCTGCCGCGCCCGTGCAGGACGCCGTCGCCCGGCCCGCCGCCGCCCCCGCCGCCGCCGACTCCACCAAGCCCGAGGACGCCCGATGAGCACCCCCCAGCCCCAGATGCCGCAGGCCGCGCCCAACTGGCAGGCGGCACCCGGTCCTTCGTACACCGGCTACACCTCGCCGATCCCGGTCGTGCGCACACACCTCGGGCACGCCATCTCCTCGGAGTGGACGAAGATCAGGTCGGTGCGCTCCACGATGTGGACGCTCGGCGTGTTCGTGCTGCTCGTCGTCGGCGTCGGGCTGCTGGCCGGTGCGCTGGTCGCCGCCAGCGCCGGCGAGGACAGCCTCGCGGGCGAGAACCCGCTGTCGTTCGGCGTCTTCGGGCTGCTGCTCGGCAGCATGTGCATCATCACGCTCGGCGTGCTCACCACGGCCTCGGAGTACGGCACCGGCATGATCCGGACCACGATGGTCGCCTGCCCCTCCAGGGGGCGGGTGCTGGCGGCGAAGGCGATCGTGTTCTTCGCGGTCGCGTTCACGGTGACGCTGGTGTCGGTGTTCCTCGTGGCCCTCGCGGACGTGGGCATGCTGGGCGGTGCCGGCGCGAAGGATCCGACCGGCCAGGAGTGGCTGAAGGGCACGCTCGGCATCTCGCTCTACATCGCGCTGCTCGGCCTGCTCTCGCTGCTCGTCGGCTCGGTCATCCGGCACTCGGCGGGCGCGATCACCATCATGATCGGCGTCGTGCTGGCCCCGCTCGTCATCGCGCTGTTCATGTTCTCGGAGTCGCTGGAGGACCTGCGCCAGGCCCTGTTCGAGTACTCGATCCCGAACCAGCTCGCCGTCTTCTACTCCACGTCCCTCAGCGACTCGGGCCCGTCCGGCTGGGACCCGCTGTGGATCATCACCGGCGTCACGGCCGTGGCGTTCGCCGGCGCCGTCGCCCTGCTGGACAAGCGGGACGTGTAGGCCGGCTCCAAGCCCTGCTCCAACGGCCGGGCCGGCCTCAGAACTTCGGCGCGTTTCGGGACCGCCGCACCCCCGGGGTGCGGCGGTCCCGTGCGTTCCAGCACGCCTTGTGCCAGTGGCGGCGATCGTCGACGCCCGCGTGCTCGGGCCACACGACGACGTGCGGGACTCCGTCGGGGATCATCTGGTCGCAGCCGGGGCAGCGGTACGTCTTGCCCTGCGCGCTCGCACCGGCCACGTGCCGCACGCTCCACTCCTCGCCCTGCCAGCTCACCGCGGTCTGCCAGCCGCCGTAGCGGCCGGACCGGTCGTCCTCGGCGCTGTTGCCTGACGAACCGGAGCCCTTGGGTCGGTTGCGACGCGGGGACACGGGACACCTCACGGGGCTATACAGGAAGCACGGGCCGTGTCCAGCCTACGCGGCGCGAACCGGGGTACGCGTAGGGCACCAATCCCCACAAGTCCCCCTTCCGGGCCACCCGTTCTTGGACGATTCTCCAGACAATCCGCAAATCCCTTCGCCGGCCGTGTCCTGGGCACGTGTCAGACGGTTATGCGGGCGGGGGAGCTCCGCGTCGGAGCCAAGGAAGCAGGAACAGCAATGCGTGTAGGAAGTTTCGTGTTGGCGGCCCAGTTCCCGGGGCAGGGCCAGGGGGAGGCGCTGCACCGCGCGGTCCGCTCGGCCGAGGTCGCCGAGGAGGCGGGGCTCGACTCGGTCTGGCTGGCCGAGCACCACTTCGTGCCGTACGGCACCTGTCCGTCGGCCGTGACCCTGGCGGCGTTACTGCTCGGCCGCACCCGCCGCATCCGGGTGGGTACGGCGGTCAGTGTGCTGCCCACCGCCCACCCGGTCGCCCTCGGCGAGCAGGCCGCGCTGCTGCACATGACGAGCGGCGGACGGTTCTCGCTCGGCGTGGGCCGGGGCGGTCCGTGGGTGGACCTGGAGGTGTTCGGCTCGGGTCTTGAGGCGTACGAGAAGGGGTACCCGGAATCACTCGATCTGCTGGTGCGCTGGCTGCGCGAACCCGCCGTGTCCGCCTCGGGGGAACGGTTCCGCTTCCGTGAAGTGCCCGTCGTCCCCAGGCCGTCGGAGTCCCTGACGGACACGGAGGGGCCGGAGGTCGTCGTCGCGTGCACCTCGCAGGCGAGCGTGCGGCTGGCCGCCGAGCGCGGGCTGCCGATGCTGCTCGGCATGCACGTGGGAGACGAGGAGAAGGCGGAGATGGTCGCGCTGTGGCGGCAGTACGCGCGCGCGGCCGGGCGGCCGGCGGAGGAGATCGTCGGCGCGGCCCATGTCTCGGCCGGCGTCTGCCAGATCGCGGACCGGCGCACGGACGCCGTGGAGACTCTGCTGAAGGCGATGCCGGGCTGGCTGAAACAGGGGCTCGACGCCCATGTGACGGTCGACGGACGCGACCGGCAGATGCGGGACCCGCTGGCGTACACCGAACTCCTCTGCGGGCTGCACCCCGTCGGCCCGCCGCGGCTGTGCGTCGACCGGCTCGCGGCGACCAGCGAGCGGACCGGCATCTCCCGCTTCGCCCTGCTCGTCGAGGGCTCGGGCGACCTGGCGGCGACCGAGGAGAACGTACGACGGCTGGGGGCCGAGGTACTCCCCCACCTCGGCTGAACACCCGAGCCCTGCGAGGCGCTTGCCGCTCCAGTACTGAATGCACCTCCCGCGTACGGAGCGGCAAGCCGACGGCTCACTGCGTCAGCAGTCCCGCAGTTCCGGGGACTGGTTGAGCAGCTGATTGCGGACCGACGTGAAACGGGCCAGCGTCTCGTCGACCGCCGGGTCCAGCGGGAACACCGCCACCCGGTGGCAGTTCTGGAAAGCCAGCCGCACACCGAAGTGCCGCTGCAGCGCGCCGCGTATCGCGTCACTCGCGAGCGCACGCAGCAGCTGACCGCGCGCCTGCTCGTCCGGCGGGGGCGTCTGGTTGTCGGCGAAGTCTCCGCCGTCGACCTTCAGCTGGGCCACCAGGGAGCTGATCATCTCCCATGCGTAGGGCAGGGAGGTCCGGACGCAGTCGACGAATTCCGCTTCGTCGACCTCGCCTCGCTCGGCCTGTTCGAGTAGGGCCGGTGAGACGTCGAGCGACATGGGTTCTCCTCTCGCACCCCCGAGCAGCAGGGGTTGCCGGACATGGATGGGGAGTTCGCCATGCCGAAATACCGGACACTCTGAGTACACGCATCGCGACCTCCCGTTTAATACGGTAGGCAACAGGCCGTGACGGCACCAGGAGAATAGGCACATGGGGAGCTCCTTTACGCTCCCGTTGGGCACACAATCGGCCACGACCGAACAGACGTTTTCCAGAACAAGTGGGGCGGCCCGCAGGGCCTCGGTTGAGGGTGGCGGTGGGAGACGGGTGGGCGAATCGCGTGCACCTGGGCCCGTCGAGTAGCGTTGCCGACCATGCGTCTCGTCATTGCCCGGTGCTCCGTCGACTACGCGGGCCGGCTCACCGCCCACCTGCCCTCCGCGCCCCGTCTCATCCTGGTGAAGGCGGACGGCAGCGTCTCGATCCACGCGGACGACCGGGCCTACAAGCCCCTCAACTGGATGTCGCCGCCCTGCACCCTGAAGGAGGGCGAGGGTGAGGAGAAGGGCGTCTGGACCGTGACCAACAAGGCGGGCGAGAAGCTCATCATCACGATGGAGGAAGTCCTCCACGACTCCACGCACGAACTCGGGGTCGACCCTGGCCTGATCAAGGACGGCGTGGAAGCGCACCTTCAGGAACTGCTCGCCGACCGTATCGAGACGCTCGGCGAGGGCTACACCCTCATCCGCCGCGAGTACATGACGGCCATCGGCCCGGTCGACATCCTGTGCCGGGACGCCGAGGGCCGGACCGTCGCGGTCGAGATCAAGCGGCGCGGTGAGATCGACGGCGTCGAACAGCTCACGCGCTACCTGGAGCTGCTGAACCGCGATCCCCACCTCGCGCCTGTGCGGGGCATCTTCGCGGCCCAGGAGATCAAGCCGCAGGCGCGAGTCCTCGCGACGGACCGGGGAATCGGCTGCCAGGTCCTGGACTACGACGCGATGCGGGGCATCGAGGACGACAAGTTGCGACTGTTCTGACGGGCGGTTCTGCGGCGGTTCCACGACGGTTCTACGGCGGTTCTACGAGGGTTTCTACGACGAAGAGGGCCGGGTCCGACTTCATGGACCCGGCCCTCTTGTGTTGGCGTTACGTCAGATCACGGAGCCTGAGCTGCTCGGTGAACCGGCTTCGCTGCTTGCGGGAGCGCTGGCCGAGGTGCTGGCGGGGGCGCTGGTGACCGGGCCGCTGGCCGTGTCCGTGGTGGACGGTGACGTCGGCGGCGGGGACGTGGACGGTTCGGACGTGGGCGATCCCGAAGGCGGCTGCGAAGTCGGCGGCTGCGAAGCCGACGGCGAGGTCGACGGAGGCCTCGTCGGCGGCGAGGTCGACGGAGGCCTCGTCGGCGAGCTCGACGTGCCCCCGCCTCCCGACCCCTGCGTCCCGCTCGGATTGGCCGAGGGCTCCTTCGCCACGGGAGGCGTCGGATCATCCGACGTCCCGAGCGTGCCGTCCGGTCCCGGGTCCGTGGGCCGGCTGGTCGCCGTACCTGTGTCGCCGTTGCCGTCGTCGTTCGGCTTGTCCGCGCCGAGGCTGCCGTCGTCGAGGCCGGCGCTGGCCGACGGGTTGACGCCGACCTGGTTGGACGGGTTGTTCGCGTCGTTGTTGGAGGTCGCCCCGAGCGTCACGACCGTCCCCAGCACGGCGACGAGCAGAGCGCCCGCGCCGGCCGCCACGAGGTTGCGCTTGGCGAGACCCCTGAGACCACCCCGGGCCCGGTGTGCGGGCGAGGACGAGGCCTGGTGGGTGACCAGGGTGTCGACCGGGGTCGGCTTGAGGGGCGGGAAGCCCGAGAGAGCCGCGGGTACGCCGCCCGGCGGCGACGCGGACTCGTCGTGGCGCGCGTCGGGCACCTCCTCCCCCGCCATCGCTGCCACGCCGGGCACGTCGCCCGAGTGGTCGGCGACCAGGGCGAGGGCGCGGCGGCCCGAGACGGTGCCGCGCTTGTCGGCGAGGGCGCCGCGCAGGCCGACGGAGGCCTCCAGTTCGGCGCGGGCCCGGTCGAGTTCGCCCAGGCAGAGCGCGAGGATGCCCAACTCGTGGTGGAAGTAGGCCTGGTCGGCGACCGCCCCGACGAGCCGGGAGGCCTCGGCGCCGGAGCGCAGTGCCCGTTCCCAGGCGCTCCAGTGCAGACCAGCGGCGAACGCGGGCGCCGCGGTGCGGCCCAGCTGTACGGCGGGGCTCTCCTCGTCCTCGGCCGGGGGCGTCGCGACGGGCGCCAGGGCGGCGAGAGCGGCGAGCAGGGCGTCCGCCTCGGCGCAGACCCGCTCGGGCGTGACCGAGGGGTGCCCGGCCCACCAGGCGTAGTGCTGGGCGGCGCTGAGTGCACGGGCCTCGATGTCGTCGGCGTATCCGGCGGCCTCCAACTGGGCGTGCACGCCGGCCGCGAGCCGGTAGCGCGAGCCGACCGGGGAGACCAGTCCGCAGGCGGCCAGTTCGCCGAGAGCCGCGTCCGCGTGGGTGTCTCCGACGAGCGCGGGCAGGTGCGCCTGGTGCGGGACCTCGCCGCCGAGGGCGACGGCGAACCGGAGCGTGGTGCGTGCCGAGGGGCTCAGCCGGGCGGCGAGCAGCGGTGCGGGCGCGGCCGCCTCGCCGAGCGACGGAAGCGGTATCTCCTCGCCGTCCTCGTCCGCGTCGAAGGGTGCGTCGACCGGGCGGGCGTCCTCGAACACGCCGAACTCGTCGACCGCGTTGGCGCCGGCCCGCAGCCGGTCGCGCTGCTTCAGCAGGGCGCCGGCCTGGACGAAGCGCAGCGGCAGGCCCTCGGACTCGAACCACAGGTCACCCGCCCAGTTGGCCTCCTCCTCGGTGAGGACACGGCCGACGACCCGCTCGATGACGTCCACGCCGCCGGGCCGGTCGAGGCCGCTGAGCACGACCTCCTCGACGCCCGACTCGGCGGACGCGGCGGGCACATCGGGGGCGGCGCCGAACAGGAAGGCGCACTCGGGTGTGGCGTCGAGGAGCTCGTCGAGCGGGACGCCACCGAACTCGAGGTCGTCCACGACGACGACCGCACCGATCTCCCGGACGAGTGCGAGCAGTTCTTCCCGGTCCGGGCGGTGCAGGGGTGCGTCGTGGACGGCGTGGAAGAGGTCGTACAGCAGGTCGTCCGCCGTGCGGTGGAAGCCGGTGAGGCGGACCACGCCGTCGGGCGCGAGGTCCCCGCAGTCCTCGGCGACGGTGTCGAGGAGTCGGGTGCGGCCGGATCCCGCGGGGCCGGTGAGGCGGACGGAACGGCCGCGGGCGAGCAGCCGGACCAGCTGCTCGCGTTCGTCCTGGCGGCCCAGGAGCGGCAGCTCGAGCTGTGGCGGCCCCGGCGGGACGGGGGGCTTGGCGGCACGGTCGGTCTCGGCGCGCTCGGCGGCGCCGAGCTTCCCGGGCCTTTCGGGGAGCTCGGCCGGCGGGCACAGCTCTATCTCGCTGCCGTCGACGGGGTTGACCGTGAGCAGGTGGCGGCCGGAGACGAGCTGCACCGTGCGTGCGAGGGCCGGTGCGTGCTGACCGAAGTCGGGTGTCAGGGGGTCCCTGGACGGGCGCGGGCGCGGCGTCTGGCCGTCGCCGTCGTGGCCGTACTCCTCGGGTCCCCGGTTGTTCGGGTCCATAGGTTCAAGCCCCCCAAAAGCGTTCGTGTGCACTTACAAGCCCCTCCCGGCCTTGCCGCACACCTCGCTGTCGCTTCTGGTCCGGTGCCCGCAGAGGGTTCATGGGCGGCGGGCAGCCGAACCCTAAACCTCCGCACAGTATCTACGACAAGCCGGGGTACCGCGCCGTCCGAGACGTCACAGTCTCGTGAGGATTGGGCGCGACGTGTGTTTCGCAGCCGGAACGCCCAGGTCCTGCGACCCGCCCGTGCCAGGCGTCACACGCGCGGCAGTGACTCCGCCCCGATGCCGCCCTCGATCGCCAGGATCCGGTGCAGCCGGGTCGCCACCAGCAGGCGCTGCATCTGCGGCGGTACGCCGCGCAGCACCAGGCGCCGGCCGCAGCGGCCGGCCCGCCGGTGGACACCCATGATCACCCCGAGTCCGGTGGCGTCCCAGGAATCCAGTTCGGACAGGTCCAGCACCAGGTCGCCGGCGCCGTCGTCGACGGCCGTGTGCAGGACCGTACGGGCGTCCGCCGCGCTGCGGACGTCGAGGCGGCCCCCGACGACCAGCTCGACGTGGTCGCCCCTGATGTGCATAGCGCTCCCCTAAGCGTGCGTCTTGTGCTCCGTGAAGTGGTGTCCAGTAATGCAACCTCTGACTGCAGGGAGCGGCCGGAGGTTGCCGTCTGTAAGCGAACCGATACCGAATTCACCCGGAGGGGTGAAACCCCAGGGGCATGTGCGGATTCAGTGCTTGTAGAAGCCCTGCCCGCTCTTGCGCCCGATGTCACCGGCATCAACCATCCGGCGCATCAGCTCGGGCGGAGCGAACTTCTCGTCCTGGGTCTCGGTGTAGATGTTGCTGGTGGCGTGCAGCAGGATGTCGACGCCGGTCAGGTCGGCCGTGGCCAGCGGGCCCATGGCGTGACCGAAGCCCAGCTTGCAGGCGAGGTCGATGTCCTCGGCGGTCGCGACGCCCGACTCGTAGAGCTTCGCTGCCTCGACGACGAGCGCCGAGATGAGACGGGTCGTCACGAACCCCGCCACGTCCCGGTTGACGACGATGCAGGTCTTGCCGACGGACTCGGCGAACTCCCGCGCGGTGGCGAGGGTTTCGTCGCTCGTCTTGTAGCCGCGCACCAGCTCGCAGAGCTGCATCATCGGGACCGGAGAGAAGAAGTGCACCCCTACCACCCGCTCCGGGCGCTCGGTCGCCGCCGCGATCTTGGTGATCGGGATCGCGGAGGTGTTGGAGGCGAGCACGGTGTCGGCGCGCACGATCTTGTCGAGCGTGCGGAAGATCTCGTGCTTGACTTCCAGCTTCTCGAAGACGGCCTCGACGACGATGTCCGCGTCGGCGGCGGCGTCCAGGTCGGTGGTCGCGGTGATACGGGCGAGGGCCGCGTCGGCGTCGTGCGCCTCGAGCTTGCCCTTGCCGACGAACTTGTCGTACGAGGCCTTGATGCCGTCGGTGCCACGCTGGAGCGCCTCGTCGGTGACGTCCCGCAGGACGACGTCCCAGCCCGACTGCGCGGAGACCTGGGCGATGCCGGAACCCATCAGTCCGGCGCCGATGACGGCAAGCTTCCGTGCCACAGTGCGACTCCCCTTTGAAACGCTCACACGCTTTTTATGTATGTCTCTCGGGCGGACACTAGCGCTCGTGAGCGGCCGCGTGAGGGGTAAGTAACGCGTGTCACGTCTCACGGGATGAGACACCTGTCACGTCTCGGCGTGCTTCACAAAATGCCCACCCGCATCAATGTCCGTGCCGTCTCCTACGCTGCCCCTCCACTGACCGAAGAACCGAGGGAGACGCCTCGACATGGGCGGCAACCGCTGGACGCACACGGGCCCTTACCGGAAGAGCTGTGGCGGGACCCCGCCTGCCACGAGTACAGCTTCACCGGCGGCACGTGCACGGTCCTGGACCAGCTGATCGACGGCCCCACCCACGCCGACTGGGACGCGGCCCCGCACTCCGGCCGACTGGACTTCCCCGATCGCGCGCAGGGCAGATGCACGGTGCTCCACGTGGACGGCGAGCCGACGCAGATCGGGTACTGGGGAGTCACGGCCGACCGGCGAAGCTTTGTCCCGCTTGTCCGCCCGTTGGCGGCGGGGGTCTCGTCTCCTGTACAACCGGGCGCCTCCCGATCTTGAAGGAGTACGCGCGTGAGACCTTGCTCTGCCGTTGCCGTGCTGGTGGTTCCTGCCGTTGCCGTCCTCTCCCTGACCGGATGCACCGAGGCAGGCGGCACAGCCGAAGCCAAGTCGGCAGCCTCCGAAAAGCCGTCGGCCTCACCCTCCAGACCCGCCGAACCTCGAACACCCGAGGAATTCCTCACCCGGGCGCGGGAGGCGATGTCCGGGCAGAAGGGCTGGACGTTCTCCGTGAAGGGCAGCGAGGGCCTGACGTCGCAGGGCCGGCAGAGTTCGGCCGAGTACACGGCCACGGTGCACCGGACACAGGAACCGATGGCCATCCACTCCACGGGAACCACCCGCACCAAGGGCGTCGCCAAGCGGGAAGAGGTCTACGTCGTCGACGGAACGGGATACGTGAGAAAGGGCGGAAGCGGGGCGCAGTGGAAATCCGGCCCCCTCTCCGACCCGGAGATCGCGGACACGGTGGAGGACCCGATCGCCGCACTCGACGCGTTCCGGAGCTACGCCCAGGAGGAGCCGGCCGACGGAGTCGCGATACGGAAGGCAACCGACCAGGTCGAGCTACGGGTGACCGCGAACTCGGCCGCTTTGCCCGCCGTACGAGACAGGGGCGTCGTCAGGAAGGCGGTACGCGAACTCACCCCGACCCTCGCTCAGTTGCGCGCGGCCGGCATCACAGCGTCCGACAGCAAGATCACCGTCGAGCGCGTGGAGGAGGTACTCACCCTGGACCCCACCACGTACCGCATCACATCCCATCGCTTCCGGTGCACGTTCCTCATCCCCTACAGCGGTCAGAGCATGCGCTACAGCCAGGACGTGACAGAACACACCCAGGGGGTGTTCAAGGGGACCATCACACTCCCGACGAGCGTCGGGTAGGACGCCAACGCACCCTGCCCGCAATCCTCAGGGATGCATCGTCGTTCTTAGAGATGTACTTCTTGGATATACGCCAGTTGCCGGTGCACGGATCGGTGTTCCTGTGTCCGGTGCACCGTGGTCGGGCCATGCGGTCGTGGCGCAAGTCGTCGTGCAGCGGTGGCGCCTGCCAGGGGTCACTGGATGTCGAGGACAGGCCGGTGTCGGACATCGCTCTGGCAGGCGAAGACGCGAAGCTCGCCCGAGCGCCCGACGTCGACACCCGTCGGCTCATAGGCGTCGTCCTGTTCCTCCTGGTCCAGCTCCCGGTCTTCCAGAGGCCGCCATCGATCACTGGCGCCGTCCCACTCACTGCTGTCCGCTTTGAGCAGCAGGTCGACGGAGCCGCCGCAGTCCTGTTGACAGAGCGGACCGTGAGCGTGTCCACGGGGACCAGCACGCTTCCGACGGGCATTGGATGACGCCGGAACGGTTCACATCGTCACGTAGAACGGGCCGTCAGGCGCGCGGTTGCGAGCACACAACGTCACGTCCCGCCCCTTGAGATAAGCCAGCAACCATTCTCTGGACCTGGTTGAGGCCGGTGTAGGTGACGGTATAGGCGTCGATCCGCGCCCCGGACGAGGTGTCGTCGATCGAGGTGAGGTTGCCGTTGGCGTCGTACGCGTAGGAGAAGTCGTGCTTCGGCCGGCCGGGTCGTAGGTGAAGTCGGTCGAGGACGAGGCCCCTGAACCGACGCGCACCGTGTGGAGAACACGGGCGCGGCGGCCAGGGGCCTCGCCTTGTCACGATCCCGGCTCAACCGTCGCGGTCACTGAGGCGACCGCGCGGTGAACAGGGATCCGCGCATCGGTCAGTCGCCGGGCAATCAAGCGAACGGGTCTGGCTTGCCCGTCCACGGGTCCAGGCCCTCTTTCCACATGCGCTGTTCCTCGCGCCGGTTCAGGAAGGTCACTGACCCCCGTCCCCAGAGGGAGAGATCACCGAGAGGACACTCGTCGAAGTCCCCCCGCAACACGCGCACAAGGAACTCCACCATCCCGCAGTCGTAACGGCGCCACAGGGCGTCATTCCTGTTGTACACCACGACGGGCCACGTGCCTGGGTCCTCATCCGAGGCGTCCCAGCACAGGATGTCGGCGCTCGCGTCCCCACCCCAAGCGATCAGCTCAGGGCTGGCCTCCGCCAGTTCAGGCGACTTCCGCACCATCGACCAAGTGGCTTCGGCGGTCTCGGTTCCATTGCCCATGTCGGAGGTTGCCGACTCCGCCCCCTTCGGCTCGGGTTTCAGGACCGAAAGGAAGTTCTGAATCCCCCCATATCCGTAAACCTCCATGAACTGCCGGTAGTCGGAGGGAAACTCCTTTCCCCACGACTCGCGCATCAGACCCCAGTCGACCGATGCGTTGCTCGAGGCCATGGGCGGCATCAGCCTCCGCAACTCCTCCAGGTCGTCCGCTCCAGTCACGCCTTCCTCCTGAGGATGCACATCATTGCGTTGCCCCGACAGGCACCTGTTGACCTGTGTTGTGGTCCACGAACGAACCGAGGTTTCGTCCCATGAGGTCGTTCGACACGAACGTGGGGTCGACCACGCGTTGCAGGGCCCCCGTCTCGGGGTCCATGCCGTAAGCGCTCATATAGAACCCGGTGGGTACCGTCCTGCGGCCACTGTATCTCGGCCTTACCGTGTAGTAGACGTCCAGGCCTGCGTTGACGGCGTCCATGACCCTGTCCTCGTAGTAGGCCATGTTCCTGTCACCCTGCCGGGAACCCACCTTTTTTGCATTGGCCCCTCGAGCACAGGTTGCGAGATTGTGCGGATCGGTACCGGATCCACCCAACTGATTTGCGAGGAGGTGGCACGCATTGATGTTTTCTTCCACCGGGAACGCCCCAAGGTGGGCGGCGGTCCTCTGTGCCCACCGGTATCCCGGAGGGGTGAAAACGCTGGTGTTGGTGGCCGTACCCTTCTTCAGCGTCTTCTTGTTGAGGCAGGCCGTCATGTTCGTGGCTCGGTTGCCGTTCTTTTTGTCCAGGGCCCCGTATTCGACCCAACCGCACTTGCTGCTGCTGTCGTCGTCGCCTCGCGGCTTGGGCTGGGGCTTGGGCGTGGGCTTGGGTGCCGGCGCCGGTTCGTCGGACGTGTCGTCGTCGGCCCTGTCCGCCACATCCTGGGCGACAGTGACCACTCCCGCCGTGACAACCGCAGCCGCCACCAGGGCTACGGTCGCCTCGACCAGCGGTACCGCGGCGAGCAGGAAGAAGAAGTGCCCGTCGACCTCCACGTTGCTGATGGGGTTGCCGCCGGTGAAGGCGTAGCGGTTGCCGGTGAACGGGTCGGCACCGAGGTTCATGTCCGCCAGGGCGCCGTTGTACATGTCCCGGGTGGTGAAGCGGTTCAGGCCCGGGTTGTAGTCGCGGAAGCCCATGTCGTACGTGCCGGACTGGGCGTCCCAGCGCTTGGCGTTGTAGCGGTAGGAGTTGTACTCCTCCTTGGTGGGGTTGCCGGCGTCGGGCTTGTCGATGCCGGTGAACTCTGACGTGTCGTCGCTGCCGTAGGCGGTGTAGCCGTAGGTGGCCTTGGTATCGCCGTTGCCGTCGGTCAGGGTTTCGACGTCGGTGTGGCCGTTGTAGCCGTAGTAGCCGTCCTCCGTCGTGCCGTCACTGTTGTGCTTGATCTGCGACAGGCGCTCGCCCCACGGGCTGTACTGGTACGACTTGGTCAGCTGACCGGCGACTTCCTCATTCAGGACCTCTCCCGAAAGGCCGAGGTAGTTGAAGTTGGTTGTCTTGCCGTCGGCGGTCTTGGAAACGGTCCTGTCGAGCGGGTCGAAGGTATACGTGGTGGTCTTCATCGCGCCGGCGCCGTCCCGCTGCTGGGACTCCACGACATGGTCGAAGCCGTCGTACACGCTCCGCGAGACGATCTGCCCGCCGCTGGTTACGGACTCCTGACGCCCGAACGGGTCGTAGTTGAACTTGGACGTGGCCCCCGAAGTCGTCGAGGTCAGCAGCCGGTTGCGGTCGTAGGTGAACGTCGTGGACGTGCCCTTGACCGTCTGGTTGATGACATTGGCGTTGTCGTCGTGGACGTACGTCTCCGTACCCGCGCCGTTGCCGGTCTTGACCGACTTGGCGAGCCGGTCGGCCGGGTCGTAGGTGAAGTCCGTGGTGGAGTCGAGGTACGCCGCGTGGTTGTCGGCGCTCATCTTCTTGGCCACGTCCTGCGCCTTGTTGCCGTTGGCGTCGTAGGCGTAGGTATGCGACGAGACGAGGGTGCCGTTCGGCTTCTTCTCGGTCTGGGTCTTCTGCGCGCCGTCAAGGTAGTAGGTGAAGTCGACGGTGTTGCCGTTGGCCTGCGTCTCCTTCAGCATCTGGCCACGATCGGTGTACGTGAACGACGAGACCTTGGGAGACGTGTCCGTGGCGGTCTTGCCGATCGAGACCGTCTTGACCAGCTCACGCAAGTCGTACGTGTACTTCGAGAACTGGTCGGGGTGCGTGACCGTCTCCGGCCGGCTGTTGGCGTCGTAGGTGTAGGTGGTGGACTTCTTCTCCTGTCCTGCCAACGCCTCGGTGATCTTCTGGACCTGGTTCAGACCGGTGTAGGCGACGGTGTAGGCGTCGATCTTCGCGCCGGGCGAGGTGTCGCCGATCGACGTCAGGTTGCCGTTGACGTCATAGGCGTAGGTGAAGGTGTGCTTCTCCGTGTCCGTGTCGCCGGAGTTGTCGCGCACCAGCTTGACGCCGTCGGCCACGACCGCGCCGCCACTGTTCTGGAACAGCTGCAGCTTCGATGTATCGCCCTGCGTGAAGGTGTACGTCCCCAGCGCGACCCAGGTGCCGGCCCCGGTGGCCTGATTGATGGTCTTGTCCGTGGTCCCCGTGGCGTGCGTGACCGTGTACTTGGCTGTCGTCGCGGCGCCGGCGACCTGTGGGAACTTGACGTAGGCGGTGTAGCTACCGTTCTTGGGGATGTTCAGCGTCCAGGTGAACGCGTCCGTTCCTGTTCCCGCAGCATGGACCTGATGGTCATAGCCCTGCTGTCCGGCGAGGCTGCCCTTGGTCCAGGTGCCAGTGGAACTGGTGTTCTGAGTATCCGAGTTGTCGACGAGCGGAACGGCGCTGCCCACCGGCACGCCGTCGTCCGTCTTGGACTTCAGCTTGCCGTTCGGGTAGTACGTCCAGCCCATCGTGCGGTTGAGGGAGCCGCCCGCCGACGTCAGGGTACGAGCGGTCTGCTGCCCCAGTTCGTTGTAGTCGAAGGTGGTGACGATGTCCCACGGGTCGGTCGACGACCTGGTCCAGCCGTTGTCGAAGTAGCCGTAGGTGGTGTCGTTACGAACCGTCTGGCCCTCCGACGGTGGCAGCGAGGTCTTGGAGACCCTGCCGACCTCGTCGTAGAACGTCTGGGTGTAGACGTTCGGGCTGTTGTAGCGGGCGTCACTCGGGTCGTACGGCTGGAACTGCTTGACCGGGCGGTTCAACGCGTCGTACTCGGTACGCGCGGTGAAATCGTCCGCGGTGGCCGTCGCGGTGCCCCGCGGGGTGATCACCTTGGTGGTGTTGCCGACCTGGTCGTACTCGTACTTCGTCGTGCGGTACGTGATCGAGGTGGTGCCGTCGTGCGGGACCTTGACCTCGGTCTGCTTGCCACGCTCGTCGTAGGTGATGAGCGTGGTGTTGTTCTCCGCGTCCGTCGTCGAGACCACCAGCGAGTCCTTGTCGTAGGACTGCTTCGTCGTCTTCCCGGCCGCGTCCGTGACCGTCGTCGTCCTGTGGCTGAGGTCGTAGGCGGTCTTGGTGGTGTAGTCGGTGGTGTCAGCGGTCGCGTTCTTCTTGGGGTCGATGACGGTGATGACGTTGCCCACGTTGTCGTACTCGTACGAGAGCTTGTCACCCGCCGCGTTGACCACGGTGGTGAGCTGGTAGATCTCGTCGTAGCTGTTGGTGGTGACGTAGTCGTTCGGGTCCGCGGTGGTCGCGGTGCCCTTGGGTTCCGTGGTCGTCCGCAGATGACCGGTCTTGTCGTAGGTGTAGGTCGACTTCTTCTCGGGACCCGTCGGCGAGTCCTTCGGTGCGGTTGCCGAGGTGATCTGGTCGGCCGCGTCGTAGACAGCCGTGGACACCGCACCGTTCGGAGCCGTGACGGTGGTGACGTTGTCGTTGGTGTCGTACACCGGCGCCGACGTCGTGATGAACACGCCCGCCGCCTGGTCCTTGGGCACCGTGGAGACCAGCGGGCGTCCGTACGTGTCGTACGTCTGCGTGGTCTTCTTGCCGAGCGCGTCGGTGACCTCGGTGACCTGCCCCCGGTCGTCGTAGACGAAGGAGGTCGTCCTGTCCAGCGCGTCGGTGATCTTCTCCGGGTAGCCGGTGGGCCGAATTGGCTGTTCGTGGTCGGGTTGCCGTTGGCGTCGGTCGCCTTCGTCAACTGGCCGTAGGAGTCGTACTCGTACGACGTGGTGTAGTCACCCGCCGTCGTCGTCGCGACACCCTTGGGGTCGGTGACCGTCTTCAGGTTGCCGAAGGTGTCGTAGCCGAACTGCCAGGCGCGGCCCTCCGGGGAGGTCTTGCGGAACAGGTCCGCCGAGAAGCCGTCAGCCCGGGTCTGGTACTCGTACTTCGACGCGTTGGCCGGCCACTTGGTGGTGTCCGTCACGCAGGTGGCCGTCTGGTCCGGTACGCCCGTCTTGTTGTTCTCCGCGTCCCGCTGCCAGAGCGGGTAGCCCGTCTTCTGGTCGAAGCAGTACGCGGTCTTGGCGCCGTTGGCCTCCTCGAGATAGGTGACGTTGTTGTCCGCGTCCCAGCTCATCTTCGTGGTCTGGGACTTGGCGTTGGTGGTCTGGACCGGGCGGCCGAAGTCGTCCGTGACGTTCTTCGTGACGCGCGTCTCGGCATCCGTGACCGTGGTGTCGGTGAACTTCGTGTTCGCCGTGTTCGCGGCGTACGTGAAGCCCGTGGTGCCGTTCAGGCGGTCCGTGATGGTCTTCGTCCACCAGTGGTACTTCGGGTCGTCACCGGTCTGCGGCGCGTAGTACGCCAGCTGGGTGCCGTTGCCGCGCGGGTCGGTGGCCTTGACCAGCTTGACGTTCTTGTTGCCCTGGGTGGCGTCGTAGGTGAACTTGAACACCTTGGGCTGGGCGGAGCCGTCACCGTCGGTGAACTGACCCAGCAGGCCCTCGACCGTGTAGTAGAAGGAGATCTTGCGGACCGGCAGGCCCGGGACGGACCCGGAGATGTCCGTGATCGACTTCACGTGGTCGTAGATGTCGGGGTCGGTCAGGCTGGTGCCGCCGACCTTGGCGCCGGTGGCGTCGATGTAGTCGTAGGTGGCGTCACCCTTGTTGTAGTAGTCGACCGTCAGGGACTGGCGGCCCGCCGGGTCGGTGATGTACTTGAGGAACTTGGTCGGCTTGTTGCGGGACTTGCGCTCCTCGTACGTGTACGTCTGCGTGTTGCCGTTCTTGTCCACGACCGAGGTCAGGTAACCGTCGCAGCCGAACAGGAAGCGGGTGCCGTCCGGGCGCATGAGCGTCCAGGCGTCCGGGACCGGGTCCTTGGTCGGGGTGCAGTCCAGGCCCGTCTTCATGGTGATGCGGTAGTGGACGCCCGCGGGGGCCTTCCAGGTGCCGTCGGCCTGCTTGGTGAAGACGTGCGTGGTGCCGTCTCCGTCCGGGAGGCGGATCTCGGTGGCGTTGGCGTTGGGGTTGGGGTGGAAGTCCAGCGCCGCGCCGAGGCGGATCGGGCCCGCCAGCTGTGCGGACCAGCCCGCACCCGTGACCTTGTCACTGGTGTCGAGCGAGTTGTACGCGAAACGCGCGAACGTGTTCAGGCCCCGGCCGGGGTTGCTGAACGCGTTGTAGGACCAGACGCTGTTGCCGGAGGCCAGGTTGTTCATCACCGTCGACCCGGCACCGGTGTTCTTGCCGGTGTAGGAGTAGAACTTCTCCAGGCCGAGGGTGTTGGAGGTCGGGTCCTCGACCGCCACGTTCTGTTTCAGCGAGGGGATGGCGCCGGTTCCGGCGGACAGCCAGCTGCCGTCGGAGACCTTCTTGACGTCCCAGCCGAGCACGTACTCGGTGCGCTTGTTGCCGGAGTCGGAGTTGATCGGCGTCTTGACCTGCGCCTGGATCGTCGCCGACTGACCGGGCGACAGGGCCGGGATGGCAGTGGACAACTGGTTGCCGCCGTTCGTCACGTCCGTGCCGTCGGGCAGCTTCCAGGTGTACGACAGCACCCGCTCACCCGTGGCCCAGGCGCTCGCCGTGGTGTTGGTGACCGTGAACTGGACGGTGTAGGTCGAGTTCGGGGTCATACGGGCCGGCGTCTGCGGCGCGTAGTAGGTGTCCTCGGTCGTGGAGTCGACGTAGATCACGCGCAGCAGCGGGCCGATCTGCTGGTCGGCGGCCTCCGAGGCGAGGAACACCGTCTGCTCCTGCGGACCGGTGGATGTCTCGTCCTTCAGCTTGACCATCGCGCCCTTGTTGGAGGTGGGGGTGCGGGTCCAGCCCTGGGTCAGGCTGGTGGCGTCCCACCAGTGCCGGCCCACGTCCGAGACGGACGCGACGGTGTCGGAGACGGTCGAGGAGAAGTCGCCGCCCGCAGTCGTCCACGCGGTGCCGGTGGCGGCGCTGTTCCAGGTGGCCTGGGTCTCGGTGAAGTCCCGGGTCAGGCCGTGCAGTTCGTAGATCGCGCCGTTGGTCTTGGTGGTGGTCTCAGCGCCCCACATGAACAGCCGCGACTCCAGCACCGTGGCCGTGGTCGGGATGGCGGTGGTGGGGAACTTCATCACCGCACGCGTTTTCTCCGTGGTGCTGGTGGGCGTGTTGTTGCCCACGCTGAGCCACTTCTGCGCGACGCCGTCCTTGCTGACGGTGTCCAGGTTGGTGGTGGGTGTCGCCGACGACAGGGTGGTGTCGGTGACACCGGGCGCGGTGCCCTGGATCAGCCGCATGGTGCGGCCGGCCTTGGGGATGCCTACGGTGCGGGTCGGCGAGCCGAGCAGTTGCCCGTCCTTGGTCTTGACGGCCAGCTGGTAGTAGTACGACTTGCCGATCTCCACCGAGGAGGAGTCCGGCGTAGGTACGGCGGTGGTGTCGGTGTAGGCCGTCGCGCTCTTGTCGATCGGCGCGACGAGGGTGGCCGCGGACGGGGTGAACGCCTGCTGCGTGGACCGGTGCAGCTGGTACTCGGCGATGTCCAGGTTCGGGTCACCGGTGGTGTTGGAGTAGGCCTTCCAGCTCAGCTCCGGGCCCGTGCCGTGCACGACGGTCGGCGAGTCCAGCGTGGTGCCGACCTTGCCGTACGTCACCGTCAGCCGCGGAATGGTGGACGTCTCGCCGCCGTAGTCGCCGTCACCGGCCTCGTAGCGCGGGCCGCCCAGGGGAGCGGTCGACTCGTTCGTCGCCTTGAGCACGAACCCGTTGTTGGCCGAGGTGCCGTCCAGCCACTGCTGCACGGTGTCGGTCACCGGGAACCTGTGCCACTGGCTGTACTCGCCCTTGTTCTTCACGATGGACGCCGGGTTCACCCAGCGCACCGCGTCCGCGATCACCGCGGTCGTGGCGTCCGTGTCCCCCAGGACGACCTTGCCGGCCGTGCCCTTGTCGAAGTCGATCTGCGCGCCGCCGTTCAGCGACGCCCACACGCCGCCGGAGCCGGCCGTCTGATCCACCGTGTAGGTGGCCGTACCGTCCTGCCCGGTCACCGTGTAGGGGGCCGCCGTGGACCGGTCGGTGTACTGCACGTAGTGCGCGTCCACCCGGTAGGAAGCCGTCTCCGGCAACCTGGGCTGCCAGGTGTAGGTGTCTGTGGTGATCGAGTCCTTGTTGTACAGGTAGTCGCCGTCGATCCCGTACGTCTGCGAGCCGGCCTTCCACGTGCCGACCGCCGCGGTCGTGCCCGCGTCGCCGTCGTCGACCTGCACGCTCGTGCCGGACAGCTCACCCACGAGCGCGCTGGTCCTGTCCCAGGTCGCCGACAGCTCGTCCCAGGTGCCGGTCGCCCGGTAGGCGCCGATGGTGACGTCGTTGGCACCCGTGGTGTGCGCCTGGTCGAAGTACATCTCCAGCCGCGCCGAGTCGATGCTCGTGCCCGACGGGATCTCGTCCAGAGGGAACTTGATCAGTGAGCGGGCGTTCGCCGTGCTCGAGGTGCGGCCCGCCGACAGCTTCCAGGAGCTGTTGAAGTTCGTCGTCGGCTGGTCCGACAGGACCATGACATCCTGGGATGCCGACGGCGACGGCGCGATCGTGATCGTCGGGTCGATCACCACCGGGTACTGCCGGTCCTTCGACGCCAGCCAGTTCGCGTCCGGCGTCACCGTCAGCTTCCAGGACTTGCCGTCCCGGGTCAGCTTCTGCGTGACCTTGGTGCTGTAGGTCTTGCCGAAGACGGAGGCGTCCGCCTTCTTCGCGTCCGTCATGTACGGCGCCGGAATCACCAGCTCGGGCGTGTTCGGCAGCGCACCGTACAACGCGATCGAACCGTCCTCGCGCGCTTTCGGCACCAGCCCGTCGGTGTCCAGGGTGAAGGTGAACTTCACGGGCCCGTCCGGGCGTTCGCCCAGGACGATGTTCTCCTTCACCCGGCCCGGACCGACCACGTACTCCAGGTCCGCGCCGTGCACCACGTCCTTGTACGTGACCGTGGAGCCCTTGGTGGTCGGCGTCAGAGCCCTGCCCACGCCGTCGAGGCCCAGGGTGACCGCACGGCCGTCCGGCGACGCGAAGCGCACCAGACGGTCGGCGTCCTCGCCGAACCAACTCCGCCCGTTGTTCGTCGTGTTGGCGAACTCGAAGCCGTTCGCGCTCGACGGGCGGACCGTCGTGTCGATGGACTTCCAGGCCGCCTTCCGGCCGGTGCCCGAGCGGTAGGAGGTCGGCACCGCCGACAACTCCGCCTCGACCCGGCCGTCGGAGAGCTGCCAGAAGCGGGCGTTCGCCGTGCGCCTGCCCGTCAGCTCTCTGACCCGCTTCGCCTGTGGCTCTGCCTTGCCCTTCGGCAGCTTCTGCCGGTCGGCTATCTCCAGTTCGTCGTGCGACGGAGGCTTTTCGCGTTCGTTGCCATCATCCGCGAACCAGCCCTTAACGGTGTCGACAATTCCCTTGCCGTCATCGTCGTCAGGCGCCGCATAAGCGACCTGGGGAAGCGCGGTACTTGTCACCGCTGCCACCACCAGGCACGCCACAAGCCTGCCCAGTCTGGGTTTCACGCCAAACCTTTCCTTGTACGCCGTGTCATAAACATGCCGCTGAGAACGCGTCCCACCTGCGGGAAGGCAGGTCATGGGGAGCGGCGCCGGGTTTCTAGTCGCATCGATGACACGAAGTCAAGTGCCCTGACATTACGGTCACTTGACTCACTTTGCCGACACTTCAGATCGAATCAATGCAACCGAATGTCCGTTATTTCCGCACGCTGGACTTCGGCTCACCGCATCATGTAAAACCGCCGAGTTCGATCCCGAGCACTCTTCATTTCGAGGGCGATAATTCATGGACGGAAAGACACGGGACACTTCGTCGGAACTCCATGCGGAAACCCCCGCGGAAGCCCGGGAATCGGAGCAGTCCGATCCCGAACCGGCCCACACGCCGTCACACCCCCGAAGCGCGGACCGCGCAGGCCTGGTCGTGGCCGCCGCGGTGCTGGCCGTGTGCGGCGGACTTGTCCTCTACGGCGTGTTCGACACGGGCCAGGCTGACGCCAAGCCGGAACGCCGCACCCCCGCCGCGGCGGTGACGTACGAAGTGACCGGCCAGGGCACCGCCGACATCACCTACCAGGCCCGCAGCGAAACCGGCCGGGCCGTCGTCGTCAAAGCGGCCGGACTGCCGTGGCGCAAGACCGTGGACGTCCCACTCGGCAAGGAGCCGATCGTGAGCATCGTCCTCGGAGAGAAGGGCGGCCAGGCCCGCTGCGTTCTCGCCGTCCGCGGCCGGCACGTCCAAAGCGCCACCGCCACCGGAGCGTTCGGCCGGGCCACGTGCTCGGGGGTGCTGCCCGCCGTGCAGGGCGGGAAGGCGGACTGAGCCTTCCGCCCGATTGGCCCGAATCATTCCGCCGGTCGCCCCCAAGCACCCAACTGCGGTATAACCGGGCCGGTTTCGCGGAGCCCGGGCGGGCTCTGCGTGATGTGGCGCCCACTGCGCCCTTGCCGGTCTCTGTCCTTCCACCCGACGAAGGGTTCCTTCGTGCTGCCCGAATTCTCCGTGATGCCCTCCTCCCGTACCCGCAGGCTCCTCGCCGCCATGGCCGCCGGCGGAGCGCTGCTCCTCGTCTCCGGTTGCGGCAGCGCCAGGAGCGACGCCGGGGCCGAGCAGGTCGCGGCGGACGCGAGCGGCGCCTCCGCCGCGTCGAGCGGCACCGCGAGTGCGAGCCCGAGCTCGTCCGCCTCCGCCTCGCCGTCCAAGTCCGCCAAGCCCGGCGGCAGCGCTTCGCCGAGCGCGAGCGCGTCCGGTGCCGGCGCCTCCGCGCAGAGCGGCAGCGGTACGAGCTCCGCGTCGGGTTCGGGATCCGGGAGCACCGAGCAGCAGAGCTCGGGCGGCAGCAGCACTCCGGACTTCCCCGTTCCCGTCGAGGTCGGCACCGCCACCCAGGTCATCACGGTCAAGGCGAGCGGCTCGTACGCCACCGTCACCGCCTGGGCCAAGGGCTCCTCCGGCTGGAAGGCTCAGTTCAGCACGGCCTCCGGGCGGGTCGGATCCAACGGCGTGGTCGACGGGTCGACCAGGCGGCAGGGCACCTGGACGACGCCCTCCGGGACGTACACGCTCACCGAGGGATTCGGAGTGGAGGCGGGTGGTACGAGCATGCCGTACCACGTCGTGACCAGCACCGACTGGTGGGTGGAGGACCCCGAGTCGAAGTACTACAACTCGATGCACGGCGAGGCAGGCGCGGACTTCCCGCTCACCGAGTCCGGGGACCGCGGCAGCGAGCACCTGATCGACCACCCCACCCAGTACGCCAAGGCCCTCGTCATCGACTTCAACCGCTGGCCCGCCACGCCCGGCCGCGGTGCCGGAATCTTCCTGCACGTCAACGGCTCGGGCGCCACGGCCGGATGCGTGTCCGTGCCGCGCGCCACGATGGACCGGATCATGTCCTGGATCCGGCCCGGCGCCCACCCGCGCATCGCCATCGGCTGATCCCGCGGTGCCGCGCGGGCCGGAGGTAATTACGCTGGCCCCATGGTCAATCTGACGCGCATCTACACCAGGACCGGCGACAAGGGCACCACCGCCCTCGGTGACATGAGCCGGGTCGCCAAGACCGATCTGCGGATCTCCGCGTACGCCGACGCCAACGAGGCGAACGCGGTGATCGGTACGGCGATCGCGCTGGGCAATCTGGACGAGGAGATCGTCAAGGTTCTCACCCGCGTGCAGAACGACCTGTTCGACGTGGGCGCGGACCTGTCGACGCCGGTGGTGGAGAACCCGGAGTTCCCGCCGCTCAGGGTCGAGCAGTTCTACATCGACAAGCTGGAGGCGGACTGCGACCGCTTCAACGAGCGGCTGGAGAAGCTGCGCTCCTTCATCCTCCCGGGCGGCACGGCGGGCGCGGCCCTGCTCCACCAGGCCTGCACGGTCGCACGCAGGGCCGAGCGCTCGACGTGGGCGGCGCTGGAGGTACACGGCGAGGTGATGAACCCGCTCACGGCGACCTACCTGAACCGCCTGTCGGACCTGCTGTTCATCCTGGCGCGGACGGCGAACAACGAGGTCGGGGACGTGCTGTGGGTCCCGGGCGGTGAGCGCTGACGCCGGCGTCAACCGCGGGCGGTTCTCCCTGCGCGGCCCACCTGGCCCTGGCGCTGGGCGGTGCTGGTCGTCTCGGCCGGCTGCGAGCCGCTGCCCCGCACCCGGCCCAGGGCGGCGGCCCCTGGTCAGGCCCCGGTCATCGGCAGCGCCGCGCCGGTGCCCGACACGGTGGTCCTGGGCGGTGTCGTCACGTCGTGATGTTCACGGGCCGGCACGCCCGCCCTCGCCCTGCCGCTCGGCGCGATCCGCGGGACCGGCTGATCGGCGTGGGTGCCGGCGTGGTGGCCCTGGGCCCGCCGCCAGCGGCCGGGACGTTCGCGATCACCACGACGCCGCCGAGGCCGCCGGCTGGCCGCCTGCACGCCTGCACGCCTGCACGCCTGCACGCCGGGCAGACCGCGCTGTTCGCCGAGATGTTCCGCGCCGAAGCGGTCCGCCGTACGGGCGAGGCCCGCGAACTACGCGACATGGTCGCCGACCGTCTCTCCGCGCGCTCATCCGTCGCGAGCGGGAGGTCCGCCGCCGGGGTCGCCGAGCGCCCCAGCAGGCGGGGAGCACGGTGAAGACGCACGTCAGCCGGCTGCTCGCGAAGCCGGCGCTGGGCAGATGGGACCAAGCGGCCGTACTGGCACAGGAGTTGGGGATCTGAAGCGCCTGAGAGCCGAACTGGTCCAGACCTATTGACCCGTGGTCCAGACCTTTCTATTCTCGCGGCACCGTGGGCGTGAAGGCTCAGTCACGCCCCCATACTCCCGAGGAGGCGCTGCATGCGCTTCAGACACAGAGCTGCGGCAGGGTTCGCGACCCTGTTGCTCCCTCTGGCCGGACTCGTCGGGCTCGCGAGCCCCGCCCAGGCCGCGACGTCCGCGACCGCCACCTACGCCAAGACCCAGGACTGGGGCACCGGCTTCGAAGGCAAGTGGACCGTCAAGAACACCGGCACCACCGTGATCAGTTCATGGACGATCGAGTGGGACTTCCCCTCCGGTACGTCCGTCACCTCCGCCTGGGACGCGGACGTCACGTCCTCCGGCACCCACTGGACCGCCAAGAACAAGTCCTACAACGGCTCGATCGCCCCCGGCGCCTCCGTCTCTTTCGGCTTCAACGGCAGCGGCTCCGGCTCCCCCTCCAACTGCAAGCTCAACGGCGGCAGTTGTGACGGCGGCACCGTCCCCGGCGACTCGGCGCCCTCCGCACCGGGCACCCCGACCGCCTCCGACATCACCGACACGTCGGTGAAGCTGTCCTGGTCGGCGGCGACCGACGACAAGGGCATCAAGAACTACGACGTGCTGCGCGACGGCTCCAAGGTCGCCACGGTGACGACCACGTCGTACACCGACACGGGCCTGACGGCCGGCACCGACTACTCCTACACCGTCCAGGCCCGTGACACCGCCGACCAGACCGGACCGGTCAGCGGCGCGGTCCCGGTCCACACCACCGGCGGTGGCACCAATCCCCCCACCGGCTCCAAGGTCAGGCTCGGCTACTTCACCGAGTGGGGCATCTACGGCCGCAACTACAACGTCAAGAACCTGGTGACGTCCGGCTCGGCCGCCAAGATCACGCACATCAACTACGCCTTCGGCAACGTCACCGGCGGCAGGTGCGCGATCGGCGACTCGTACGCCGACTACGACAAGGCGTTCACCGCCGACCAGTCCGTCAGCGGCGTCGCCGACACCTGGGACCAGCCGCTGCGCGGCAACTTCAACCAGCTGCGCCAGCTGAAGGCCAAGTACCCGAACATCAAGGTGCTGTGGTCCTTCGGCGGCTGGACCTGGTCCGGCGGCTTCGGCCAGGCAGCGGCGAACCCGGCCGCGTTCGCGCAGTCCTGCTACGACCTCGTCGAGGACCCGCGCTGGGCCGATGTCTTCGACGGCATCGACATCGACTGGGAGTACCCGAACGCCTGCGGCCTGTCCTGCGACACCTCGGGCGCCGCGGCCTTCAAGAACCTGATGTCCGCGCTGCGCGCCAAGTTCGGCGCGAACTACCTGGTCACGGCGGCCACCACGGCCGACGGCTCCTCCGGCGGCAAGATCGACGCCGCCGACTATGCGGGCGCGGCGCAGTACGTCGACTGGTACAACGTGATGACGTACGACTTCTTCGGCGCATGGGCGGCACAGGGCCCGACGGCCCCGCACTCCCCGCTGACCTCCTACAGCGGCATCCCGCAGCAGGGCTTCACCACGGCCGACGCGATCGCCAAGTACAAGGCGAAGGGCGTGCCCGCGGGCAAGCTGCTCGTCGGCATCGGCTTCTACGGCCGGGGCTGGACCGGCGTCACCCAGGACGCCCCGGGCGGCACGGCCACGGGCGCGGCGGCCGGCACCTACGAGCAGGGTATCGAGGACTACAAGGTCCTCAAGACGTCCTGCCCGGTCACCGGCACCATCGCCGGCACGGCGTACGCCCACTGCGGCAGCAACTGGTGGTCGTACGACACTCCGTCGACGATCGCCGGGAAGATGAGCTGGGCCAAGAACCAGGGCCTGGGCGGCGCGTTCTTCTGGGAGTTCAGCGGTGACACCAGCAACGGAGAGCTGGTGAGCGCCATCAACAGCGGTCTGCAGTAAGACCGTTGAGCATCAGGCGACGTTGACGCTCCCCCAGACTTCGTCCGGGGGGGGACCCCCCACACAGCGAGTGAATGTGGCTACGCCACATTCACTCGCTGTCCGGGCGGGGCTGCCTCCAGCCACGCGAGAAAACCGGTCAGCGCGTCTTCGCTCATGGCGAGTTCGAGGCGCGTGCCCCGGTGCAGACAGGTGAGGATCACCGCGTCGGAGAGCAGCGCCAGTTCCTCCTCGCCCTCGGGGACACGACGGCCGGCCACCTCGATCGACGCGCGCTCCAGGACGCGGCGGGGACGGGGGGCGTAGGAGAAGACGCGGTACCACTCGATGCGGTCGCCGTTGTAGCGGGCGACGCCGTAGCTCCAGCCTTTTCCGCTGGTGTCGGGTTTCTCCGGGACGTCCCAGCGCAGGCTGCAGTCGAAGGTGCCGCCGGAACGCTGGATGAGCCTGCGGCGCAGGCCGAAGACGAAAAGCCCCAGCACCACGAGGGCGACGACGATTCCGCACACAGTCAGAGCGAGGACCATCGACACCGACCTCCTCGTCTCCTAGGTAACGGAACGGAAAAAACATCCATATCTGCCTCAGCCGCGACCGGCACCGGATTGCTCCGGTCCCAGCCGCGGCTGAGTGACGTCATCGCATCAAGCGCGGGTCAGCGCGCCGCCGCCGCACGCAGTCGTACGTCCGCGCGGCGCTCGGCGGCTGCGTCGCCCTCCGCCTTCGCGCGCTCGAGCTCACGCTCCACGCGCTGGACGTCGATCTCGTCCGACAGCTCGGCGATCTCGGCCAGCAGCGACAGCTTGTTGTCCGCGAACGAGATGAAACCGCCGTGCACCGCGGCGACGACCGTTCCACCATCACTCGTACGGATGGTCACCGGGCCCGACTCCAGCACACCGAGCAGCGGCTGGTGACCGGGCATGACGCCGATGTCGCCGGACGTGGTGCGCGCGACGACCAGGGTGGCCTCGCCGGACCAGACCTCTCGGTCGGCCGCGACCAGCGCGACGTGCAGCTCAGCAGCCAAGGGTGGCTCCTCGGGTCACCACCCGGCTCTCCTGCCGGGTGTTGCGTACAAGTCTAGTAGGACGCCGAGCACCAAGGTGCCGGGCCCCGCCCCGGGAGACTGCCGGGGGTCTGGGGGTTGTCCCCCAGGCAATGCAGCAGTGGGCGTGGGAGAGGGGGCGGGACGTGCCCCGCCCCCTCTCACGAGCACGGGGCTCAGGAGACGCCCAGCTCCTTCGCGTTGGCCTTGAGGTCCTCGAGGCCACCGCACATGAAGAACGCCTGCTCCGGGAAGTGGTCGTACTCGCCGTCGCAGATCGCGTTGAAGGCCGCGATCGACTCGTCCAGCGGGACGTCCGACCCGTCGACGCCGGTGAACTGCTTGGCGACGTGGGTGTTCTGGGACAGGAAGCGCTCCACGCGACGGGCACGGTGGACGACGAGCTTGTCCTCCTCGCCGAGCTCGTCGATACCGAGGATCGCGATGATGTCCTGGAGGTCCTTGTACTTCTGCAGGATCGTCTTGACGCGCATCGCGGCGTCGTAGTGGTCCTGCGCGATGTAGCGCGGGTCCAGGATGCGGGACGTGGAGTCCAGCGGGTCCACGGCCGGGTAGATGCCCTTCTCGGAGATCGGACGGGACAGAACCGTCGTCGCGTCGAGGTGGGCGAAGGTGGTGGCCGGGGCCGGGTCGGTCAGGTCGTCCGCGGGGACGTAGATCGCCTGCATCGAGGTGATCGAGTGACCGCGGGTCGAGGTGATGCGCTCCTGGAGGAGACCCATCTCGTCGGCCAGGTTCGGCTGGTAACCCACCGCGGAGGGCATACGGCCGAGCAGGGTCGACACCTCGGAACCGGCCTGCGTGAAGCGGAAGATGTTGTCGATGAAGAACAGCACGTCCTGTTTCTGGACGTCACGGAAGTACTCGGCCATGGTCAGGCCGGCCAGCGCGACGCGCAGACGGGTGCCCGGGGGCTCGTCCATCTGACCGAAGACCAGGGCGGTCTTGTCGATGACGCCCGAGTCCGACATCTCCTCGATCAGGTCGTTGCCCTCACGGGTGCGCTCGCCGACACCGGCGAACACGGAGACACCGTCGTGGTTGTTGGCGACACGGTAGATCATCTCCTGGATGAGCACCGTCTTGCCGACGCCGGCGCCGCCGAACAGACCGATCTTGCCGCCCTTGACGTACGGGGTCAGCAGGTCGATGACCTTGACGCCGGTCTCGAACATCTCGGTCTTCGACTCGAGCTCGTCGAAGTTCGGGGCCTTGCGGTGGATCGCCCAGCGCTCACCGTCGTAGGACTCGTCGACGTTCAGCACCTCACCGAGAGTGTTGAACACCTTGCCCTTGGTGAAGTCGCCGACCGGGACGGTGATGCCCGTGCCGGTGTCGGTGACCGCGGCCTGGCGGACCAGACCGTCGGTGGGCTGCATGGAGATCGTCCGGACCAGGCCGTCACCCAGGTGCTGGGCGACTTCGAGGGTCAGGGTCTTCTTCTCGCCCGCGTTCGCCGGGTCGGAGACCTCGACGTGAAGGGCGTTGTAGATGTCCGGCATCGCGTCGACGGGGAACTCCACGTCGACGACCGGGCCGATGACCCGGGCGACGCGGCCCGTGGCAACGGCCGTCTCAACTGTCGTCGTCATTACCTGTCACTCCCCGCGGTCGCGTCGGCCAGGGCTGCGGAGCCACCGACGATCTCGCTGATTTCCTGGGTGATTTCGGCCTGGCGGGCCGCGTTCGCAAGCCGGGAGAGGCTCTCGATGAGCTCTCCGGCGTTGTCGGTGGCCGACTTCATCGCGCGCCGCGTGGCGGCGTGCTTGGAGGCGGCCGACTGGAGCAGCGCGTTGTAGATACGGCTCTCCACGTAGCGCGGCAGCAGGGCGTCGAGGACGTCCTCCGCCGAGGGCTCGAAGTCGTACAGCGGAAGGATCTCGCCCCTGGGGGCTGCTTCCTTCGCCACCTCTTCGAGGCTGAGCGGCAGCAGGCGGTCGTCGAGGGCCGTCTGCGTCATCATCGACACGAACTCGGTGAAGACGATGTGCAGCTCGTCCACGCCGCCCTCGGCCGTCTCCGTCTCGATGGCCTCGATCAGCGGTGCCGCGACCTTCTTGGCGTCCGCGTACGTGGGCTCGTCGGTGAAGCCGGCCCACGACTCCGCGATCTTGCGCTCACGGAAGTTGTAGTGGGCGACACCACGGCGGCCGACGATGTAGACGTCGACCTCCTTGCCCTCGCGCTCCAGCCGCTCGGTCAGCTGCTCCGCCGCCTTGATCGCGTTGGAGTTGAAGGCACCGGCCAGACCACGGTCGCTCGTCAGGAGCAGCACCGCGGACCGCACGACCGTCTCGGCCTGCGTGGTCAGCGGGTGCTTCGTGTTCGAGCCGGTACCGACCGCCGTGACCGCGCGGGTCAGTTCCTGCGCGTACGGCGTGGAGGCCGCCACCTTGCGCTGCGCCTTGACGACGCGCGAGGCGGCGATCATCTCCATCGCCTTCGTGATCTTCTTGGTCGCGGTGACGGATCGGATGCGACGCTTGTAGACCCGGAGCTGGGCTCCCATGAGTCAGGTCCCTTCCTTACGTCACTTGGACACGGAGACAGCCGGAGCTTCCTCGCCGAGCAGCTTGCCGTCGGAGGTCTCGAACTGCTTCTTGAAGTCCGCGATCGCCTCGGCCACGGCCTGCAGCGTGTCGTCGGACATCTTGCCGCCCTCCTTGATGGAGGTCATGAGGCCCTGCTCCTTGCGGTGCAGGTACTCCAGGAGCTCCTTCTCGAAGCGGCGGATGTCGGCGACCGGCACGTCGTCCATCCTGCCGGTGGTGCCGGCCCAGACGGAGACGACCTGGTCCTCGGTGGACATCGGCTGGTACTGGGCCTGCTTCAGCAGCTCGACCATGCGCTGACCACGCTCCAGCTGCGCCTTCGACGCGGCGTCCAGGTCGGAACCGAAGGCGGCGAACGCCTCCAGCTCACGGAACTGGGCGAGGTCGACGCGGAGACGGCCGGAGACCTGCTTCATCGCCTTGTGCTGCGCGGAACCACCGACTCGGGAGACGGAGATACCGACGTTCAGCGCGGGGCGCTGACCGGCGTTGAACAGGTCCGACTCCAGGAAGCACTGACCGTCGGTGATGGAGATGACGTTGGTCGGGATGAACGCCGAGACGTCGTTGGCCTTGGTCTCGACGATCGGCAGACCGGTCATCGAGCCGGCGCCCATGTCGTCGGAGAGCTTCGCGCAGCGCTCCAGCAGCCGGGAGTGCAGGTAGAAGACGTCACCCGGGTAGGCCTCGCGGCCCGGCGGGCGGCGCAGCAGCAGGGACACGGCGCGGTACGCGTCGGCCTGCTTCGACAGGTCGTCGAAGATGATCAGGACGTGCTTGCCCTCGTACATCCACTGCTGGCCGATGGCCGAGCCGGTGTACGGCGCCAGGTACTTGAAGCCGGCCGGGTCGGACGCCGGGGCGGCGACGATGGTCGTGTACTCGAGGGCACCGTTCTCCTCCAGCGCGCGGCGGACCGACGCGATGGTGGAGCCCTTCTGGCCGATGGCGACGTAGATGCAGCGGACCTGCTTGTTCGGGTCGCCCGAGCGCCAGTTGTCCCGCTGGTTGATGATCGTGTCGACGGCCAGGGCGGTCTTGCCGGTCTGACGGTCGCCGATGATCAGCTGACGCTGACCGCGGCCGATCGGGGTCATCGCGTCGACGGCCTTGTAGCCGGTCTCCATCGGCTCGTGCACCGACTTGCGCTGCATGACCGTGGGGGCCTGCAGCTCGAGGGCGCGGCGGCCGGACGTCTCGATCTCGCCGAGGCCGTCGATCGGGTTGCCGAGCGGGTCGACGACGCGGCCGAGGTAGCCCTCGCCCACTGCCACGGAGAGCACCTCACCGGTGCGCTGCACCGGCTGACCCTCCTCGATGCCGCTGAACTCACCGAGGACGATGGCACCGATCTCGCGCTCCTCGAGGTTGAGGGCGAGGCCGAGGGTGCCGTCCTCGAACTTCAGCAGTTCGTTGGCCATGGCCGAGGGCAGGCCCTCGACCTTCGCGATGCCGTCGCCGGCAAGGGTGACCGTACCGACCTCCTCGCGCGAGGCCGCGTCCGGCTTGTACGACTGGACGAAGTTCTCCAGCGCGTCCCGGATCTCCTCCGGCCGGATCGTGAGCTCCGCCATCTGGGTTCCCTGCTCTCCTTGTTGGGCCCGAAGTTTCACTTTGGGGGTCTGGGGGCGACCCCCAGGATTCTTCTGCACGGCCCAACCAGGGCCGTAAGCACGTACTACGTGTTCAGTTGCCGGGCTGCCGCTAGCTCGCCATGCGGCGGGCGGCGTCCTCGATGCGGTCCGCGAGGGAACCGTTGATCACCTCGTCGCCGACCTGCACCCGGATTCCGCCGAGGACCTCGGGGTCCACGTCGATGTTGAGGTGCATCTGGCGGCCGTAGAGCTTCGCGAGGGCGGCGCCCAGGCGCTGCTTCTGCGTGTCGCTCAGCGGCACCGCCGACGTGACGACGGCCACCAGGCGGTCCCGGCGCTCGGCGGCGAGCTTGGACAGGGACTCGAGTCCCGACTCCAGGCTACGTCCCCGCGGCGCGGTCACAAGGCGCGTCACCAGACGCTCGGTGCCCTGGGCGGCCCGGCCGCCGAGCAGCCGGCGCAGCAGCTCGACCTTGGCCGAGGTGGCGGCCTTGCGGTCGGTCAGCGCGGCACGCAGCTCGGTGTTCGAGGAGACGATGCGCCCGAAGCGGAACAGCTCGTCCTCGACGTCGTCGAGCGCGCCGGCCTTCTGGGCGGCGGTGAGGTCGGCGGTGTTCGCCAGCTCCTCGAGGGCGTCCACCAGGTCGCGCGACTGCGACCAGCGGGAACGCACCATCCCGGACACCAGGTCGGCGCTCTCCCCGCTGACCTGGCCGCCGAGCAGACGCTGGGCCAGCCCGGCCTTGGCCTCACCGGCCTGCGCCGGGTCGGTCAGGACCCGACGCAGCGACACCTCGCGGTCGAGCAGCGCGGTGACGGCGGCCAGCTCGGTGGCGAGCGTGCCCGCGTCGACGGACGTGGAGTCCGTCAGCGCGTCGAGACGCTCGCGTGCGGCTGCCAGGGCCTCGCGGCTCGCTCCGTTCATCGCGCGGCCTCGGCCTTCTCCTCGAGCTCGTCGAGGAAGCGGTCGATGACGCGGCTCTGCCGGGCGTGGTCCTCGAGGGACTCGCCGACGAGCTTGCCGGCCAGCTCGGTGGCGAGCTTGCCGACGTCCTGACGCAGCGCGGACGCGGCGGCCTTGCGGTCGGCCTCGATCTGCGAGTGGCCGGCGGCGACGATCTCCTCGCGCTGCCGCTGGCCCTCGGCACGCATCTCGGCGATGAGGGCGGCACCCTGCTCCTGCGCCTCCTGGCGCAGACGCGCGGCCTCGTGCCGGGCCTCGGCGAGCTGGGCCTTGTACTGCTCAAGGACGCTCTGGGCCTCGACCTTCATGGCCTCGGCCTCTTCGATACCGCCTTCGATCGCCGTACGACGCTCTTCCAGAACCTTGTTGATGTTCGGAAGCAGCTTCTTCCAGAAGAAGAAGAACACGATGGCGAAGGCGATGGTGCCGACGAGCAGCTCGGGGCCCGGAGGAAGCAGCGGGTTCTGCTCTTCCTCGGCCGCCAGCTGTACCAGGTTGGCGATCACATCAGTGCCTTTCGTCGATACGTGTCGGGTAAGGGGTGATTACTTACCGAACACGAACGGCATAACGATGCCGATGAGGGCGAGCGCCTCACAGAACGCGAAGCCCAGGATCTGGTTGGCGCGGATCAGGCCGGCCGCCTCGGGCTGGCGAGCGAGGGCCTGGGTGCCGTTGCCGAAGATGATGCCGACGCCGACGCCGGGGCCGATCGCGGCGAGGCCGTAGCCGATGGAGCCGAGCGAACCGGAGACGGCGGCGAGGGTCTCAGTGGCAGCCATGCTGATTCTTCCTTCTCTTTACGGACCGGTGGGAGTTGGCCACCGGACGATCAGGGGGTTGGTGGGGCGGGGCTCAGTGGTGCTCGGCGAGAGCGCCCTGAATGTACGAGCAGGCGAGGAGCACGAAGACGTACGCCTGGACCGCCTGCACGAAGAGCTCGAAGAGGATCATGACCACGGTCATGACGAAGGAGACGCCGGCCGCCGGGATCATCCAGCTGTTCAGCAGGTACCAGGAGGCGACGGTGAACATGACCAGCATCAGGTGGCCGGCGAACATGTTGGCGAACAGTCGCACCGCGTGCGTGAAGGGCCGGACCAGGGTGTTCGAGAAGAACTCGATCACCACCACGAGCGGGAGGACCGCGCCGAGTTCCTTGTCGTAGCCGGTGAGGTTCTTGATTCCGCCGACGAAGCCGTGCTTCTTGAACGTCAGCGTCATCCACGTGATGTAGACGATCGCGGCCAGCACGACGGGGAAGGCGATGATCGACGACACCGGGAACTGGGCGATCGGGATCACGGACCAGATGTTCATGATCCAGATGAAGAAGAAGAGCGAGACCATGAGCGGGACGTACTTCTCGCCCTCGCGCTTTCCGAGGGTCTCGTAGACGATGCCGCGGCGTACGAAGTCGTAGCCGGCCTCGCCGATCATCTGCAGCTTGCCCGGGACCACCTTGGCCTTGCCGAACGCCGCCCAGAAGAAGGTGACGACCAGGAGGGTGGTGATGAGCGCGAGCAGCATCACCTTGTTGAACTCGAACCCGCCGATCGTGGCGATCGGCTGGAAGAGGAACGAGTGCAGGCCCGGAGCCGGGAAGCCACAGCCGTTGTCGGACAGAATGCGGCAATCCCACTCAAAGGCGAGCTGGGTCGGGTCAGCACTCACCGCGGGCTCCTTCGGCGTGACGCATGGGTACGGCAACCTCGTTGTGTCGGCGCGGCGCGCAGCCGCGGGTCGGCACCGGACTGGTGTTACGGATGTGAGGGCGGCTGGGGGGCTTCGAGCCTCGCGATTGAGCAGGCGTCAGCTCAGATGCCCGCGCCCACGATGCCGCAGTTGGCATCGGACGATAGCAGGAGATCTCACTCGCCCTTATCCCGCCCCTACCCCTCACGACGACGGCCCTGTCTTCTCGGGCTTCTCACTCTTCGCCGAGTCCGGATCGATGTAGAAGATCTTGGCCTTCAGATGCGCACGAGCCTGCGCAGCCATCCACACAACGGTCGCGACGACGAGCGAGACGGCGAACGCCTTCGCGTTGAAGAGAGAGGTGTCCTTGAAGAGGGCCACGAAGATCATGAGCAGCAGGAGCTGGGCCACATAGAGCATCAGCCCCATGGCCTGGAACAACTGGGGGAGCGTTTTTGCCGTCCACTGGAGGACGTAGAGACCGATCCCCATGAACAGGATCGCGATCAGCACACCGACGCCCGCGCCGAGCGCCCCCTTGCCGCCCGCCACCGCACCACTGACGGCGACGGCGACCACACCGGCAGCCGCTGTGGGCACAGCGCACTGCAGAAGGTTCCGGACGTCATTGGACGGCATGGCGGCAACTCCGCTTTCACAGGGGGCAGGGGTGTCGTCATGGACGAGCGTAGTCCCCGGTGGAGGATTGGAGACCTCACGCCAAAAGACCGTCGCACTGCGGTCCTTCAACTCGGTTCCGGGGTTCTCGTGAACCGTATCACAAACTATTTGATGCAGTCTTTACCTGTCGGCTGTGCTTGCTGTCACACATGAGAGCGAGCATGCCCGTCTGTGCAGAAACCGGGCCAACTTGTCCGGTATCAAGTGGCTTTGTTCCCCCACGAGTTGGCAATGTTCTAGTCAGATTCTTACCTTGGGCGTCAGCGCCGCGTTCCGGCGTTCCGCCGGTCCGGAAAGCGCGAACGGGGGCCGATGGCGGTCGCTCCGTTGACTCCCGCCACACCCGCAACAACCGGAGTGCGGCGCTCCTCCTCCGCCGGCGCCGGCTCGTCGACGATCGCCGCCGGCCCAAGGGCGGGCTCGTCGACCGCCCGGCGACGGCGGTAGCGCGGCGGCACGAAGCCCTCGGCCCAGCGCGGGGCGCGCGGCGTGAACCGCGGCAGCAGAAGCAGCACGAGACCGATGGCACTGAGGATCACGATGCCGAGCACGATCCACATGGACGCCGAGTTCACGGAGTAGGCGAGCGCCCCGAACGCGATCAGTGCCGACCAGAAGTACATGATCAGCACCGCCCGGCTGTGCGAGTGCCCGATCTCCAGGAGCCGGTGGTGCAGATGCCCTCGGTCCGCGGCGAACGGCGACTGGCCGCGCCAGGTACGGCGCACGATCGCGAGGATCAGGTCCGCGGCCGGGATCGCGATGATCGTCAACGGCAGCAGCAGCGGGATGTAGACGGGAACCGTCTGATGCACGGCCGCCTTCTCGGAGCCCGCGTACAGGTTGAGCGCGTCCGGATCGATCTGGCCGGTGATCGAGATGGCGCCCGCGGCCAGCACCAGGCCGATCAGCATCGAGCCCGAGTCGCCCATGAAGATCCGCGCGGGATGCATGTTGTGCGGCAGGAAGCCCAGGCACATGCCCATCAGGATCGCCGAGAAGAGAGTGGCGGGGGCGGCGGCCTCGATGCCGTACGAGTACCAGATCCGGTAGGCGTACAGGAAGAACGCCGCCGCCGCGATGCACACCATGCCGGCCGCGAGGCCGTCGAGGCCGTCGACGAAGTTGACCGCGTTGATCGTGATGACGACGAGCGCGACCGTCAGCAGCGTGCCCTGCCACTGAGTCAGCGCCACCGAGCCGACGGTCGGGATCGGCAGCCACAGGATCGTCAGACCCTGCATGACCATGACGCCGGCGGCGATCATCTGGGCGCCCAGCTTGATCAGCGCGTCGATCTCGAACTTGTCGTCCAGGACGCCGATCAGCCAGATCAGGGCGGCGCCGGACAGCAGCGCCCGCGGCTCGTTGGACGTGGTGAAGACCTGGCTGAGGTTGGTGAGGTGGTCCGCGACCAGCAGGCCCGCGCACAGGCCGAAGAACATCGCGATCCCGCCGAGGCGCGGAGTTGGTTCCCGGTGCACGTCGCGCGCCCGGATCTCCGGCATCGCCCCGGCCACGATCGCGAACTTCCGTACCGGCCCTGTCAGCAGATACGTCACCGCGGCCGTGATGCAGAGCGTCAGCAGGTATTCACGCACAGGCTTCCCCACAGATCTCGCTGGCCATCTCAGCCCCACACCCTAGCGACTGGACTCCTCCCCGACGCATATGGTTGGGGACTTCCGGGTAGCGACGATGGTTGCACGTGTGGCTGTGTACGTTTCGGCACCTACCCCGGATCAGCGGGGATAGGGCGGAAACCGGCCGGTCAGCTCCCGTACCTCCTCGCGGGCCTTCTTGCCGTCGACCTCGTCCCGCAGCACCCCCGCGAGCAGCGCCGCGATCAGCCGCATCTCCTCCTCTCCCATGCCCTGCGTGGTGACCGCCGCCGTTCCGAGCCGCAGGCCACGGGCGTCGCCGTGCGGCAGCGCGCAGCAGTCCAGGACCATGCCGGCGGCGGCGAGCCGGCCGCGGGCGGTGCGTCCGTCGACGCCGAGCGGCACGGTGTCGGCGGTGATGAGGTGGGTGTCGGTCCCGCCGGTGGTGACGACCAGCCCTTCCGCGGCGAGACCGGCCGCCAGGACCCTCGCGTTGGCGACCACCTGATGGGCGTACGCGGCGAACGCCGGTGTTGCCGCCTCGCCGAAGGCGACGGCCTTCGCGGCGATGGTGTGCATCTGCGCGCCGCCCTGGGTGAAGGGGAAGACGGCCCGGTCCACGCGTTCGGCCAGTTCGGAGGAGCCGCAGAGGATCATGCCGCCGCGCGGCCCGCGCAGCACCTTGTGGGTGGTGGCACAGACGACGTCGGCGTACGGCACCGGATTCGGCGCCGCTCCCCCGGCGACGAGCCCGATGGGATGGGCGGCGTCGGCGATGAGATACGCGCCGACCTCGTCGGCCACGTCCCGGAAGAAGGCGTAGTCGATGTGGCGCGGATAGGCGATCGACCCGCACACGATCGCCTTGGGCCGGTGCGTACGGGCGAGTGCGCGGACCTGGTCGTGGTCGATCAACCCGGTCTCCGCGTCCACTCCGTAGGGGACGAAGTCGAACCAGCGTCCGGAGAAGTTCGCGGGCGAGCCGTGCGTGAGGTGACCGCCGTACGGCAGCCCCAGGGCGAGGACGGTGTCGCCGGGCCGCAGCAGGGCGGCGTACGCGGCGAGCACGGCCGACGAGCCGGAGTGCGACTGCACATTGGCGTGCTCGGCCCCGAACAGCCTCATCGCCCGCTCCACGGCGATGCTCTCGGCGACGTCGACGATCTCGCAGCCCCCGTGGTGCCGTGCGCCCGGATAGCCCTCCGCGTACTTGTTCGCGAGCGGCGAGCCGAGCGCGGCAAGCACGGCCGGCGAGGTGAAGTTCTCGGCGGCGATCAACTGCAGCGTCGTCGACTGCCGCTCCACCTCCCCGAACAGGATCTCGGCGAGCTCGGGGTCCTGCCGCCGCAGGACATCGGCCTCGACAGTGTGGGTGACCGACATGGTGGGCTCCGGGGCGTCGACGGTGACGTACGACCAATGTAGGCCCGGGGCCCCGGGGACGCCCGGTGTTGACGCGCACCGCACTGCCGCCGCCGGCAGTCGCCTACATCCGCGCGGGCACCCCGGTGAGCGCGGTCACCACGGGATCCAGCGCCTGATGTATCTCGTCCCCGATCGACCGGAAGAACGTCAACGGCGCCCCGTACGGGTCGTACACCTCGTCCGCCTCCGCCGTGGGCGCCAGCAGCCACCCGCGTAGAGCCGCCGCAGCCCGCACCAGCGCACGCGCACGCGCGACCACCCCGTCCTCCAGCGGAGGGAGGGTCGCCGGGTCTATCGCCCGCACGAGCCGCGTGAACTCCTTCAGCGTGAACGTGCGAAGCCCCGCCGAGTGCCCCATGGAGATGACCTGCGCGCGGTGATCCCGCGTAGCGGTCAGCACCAGGTCCGCCATGATGACGTGTTCGTCCAGCAGTTCCCGCCCCACGAAGCCGGACGCGTCCGCGCCGAAGTCGGCCAGCACGGTCTCCGCGTTGGCCTCCATGGGCGCGCCCTCGTGACCCCAGGTGCCCGCGCTCTCCACGATGAGCCCGCCACCGAGGACGCCGAGCCGCTGTTTCACGAAATGCCGGGTCAGCCGCTCCGTGATGGGCGAGCGGCACACGTTGCCGGTGCTGACGTGGAGGATGCGGAAGCTGTCGCGCGGAAGCCCGACGAATGTCGTCGTGATCTCCGCTGCACTTTCCCCGTTGCCTATGCCACGCCCCGCGTCAGGGGCTGTCAACTGGCCACCTCGAGGTCGGGTACGACCTTCCGCAGCTCGTCGGCCGAGATTGCTCCCTCGCGCAGCAGCCGCGGCACCTCGCGGGTGACGTCGACGATCGACGAGGGGACGTTGCCGGGGGTCGGGCCGCCGTCCAGGTAGACGGAGACGGAGTCGCCGAGCATCTCCTGCGCGGCGTCGCAGTCCTCCGGTGCCGGGTGGCCCGTGAGGTTCGCGGAGGAGACCGCCATCGGGCCGACCTCCGTCAGCAGTTCGATGGCGACCGGGTGAAGCGGCATGCGCACGGCAACCGTGCCCCGGGTGTCCCCCAGGTCCCACTGCAGGGACGGCTGGTGCTTGGCGACGAGTGTGAGCGCTCCCGGCCAGAAGGCGTCGACCAGTTCCCAGGCCAGCTCGGAGAAGTCCGTGACCAGGCCGTGCAGGGTGTTCGGGGAGCCGATGAGGACGGGCGTGGGCATGTTGCGGCCGCGGCCCTTGGCCTCGAGCAGGTCGCCGACGGCCTCCTTGGAGAACGCGTCGGCGCCGATGCCGTACACCGTGTCGGTGGGGAGGACCACCAGCTCGCCGCGGCGGACGGCGGACGCGGCCTCGCGCAGGCCGGTCACACGGTCGGTCGCGTCGTTGGTGTCGTATCGCCGAGCCATTTAGCGGGCCTCCTCGTACACGTACTGCTGGGATGAAGTCTGCGGGGTGCTCACGGCAGCGCCTTGCGGGCCGTGGCGAAGCGCGGGCGGTTGTTGAGGTCGGGGTGGTCGGCCGCGTCGGCCCAGCCCCGCTCCTCGGTGAAGATCCACGGCACTTGACCGCCCTGGGTGTCGGCGTGCTCGATGACAACGACGCCACCGGGGCGCAGGAGACGGTGTGCGGTGCGTTCCAGGCCGCGGATCAGGTCGAGGCCGTCCTCGCCGGAGAACAGCGCCATGTCGGGGTCGTAGTCCCGCGCCTCGGGAGCGACGTACTCCCATTCGGTGAGCGGGATGTAGGGCGGGTTGGAGATGACCAGGTCGACCTGGCCGTCGAGGTCGCGGAAGGCGTCCAGGGCGTTGCCCTGGCGGAGGTCGACCCTGGACCCCTCCATGTTCTTGCGGGTCCATGCCAGGGCGTCCTCGGACAGCTCCACGGCGTGCACGCGGGAGCGCGGGACCTCCTGGGCGAGCGCGAGCGCGATGGCACCCGAGCCGGTGCACAGGTCGACGATGCAGGGTTCCACGACGTCCATGGCGCGCACCGCGTCTATGGCCCAGCCGACCACGGACTCGGTCTCGGGGCGCGGCACGAACACCCCGGGCCCGACCTGGAGTTCCAGGTAGCGGAAGAAGGCGCGCCCGGTGATGTGCTGCAGCGGCTCGCGCTGCTCACGGCGGGCGATGACCTCCCAGTACCGGGCGTCGAAGTCCGAGTCCTTCACGGAGTGCAACTGGCCCCGCTTCACGCCGTGCACGAACGCGGCGAGCTCCTCCGCGTCGTTGCGCGGCGAGGGCACGCCGGCGTCGGCCAGCCGCTGGGTGGCCTGGGCCACCTCCGCGAGCAGCACGCTGCGGGGGCTTGGGGGTCGCCCCCCAAAATCTTGCTGCACGCTCGTCCTCCGGTACTCGGTACTTCAGGGCCTTACGCGGCTGCCAGCTTCGCCGCAGAGTCGGCGTCGACGCAGGCCTGGATCACCGCGTCGAGGTCGCCGTCCAGAACCTGGTCCAGGTTGTACGCCTTGAAGCCGACGCGGTGGTCCGAGATGCGGTTCTCCGGGAAGTTGTACGTGCGGATCTTCTCGGAGCGGTCGACGGTACGGACCTGGCTGCGGCGGGCGTCGGCGGCCTCCCTCTCCGCCTCCTCCTGCGCCATGGCGAGCAGCCTGGAGCGCAGGATACGCATCGCCTGCTCCTTGTTCTGCAGCTGGCTCTTCTCGTTCTGGCAGGAGGCGACGACTCCGGTCGGGATGTGCGTGATGCGCACGGCGGAGTCGGTGGTGTTGACGGACTGGCCGCCGGGACCGGAGGAACGGTACACGTCGATGCGGAGGTCGTTGGGATTGATCTCGACGTCGACCTCCTCCGCCTCCGGCGTGACGAGGACACCCGCCGCGGACGTGTGGATACGGCCCTGGGACTCCGTCGCCGGCACGCGCTGCACGCGGTGCACGCCGCCCTCGTACTTCAGACGCGCCCACACGCCCTGCCCGGGCTCGGTCTGCCCCCTGGCCTTCACCGCGACCTGGACGTCCTTGTAGCCGCCCAGCTCGGACTCGGTGGCGTCGATGATCTCGGTCTTCCAGCCGACGCGCTCGGCGTACCGCAGGTACATGCGCAGCAGGTCGCCGGCGAACAGGGCCGACTCGTCGCCGCCCGCGCCCGCCTTGATCTCGAGGATGACGTCCTTGTCGTCGCTGGGGTCCCGCGGGATGAGCAGGAAGCGCAGCTTCTCGGTCAGTTCCTCGCGCTGCTTCTCCAGATCCTTGACCTCGGCCGCGAAGTCGGGGTCGTCGGCGGCGAGTTCGCGCGCGGTGTCGATGTCGTCGCCGGTCTGCTTCCAGGAGCGGAACGTGGCGACGATCGGGGTGAGCTCGGCGTACCGCTTGTTCAGCCTGCGCGCGTTGGCCTGGTCGGCGTGGACCGACGGGTCGGCGAGCTTCGTCTCCAGGTCGGCGTGCTCACCGACGAGTTCCTCGACGGCCTCGAACATCTCAGGGCTCCTGTACTGCGGATGAAAAGGGAAGGGCGGGCGACCAAAAACGCCGGTCCCGGCGCACCCCGGGAGGGGACGCAGCCGTGGACCGGCGAAAAGGG
Organism: Streptomyces sp. HUAS ZL42; assembly: GCF_040782645.1. Classification (GTDB taxonomy): domain Bacteria; phylum Actinomycetota; class Actinomycetes; order Streptomycetales; family Streptomycetaceae; genus Streptomyces. The sequence goes on from NZ_CP160403.1 coordinate 3,420,386, forward strand.
GCTCGCTACTTCTTGGAGCCGGCAGCCTTGCCGAAGCGGGCCTCGAAGCGGGCCACACGGCCACCGGTGTCGAGGATCTTCTGCTTACCCGTGTAGAACGGGTGGCACTCGGAGCAGACCTCGGCCCGGATGGTGCCGGACTCGATGGTGCTACGGGTGGTGAACGACGCGCCGCAGGTGCAGCTGACCTGCGTCTCGACGTACGCGGGGTGGATGTCGCGCTTCAAGGTGTCTCCTAGATTCCGGGAGGGCGCCGGGTCGCTGCCGCGGGATGCGGAAGCGTGAACCGGAGCCGACGTACCAGTCTGCCAGGACTGGCGCCATCACCCAAAACCGGGGGTTGCCGCGGGGTATTCCCTGCACGTGAGTGCGCCATGAAGAGCGCCTACGACGACGTCACGACACCTGCCGCCTCGCCCGCCGCGTTGCCCTCCGTGGCCGTCCTGGGGATCGCCTGGTCGTTCTTGAGGGCGGTCCACACCTGCTGGGCCTTCGTCTTTTCGATGATCACGCGGTTCGGGTTCGCCGGGTCGTACCGGACCGGCATCGTGACCATGGTCATGTTCGAGGAGCCGATGCCCTTGAGACCGTTTGCGAAGGACATGAGGGAGTTCACCGAGCCGAGGTCCGAGTCGGTCGTCACGGCCTTGGTGGCGGTGTCGGCGAGGTCGTACAGCTTCTTGGGGTTGCCGAAGAGGTTGATGCTCTTGATCTGGTCGAGGAGCGCCTTGATGAAGGCCTGCTGGAGCTGGATGCGGCCGAGGTCTGAGCCGTCACCGACGCCGTGCCGGGTGCGGACCAGGCCGAGTGCCTGCTCGCCGTCCAGCTTGTGGGTGCCGGCCTTCAGGTTCAGGTGGCTGTCGGAGTCCTTGATGTCCTTGCTCGTGGTGACCGTGACACCGCCGAGCTCGTCGACGAGTTTCTGGAAGCCGGCGAAGTCGACCTCGAGGTAGTGGTCCATGCGGACGCCGGTGAGGGACTCGACCGTCTTCACCGCGCAGGCGGCGCCGCCGGTGGAGTAGGCGGAGTTGAACATCACGTCGTCCGCGGCGTCGTGCGTGTCGCCCTTGGTGTCGGAGCACTCGGGGCGGTCGATGAGGGTGTCGCGCGGTATGGAGACCACGCTGGCCTTCTTGTGGCCCTCGTAGACGTGCACGATCATCGCCGTGTCGGAGCGGGCGCTGCCGTCGTCGGTGCCGCCACCGAGCGCCTTGTTCCTGCCGGAGCGGGTGTCCGAGCCGAGGACGAGGATGTTCTCGGAGCCGTTGTCGGCCTTCGTCGGCCGGTCGGTGCCGAGGGCCTGGTCGATGTCGACGCTCTTGATGTTGCCGTTGAGCTTGAAGTACACGTACCCGGCTCCGGTGCCGCCCAGCACGAGGACGCCCGCCGCGGTCCAGGCAGTGATCATCAGACCCTTGCGCCTGTCACGGGGCTTGCGGCGACGGCCCTTGGCGCGGTGGCGCGGGCCGGTGGTGCCGGTCTCGCCCGGTGTGCCGGGCTCCGGCGTGCTCTCGGCGGACATGTGCTCCTCGGTTCTCGTCCGGTCGGTTACCCCCTGCGATCAGGGACAGGCCTGGTCGGCCCGGTCCGTTTTGGACCTGTACCGCACCATCGTCACCCCGTCCGGTCAGACGGGGAAACCGGGGAAAGGGTTGCACAACGCACTGTGCCCACCGCCTGGGGCGATGGGCACAGTGCGTGATCGGTGATACCGGGCATATCCGGCTCACCTGCGGTTTCAGCCGAAGATGTCGTACTGCTTGAAGTCCGTCCCGACCGAGATCGGTGTGGCAAAGATCTCGCTGGAGGCCTTTCCGGTGCCCGGATACAGCAGCAGCGTGCCGCTGCTGTTGCGGGCCAGGAAGTCGGCCTTGCCGTCGCCGGTGACGTCACCGACGGCGTCGAAGCCGGTGTAGCTCCCCCAGGTGCGCACCTTGATCCGGGCGGAGAAGGCTCCCGTGCCGGCTGTGCCCGTGCCCCTGTAGAGGTACACGTAGCCGGTGCTCGCGTTGCGGACCAGCAGGTCGGCCTTGCCGTCGCCGGTGAAGTCGCCGTGGCCGCGCACGAAGTTGTACTGGTTCCAGCCCGAGCCGACCTGCACGCGGCTGGCGAAGCTGCCGTCGCCCCGGCCCGGGTAGATCCACAGGACGCCGGACGAGTCGACCGAGAGCAGGTCGGGCTTGTAGTCGCCGGTGACGTCACCGGGGACGACGATGCGGGTGCGGGTCTTCCAGTTGTCGGCGATCTGCTTCGTCGCCCAGCTGCCGCTGGACTGCACGTAGTGGATCCAGAAGACGTCCCCGTCGGAGCTGCGGCGGGCGATCAGGTCCTGGTAGCCGTCACGGTCGAGGTCGGTCTGCAGGACGACGTTGTAGGCACCCCAGTAGCCCCAGGACTGGCGGGCGGCGAAGTAGGTGCCCCCGGAGTCCTTCTCGTAGCCGGTCTTGGTGGAGGCGTTGCGCACCCACAGGTCGGCTCGGTGGTCGCCGCTGAGGTTGGTGTCGTCGATGCGCGGGTACGCGGCGCCGACGTACGTGGAGACCTTGTTGAAGACGCTGTACGAGCCCGCCTCGACGCAGTCCGTCACACCCCAGGAGACGACTCCGACGATCCGGTTGTTCACGACCAGCGGGCCGCCGGAGTCACCGTTGCAGGCGGCTGTGGTGCCCGTGTCGCTGCCGCTGGCGGGATTGCCCGCGCAGACCATGTGGCCCTTGACGAAGTCGACGCCGTGGTAGTTCGCGCAGGTGGTGTCGGACTGGATGGGCAGCGTGGCCGTCTTCAGCGTCTCGGAGATGTCCTGGCTGGTGGAGCTGGTGCGGCCCCAGCCGTAGAGCTTGGCGCTGGTGCCGGCAGCGTAGGAGGCGGTGTCGCCGGCAGTCGTCATGCGGATCGGCGTGGCCTTGATCGCGACCGGCAGGGTCAGCACGGCGATGTCGTTGTCGAACGTCGTCGCGCTGTACGAGGGGTGGTTCCACTGCCGCCACACGCCGGTGACGGTGCCGCCGTGCAGGTCCGTGCTCTGACTGCCGTCGGCGTTCGTGACCGTGGTCGGCAGCTGCGAGGTGCCGGTGACGATCGCGCCGTTGGCGTACCAGTTGTAGTTCCTGACGCAGTGCGCGGCGGTGAGGATCTTCGTCGGCGCGACGACGGCACCTCCGCAGAAGAAGCCGATGTCGTCGCTCTCGTCGGCGGTGCCTTTGTCGTCGTAGTACCAGAGCTGGGCCATCCACGGCGCCGAGGTGATCGTCGTGTCGGTCCCGCCGATGATGTACGGGCTGACCGAGGAGCTGCTGGTGCTCGCGCTCAGGGACGACTTCGTGGTCGTCCGCCCCACGGTGTCGTCACCGGCGAGAGCGCCCTCGATGCGCCGCTCCAGCTCGGCCGAGGACGGTGAGCTCATGGCGGGCTTCACCGTCGGTGCCGGCAGGGTGGCGGCGTTCGCGGACGAGGTCAGCAGGGCGGCGGCGACGGCCGCGACGACACCCGCCGCAGCGACTGGCAGGGCGATGCGTATCCGGCGCTTGTGACGACCGCGGCCGGACATGGGAATGGGCAAGGAAAGTCCCCCCAGCGAGAAAAGAGTCAAAAGGGGCGCCTGAGGCGCCCACTCTCATCAGCGCCAAAAGGCCGCCCCCCGTCACTCTTTGACGGGGGGCGGCCTCAGCAGCGCCGCAAAGGGGCGCGGGGCTGTATCGATATGCGGCTCCGCCGCGTGGGCGCGATCAACCACAGACATCCTGCAGCCGACAGCCAACCGGCGGCTCAACGGCGACTAGTCACCGTTCCCGGGCATCGGCGTCGTCTTCTGGATCTGCAGCAGGAACTCGGCGTTCGACTTCGTCTGCTTCATCTTGTCGAGCAGCAGCTCGATCGCCTGCTGCTGGTCGAGCGCGTGCAGCACCCGGCGCAGCTTCCAGACGATGGCGAGCTCCTCGTTGCCGAGCAGGATCTCTTCCTTACGGGTACCGGACGCGTCGACGTCCACCGCCGGGAAGATCCGCTTGTCGGCGAGCTTCCGGTCGAGCTTGAGCTCGGCGTTGCCCGTGCCCTTGAACTCCTCGAAGATCACCTCGTCCATGCGGGACCCGGTGTCGACCAGAGCCGTGGCCAGGATGGTGAGCGAGCCACCGTCCTCGATGTTCCGCGCGGCGCCGAAGAAGCGCTTGGGCGGGTACAGGGCGGTCGAGTCGACACCACCGGACAGGATGCGGCCGGAGGCGGGCGCGGCCAGGTTGTAGGCACGGCCCAGACGCGTGATGGAGTCCAGCAGGACGACCACGTCGTGCCCGAGCTCGACGAGCCGCTTGGCCCGCTCGATCGCCAGCTCCGCGACCGTGGTGTGGTCCTCGGCCGGGCGGTCGAAGGTCGAGGAGATGACCTCGCCCTTGACCGACCGCTGCATGTCGGTGACCTCTTCCGGACGCTCGTCGACGAGGACGACCATCAGGTGGCACTCGGGGTTGTTGTGGGTGATCGCGTTGGCGATCGCCTGCATGATCATGGTCTTGCCGGTCTTCGGCGGGGCCACGATCAGACCGCGCTGGCCCTTACCGATCGGCGACACGAGGTCGATGATGCGGGTGGTCAGCACGCCCGGGTCGGTCTCCAGGCGGAGCCGGTCCTGCGGGTACAGCGGGGTCAGCTTGTTGAACTCCGGGCGGCCACGGCCGTGTTCGGGCGCCATGCCGTTGACGGAGTCCAGACGGACCAGCGCGTTGAACTTCTCGCGCCGCTCGCCTTCCTTGGGCTGACGGACCGCACCCGTGACGTGGTCACCCTTGCGCAGACCGTTCTTGCGGACCTGGGCGAGGGAGACGTACACGTCGTTCGGACCCGGCAGGTAGCCCGACGTACGGATGAAGGCGTAGTTGTCGAGGATGTCCAGGATGCCCGCGACCGGGATCAGGACGTCGTCCTCGGCGATCTGCGGCTCGCTGCCGATCTCGTCACGGCCACGACGGCCCCGACGGTCGCGGTAACGGCCCCGACGGCCACGGCGGCCGCCCTCGAAGTCGTCGTCGTCCTGCGGACCGGCGCCCCGGTCCTGGCGGCCGCCGCCCTGCTGCTGGCCCTGCTGGCGCTGCTGGCCGCCCTGGCCCTGCTGGTCGTCGCCCTTGCCCCGGCGGTCGCGGTCACGGCCGCGCTCGCCGCGGTCGCGGCGGTCGCGGCGGCGGCCCTCGCCGTCGCCCGCGTCGCCCTTGGCCTCGCCCTGCGGCTGGGCCTGGACGGGGGCCTCGGTCTTCGGCTCGCTCTTGGCCTCGGCGGTGACCGTCTCCGGGCTGCCGGCCTCGGCGGTGACCCGGCGGCGCCTGCGCTCCGCGGGGGCCTCGTCGCCTGCGGCGGGCTGGCCGGGAATCTCGATCTGCTGCTGGGCCACGGCCTTCTCGGCGGGTGCCTCGGCCGACTTCTCCGCCTTCTTCTCGGCGGCCTCTTCGCCCGTACGAGCGCGGGAGGTGGCGCGGCGCTTCGGCTTGGTCTCGGTGGCGTCGGCGTCAGAAGCGGTCTTCGCGGCCGGGGCGCCCCCTCCCGCCTGCGCCTCCTTGATGACCTCGATCAGCTGGCTCTTGCGCATGCGCGCGGTGCCCCTGATGCCGAGGCCGGATGCGACCTGCTGCAGCTCGGCCAGCACCATGCCCTCGAGGCCGGTACCGCGGCGCCGCCGGGAGCCGGCACCGCTGGCAGGCGCGGAGGCGTCCGTGGCGGGCGCGGCAGCGGTCTCCTCGACACGTGCGCCCATCAGATCGGTGGTGTCGCTCACGAAGGGTCCTTCCCTGGAGCGGACGTCGGCCTGTCTGGCTCGGCGACCGGTTGTGCTGTCCGGCTCCTGTCCCTGTGGTGTGGACGAAGCCGGGGCGGTGGTCCGCCAAAGCGGCGGAAGAGATTTCTGGTGACGGCGCTTCCTCGAGCCGTGACACTCGGTGTCACGTGGTGTGGTCGCACCTGTTCCGGAGCGTGCCCGGCGGCCTGCTCAGCGCCCGCGTACGGCGTACTGCCCAGGTACGACGTACGGAACACGGAGTGGCTTGGGAGGCTCCCGGAAGAATGTCTGTCCCGGACGGGGACACGAAGCACCTCGCCATGGTGGGGTCGGGTGCAGACTTGAGGTTAACACTACCGGATCCAACAAACATTCCCCCTCTCGAAATCCGGCAACCGTGCGCTTTTAAATGTCACCGGAGGGTGCGAGCGGCAGCACGACCGCTCCCTGCGCGTCGAGCTCCAGGCGGTTGGCGGCCCAGCCGTCGCCCGCCAGATGGGCCACCTTGTCGGCGCTGTCGTCGTTGGCCAGCGCCAGCACGGTGGGGCCCGCGCCGGAGATCACCGCGGGGATGCCGTCCGCTCTCAGCCGCTCCACCAGCGCCGCGCTTTCCGGCATGGCCGGTGCGCGGTACTCCTGGTGGAGGCGGTCCTCGGTGGCGGGCAGCAGCAGCTCGGGGCGCCTGGTCAGGGCCTCGACGAGCAGGGCCGCCCGGCCCGCGTTCACGGCGGCGTCGACGTGCGGCACGGTGCGCGGGAGCAGGCCGCGCGCGGTCTCGGTCAGGACCGGCTTTCCGGGCACGAAAACCACCGGAACGATGGAATCGGCGGGCTCCATCCTGATCGCCCGCGCGGCACCGGCCTCCATCCAGGAGAGCGTGAAACCGCCGAGCAGACAGGCCGCCACATTGTCGGGGTGGCCCTCGATCTCGGTGGCGAGCTCCAGGAGGGCCGCGTCGTCGAGCCTGGCCTCGCCGCCTATGGTCACGGCGCGCGCGGCGACGATGCCGGCGCAGATGGCGGCGGAGGAGGAGCCCAGGCCGCGGCCGTGCGGGATGCGGTTGGCGCAGACGATCTCCAGTCCGCGCGGCTGGCCGCCCAGCAGGTCGAAGGCGGTACGCAGGGAGCGTACGAGAAGGTGGCTCTCGTCACGTGGCAGCGTCTCGCCGCCCTCACCCGCGATGTCGATGTGCAGCCCGGCGTCGGCCACCCGGACGACCACGTCGTCGTAGAGCCCCAGCGACAGGCCGAGGGCGTCGAAGCCCGGGCCGAGGTTGGCGCTGGTGGCGGGGACGCGCACCCGGACGGCGGCGGCGCGGAACGCTGGACCGGCCATCGCTCGATGAACTCCTTGAGCTGCGAGATTGTCGAATGACATTCGATACGTACGGGAGGACCCTCGGGGACATACGGGAGGCCCCTCGGGACCGCTTCCGGGCCGCGGAGACGGCGCGGCACCGTCCATATGCGGAGGCATATGCGGCGGGCGGGTTCAGTACAGCCTATCGAAGGTGGGTTCTGCCGCGACATAGGGCGCACAGGAGGCGCACGATGCGTGTCGTAGGCCCCCTGTGCACCCCCGATGGGGGTTACCCCTCGCCAGGACCCGTCGCGCCTCGTCAGACGAGCCCGAGGCGCTCGGCCGCCGTCGCCGCGTCGACCGGGACGGTGACGGGCTGCGGGGCGCCCGCGACGGCCCAGTCGGGGTCCTTGAGCCCGTTGCCGGTGACGGTGCACACGATGGTCTGTCCCGGGTCGACCTTGCCCTGCTCGGCGGCCTTCAGCAGGCCGGCGACGGACGCGGCGGACGCGGGCTCCACGAAGACACCCTCCTGCGAGGCCAACAGCCGGTAGGCGCGCAGGATTTCACGGTCCGTCACCTCGTCGATGAGACCGCCGGACTCGTCCCTCGCCCGAAGGGCGTACTGCCAGGACGCGGGGTTGCCGATACGGATCGCCGTGGCGATGGTCGAGGGGTCCTTGACGACCTCGCCGCGCACGATCGGAGCACTGCCGGAGGCCTGGAAACCCCACATGCGCGGGGTCTGCTTCGCGACACCGTCGGCGGCGTACTCCGTGTAACCCTTCCAGTACGCGGTGATGTTGCCCGCGTTGCCCACCGGCAGGACGTGGATGTCCGGGGCGTCGCCGAGCATGTCCACGATCTCGAACGAGGCGGTCTTCTGCCCCTCGATACGTACCGGATTGACCGAATTGACCAGCGCCACCGGGTAGTTGTCGCTGAGCTTGCGGGCAAGGGTGAGGCAGTCGTCGAAGTTGCCGTCGACCTGCAGGATCTTGGCGCCGTGGACGAGCGCCTGGCCCATCTTGCCGAGCGCGATCTTCCCCTGCGGAACGAGAACGGCCGAAACCATACCCGCGCGCACGGCGTAAGCGGCCGCGGAGGCCGACGTGTTGCCGGTGGAGGCGCAGATGACGGCCTTCGCGCCCTCCTCCTTGGCCCTGCTGATGGCCATGGTCATGCCGCGGTCCTTGAAGGACCCGGTGGGGTTGGCGCCCTCCACCTTGAGGTGGACCTCGCAGCCCGTGCGCTCGGAGAGCACCTGCGCGGGCACGAGGGGCGTGCCGCCCTCGCGGAGCGTCACGACCGGCGTGGTGTCGGAAACCGGCAGCCGGTCCCGGTACTCCTCGATGATTCCGCGCCACTGGTGGGTCATTGCTGGTTACTCTCCTTCAACCCGCATGATGCTGGCGACACCCCGCACGGTGTCGAGCTTGCGCAACGCCTCGACCGTCCCGGAGAGGGATGCGTCGGACGCACGGTGGGTCACGACGACGAGGGATGCTTCGCCGTCCTTGCCCTGCTGCCGAACCGTATCGATGGACACCCCGTGCTCGGCGAACACGGTGGCGACCTGGGCGAGAACACCCGGTTTGTCGGCAACGTCAAGGCTGATGTGGTAGCGCGTGACGACGTCCCCCATGGGCGACACGGGCAGCGCGGCGTACGCCGACTCGCCGGGCCCGGTGGCCTCGCTGAGGCGGTTGCGGCAGACGGCGACGAGGTCGCCGAGCACCGCGGAGGCCGTGGGGGCGCCGCCGGCGCCGGGCCCGTAGAACATCAGCTGTCCGGAAGCATCCGACTCGACGAACACGGCGTTGTACGCGCCGCGCACGGAGGCGAGCGGGTGGCTCAGCGGAATCATCGCGGGGTGCACGCGCGCGGTGACGGACTCCCCGTCCTCGGCCCGCTCGCAGATGGCGAGCAGCTTGATGGTGCAGCCCATCTCCCTGGCGGAGGCGAAGTCCGCGGCGGTGACCTCGGTCATGCCCTCGCGGTAGACGTCGTCGAGACGCACGCGCGTGTGGAAGGCGATTCCGGCGAGGATGGCGGCCTTGGCGGCGGCGTCGAACCCCTCGACGTCGGCGGTCGGGTCGGCCTCCGCGTACCCCAGGGCGGTGGCCTCGTCGAGCGCCTCCTGATACCCCGCCCCAGTGGAATCCATCTTGTCGAGGATGAAGTTGGTGGTCCCGTTGACGATGCCGAGCACCCGGTTGACCTTGTCGCCGGCGAGCGACTCGCGCAGCGGCCGGATCAGCGGGATGGCACCGGCGACAGCGGCCTCGTAGTAGAGGTCCTTGTCGTGCTCCTCGGCGGCGGCGTGCAGGGCGGCCCCGTCCTGGGCCAGGAGGGCCTTGTTGGCGGAGACGACGGACGCCCCGTGCTCGAAGGCGGTGGTGATGAGGGTACGGGCGGGCTCGATACCGCCGATGACCTCGACGACGACGTCGATGTCCCCACGTTTGACGAGCGCGGTGGCGTCGGTGGTGACCAGGCTCGGGTCGATGCCCTCCCTGACCTTGGAGGGCCGGCGGACGGCCACGCCCGCCAGCTCCACCGGGGCGCCGATCCTGGCGGCGAGGTCGTCGGCGTGCGTCGTCATGATGCGCGCCACCTCTGAGCCGACAACCCCACAGCCCAGCAGCGCCACCTTCAGCGGACGCGTACGCATCATCCGACCTCGTTTCCTCATACCGTCTACGGTTGGACCAGTCTCACTCACCGGACGGGAGTTTCTATGCTTCGTCCGGATTGTGAGACATCTATTTCATTTGCAGAGGGGTGGAAGACAGGAGATCTTCCGCCCCGATGCTTTCCGGCGGTTTCCGGTTCTTGTTTCCGGCGCCTGCTTCCGGTTTTTGTTTCGGTTCATCCGACATCGAGACGCAGGAGGTCCTCCTCCGTCTCCCGGCGGACGATCACACGGGCCTCGCCGTCGTTCACCGCGACGACGGGCGGACGGAGCACGTGGTTGTAGTTGCTGGCCATGGAGCGGCAGTAGGCACCCGTGGCGGGTACGGCGATGAGGTCACCCGGTGCCAGGTCGGCCGGCAGGAACGCGTCCCTCACCACGATGTCGCCACTCTCACAGTGCTTGCCGACGACGCGGGCGAGCATCGGCTCGGCGTCGGAGGTGCGGGAGACGAGGGCGACGCTGTACTCGGCGTCGTACAGCGCGGTGCGGATGTTGTCGGACATGCCGCCGTCGACGGAGACGTACGTCCGCAGCCCGTCGAGCGGCTTGATGGTGCCGACCTCGTACAGCGTGAAGGCGGTGGGCCCGACGATGGCACGGCCCGGCTCGACGGAGATACGGGGGGTGCTCAGGCGGGCGGCATCGCACTCGCGGGTGACGATCTCGGTCAGCGCCTTGGCGATCTCGTGGGGTTCGCGAGGATCGTCGTCACTCGTGTACGCGATACCGAGCCCGCCGCCGAGGTCGATCTCCGGCAGCTCGACACCGTGCTCGTCGCGAATGTCCCTGAGCAGGCCGACCACACGATGGGCGGCGACCTCGAACCCGGACATGTCGAAGATCTGCGACCCGATGTGGGAGTGGATCCCGATCAGCTCGAGCCCGTCGAGCTGAAGGGCGCGGCGCACGGCCTCGGCGGCCTGCCCGCCGGCGAGCGGAATGCCGAACTTCTGGTCTTCGTGGGCGGTGGCGATGAACTCGTGGGTGTGTGCCTCGACGCCGACGGTGATACGGATCTGGACCCGCTGCCGCTTCCCGAGGGACTGGGCGATGTGCGCGACGCGGACGATCTCCTGGAAGGAGTCGAGGACGATGCGCCCGACGCCGGCGCGGACGGCCCTTTCGATCTCGTCCGCCGACTTGTTGTTGCCGTGGAAGGCGATGCGGTCGGCGGGCATGCCGCCGGAGAGGGCGGTGGTGAGCTCGCCGCCCGAGCAGACGTCGAGATTGAGCCCCTCCTCGTGCAGCCACCGCACGACGGCACGGGACAGGAACGCCTTGCCGGCGTAGAAGACGTCGGCGTCAGCCCCGAAGGCGGTGCGCCACGCGCGGGCCCGCTCCCGGAAGTCGGCCTCGTCGAGGATGTAGGCGGGCGTGCCGAACTCCTCGGCGAGCTGCTTGACGTCGATGCCGCCGACGGTGAGAACGCCTTCGTTGTTCCGGTTGACGGTCTGGGCCCACACCTTGGGGTCGAGGGCGTTGAGGTCCGTGGGCGGAGCGGAGTAGTGCCCCTCGGGCAGGACATCGGCGTGACGGGGCCCGGCGGGATGTGCGGAACGGCTCATTGCTCTCTCTTCGGCTCTCTCAGAGGTGGTCGGGTGCGTCGATGCCGAGCAGGGACAGGCCGCCGGCCAGCACCGTCCCGGCGGCTTCGGCGAGGGCGAGCCGGGCACGGTGGGCGGCCGAGGGTTTCTCCGCGCCCCGGGGGAGCACGGTGGGCAGGAAGACGAGGGCGGCATCGGCGACGGTGACGAGGTGCCGGGCGAGACGGTGGGGGGTGCGGGCGGCGGCGGTGGCGGTGAGGATGCGGGGGTGGTCGGCGAGGGTGGTGAGGAGAAGGGTGGAGGGCGCGGTAGGCGTGATGGGGATGATGGGGGTGATGGGACGGGGACGGGGGCGGGAATCGGTGGGCTCGGCGTCGGCGACGAGCGACTCCGACCCCGACTCCGGTCCGAAACCGAGGTCGGCGGCGTTGCGGCTGATGGCCCTGGTGCGGGCGTGGGCGTAACGGACGCGGAAGAGGGGATTGCTCTCCCGCTGGACGAGATGCTCGGCGCTGATCCGGGGCCGGTCGTGCGGAGCGGGATGGAGCAGGGCCCAGCGGGCGGCGTCGGGCCCGAGGGGGGCGGGGTCCTCGGGGGCGGGGACGGGCCGTAGGTTCACGGGCTCCTGGTGATCGATCTCGACACGACCGCCCTGCGAGCCGATGACGCGCTCCAGCGTGTCGGCAAGGACCTCGGCACGCACTTCGTACGGCACATGGAGCCGGACGATCTGCCCGGCGAGCGCGTCGGAGTGCCCGTACCGCAGACCGTCGCCAAGGATGCGGCGCACAAGACCGGCCGTCGCGGAACCGGAGTCGAGGCTGATGTTGAGGAAACCGGGCCCGGTGATCTCGACGTCGGTGACGCCTTCGGCATGGCTGAGATAAGGGAGGAGCACCTCGGCCACGCGCCGCGGGGGCTGTCCGGCGGGGTGGGCGAGCTGCAGGGCGATGTTGGTGGCGTAGTCACCACAGCCACCCGGCCCCGGGACCGTCACCACGGCCCGCTCGGGAACAGTCACGCTCAGCTCCCCCTCGTCCACAGCACGACGCACCGCGTGCAGCACGGTGCGCGAGAGCTCGACGGGGGTCACGGGACAAGCGTAGGGGAGGAGGGGGGTGGGTAGGCGAGTCGGTTTGGGCAGGGGTCCGGGATGTGGACGGGTGGGGGAGGCGGCGGGCGGTGTGGGGCTCGACAGACGTGGGAACGGCGCAGGTCCGGATGGCCGGAGTGGGCGTGAGGGCACTCGGGCAGCGCCCTGGGCCGAAGCAAGGAGGAAGCGATTCGTGAGGCTGGATGCGGCGAGGCGAGGTGAGGTGCGATGGCAGATCTGCCCGGCCTCAGCCGCCGGCGTGGCCGACCGGCTCGCTGTCCTCGTCGCCCAGCGCGCTCTCCAACACCGAGGCACTCGCCCCGCCACTCCCCCGGGCACGCCTCCGCTCGACCAACTGCCGTACGAGCTGTACGAGTTCCGTCGGCTCGAAGGGTTTGGCGAGGAAGGCGTCGACGCCGACATCGAGCCCGGTTTCGACCTCGTACTGTGTGCAGGCACTGACGATGGCGAGGGGAAGATCACGGGTCCGCGGATCGGCACGCAGCCGAGCGGCAGTCCGAAGCCCGTCCAGCCGCGGCATGACCACATCCAGGGTGACTACGTCGGGCCGCACCTGATGAACGACATCCAGACACTCGGCACCATCGGCCGCGGTCACGACCTCGAGCCCCTCCAGCTCGAGATTGACCCTGATCAACTGGCGGATGACCTTGTTGTCGTCCACAACAAGCACCCGACCCGACGCGCCTGGCACAACTCGAGAGTAGGTCGGGACCGGCCATCGCGTCCGGGTTTTCCCCACTTCCACCCCACGCGAGCGACGCAGCACC